>CAYLOW010000131.1:0-11088 GCA_964385315.1 uncultured Anaerolinea sp.
GCGGCATACTTTCCACGCACTGGTTGGCGTACCAGACTTCGATCTGCCATTCATAAATTCGCACATTGACGCGCTTGCCTTTCAAGCCGCTCGGAACGGTATAACCATTTGCGCCCACGCGCAGCAGACCGTTGTTACCCACGCGCGCATTGAGTTCGCGCATCTGCGGCCACGGATCGACCATGAGCGGTTTCATCACGGATATTTCTTCTGTCAGTTTTTGCTGTCGCGCTGCGTTACGTTTTTCCATGATGCCAAACAAAAACTTTTCGTAGGCAACGATGCTTTCAAAGTCACGACTGCTGCGTAGCAACAGATGTTGTTCCACCGCTCGCTTCAAGCCGCCATTCGAGGATTCGACATCCCCATTTTCATTTGGGCTCGCCACATGCGTGGTGCGTGCTTCCATTCCATAGTGCGCCAGCAGTTGCATGTATTCCTCGTTGAAGCCGCGCTCGTCTGAGCTTTTCTCGCGCGCTGCCGGACTCAGGTTATGCGTGGCTGCGGTGCTGTTATCGGTTTGATGCGCTTTGGGCACATAACCAAGTTTGATCAGCCTACTTTGCAGTCCCAGGCGTATCGACAGCAGTGACTCGCTTTGCACCACACGCCCCCACTCCCAGTTCGAGTATGGCAATACACTGTGGATCAGTATATGCTCAAACACTTCCTGCATGATCGTGACCTTTAGATCGTTCATGCATGTTCCGTCGGTTTGCAGGATTTCTCCTGGCTGACGTACTTGATCCAAGCTCAGTACCTGCGGACGGTTCAACACGCGCCAGTTGCTGATGTGGCGTTGCAGGGTGCGCAATTGTCCTTCCTGGTATTTTGTCCCGTCCCGTTCGCGGCGACTTTGATGGTTTTCGCCTCCAACTCCGGCGCTTCCTCCAGTTTCTTTTCTATTTCTCTCCAGTCTGCTCCAAATGGGTCCGCACGCGTTCGATATTCGCGTGCTCGTTTCAACTCACTTGGCAGTTTGTCCAATTGCTCATACTTTCGCACGGTCTTGCAGCTGCCAATATTTGCTTTCACTGCCGCTTGTTCCTGCGTTTTTCCATTGCTGCGTTCTTTCATGATGAGCCTCACTTGGGCGTCGGTTGCGGTCATTGACTCTCCTCTCCAGAAGAGTGTAGCCGTTCCCGCGTCCCTTTACGTGGGCATTTCTAGTTGTCGTTGATGCGTAATTCTAATTGTCGTTGGCCGATTTGCTTTTCAGTTTCTAAGGTTCAGCTCAATCGCACATCTATTGTGCGCTACTTTGCTACTCTAAACTCAAGTAAAATATCTGAAAGTAAAAATATGCAATTTTCAATATCTGAGCTTCGTCAATTACTGGACCAGCCAAAGCCTTTATGGTTGGTGAATGCCGACCTGAGTGGTGCCGAACTGATCGCAGCCGACCTGATAGACGCCAGACTGAGCGGGGCCACATTGAGCGATGCCGACCTGCGCGGCGCTGAACTGATCGATGCGGATTTGGTCAACGCAGATCTGCGCCGTGCCAGACTGCGTGGCGCAGATTTGCGTTGGGCCAACTTGAGGAAATCGAATCTAAATAGTGCCGACTTAAGCGGGGCCAAACTGTGTGGCGTCGACTTGGTTGATGCCGACCTGATTGATGCCAGGTTGATCGGCGCCGACTTAAGCGGTGCTGATCTGAGTGGTGCCGATCTACGCGGTGCTGACTTGAGCAAAGCAGACTTGAGTGGCGCCACGCTGCTCAGGTCCAACCTGAGCAAAACTGACCTCAGCCGAGCCAAACTGATTAATGCCGACCTAAGCGAGTCCGACCTAAGGTATGCTAACCTGATCGGCGCATTCCTGAGCAACACAAACCTGATCAATGCCAAAATAAACGATGCTGATCTGCGCTGGGCCGATTTGAGCAAGGCCAATCTGACCAGAGCTGATTTGAGTACTGTCAAGTTGAGCGATGCCAACCTGGGTGATGCAGACCTAAGTGAGGCTATCCTATACAAAACCAACCTGAGTAATGCCAATTTGATCCGTGCCAATTTGACCAAAGCTAATCTTACGAATTCAATATTGGTGGGCGCGAATTTAAATGGTGCGATCCTGCACCGGGCAAATCTGACCGAAGCTGTATATGCTTTAAACACAAAATTTCCTGTTGGGTTTGATCCAAAGGTTGTGGGGGCACTACTCGGTAGGTAAGCGTGTAAATAGCACAACATTAGCTAATATGACCGTGATCAATTTCCGCCATCAGCCCCCGCCAAGGCCTTTTTATACCTAGTTATTTACCCACTCTAAAATCATTCTAATCCTTGACACAGAACAAGCGTTCGAGTATCATTCGTAGCACAAATGAGCGAAGAATGCTTGCGAATGTCGGCAGCGCCGGCAGGAGGCTAAAAATGATGATGGTTAGAAAAAGCAAAGGTCTCGGCGAACGCCACCAGAAAATCCTTGATTTCATCGCGAGTTACCAGCGCGAACATAAACACCCGCCGTCAATTCGTGAAATCGGCGAAGAATGCGATATTTCATCCACTTCTGTTGTCAATTACTATCTTGACCAGCTTGAAAAATCAGGCAATATCGAACGCGACCGGAAAATCTCACGGGGCGTACGGCTGACCAACTCTGCTCCCCTCGGTGACTTGTTCCGCGTCCCCTTATATGGTGTGATTCAAGCTGGTGAACCCATCCCCATCCCCTCCTCAGATTTCAACGCCTTTACCGCTGAAGACTCTATTGACGTTGCCATGTCTCTCATGCCTGTCAAGGAAAAAGGCAAGGATTTATTTGCCCTCAAAGTTCAGGGTGAATCAATGATTGATGCCATGGTCAACGACGGTGATATTGTTATTCTCAGGCCTACCCAGGATGCGCGTAACGGCGATATGGTAGCCGTCTGGCTTTCCGACCGTAACGAGACAACCCTCAAATTCTTCTTCAAGGAAAAAGATAAATATCGTCTGCAGCCCGCCAACCCCACCATGGAGCCGATCTTCATTGACAAGAATGAAGCGCTGGAGATCAAAGGCAAAGTGGTCATGGTCATTCGCAAAGTGGAACGATACAACTAAAAAACCAAGCAACAAAAAAGACGGCCCGCGCAAGAGCCGTCTTTTTTGTTGCTTGAAATATCTACTTGATCTTTATACGCGGTTTTCTGCCACTTGCGCCTGCGCTGCTTCCGGCCACATTCACGCTTGCCCCCGATAATTTCACTTTCTCTTTTCGCTTCGTGCCGGCGAATAACCCTGTGCGTGTTATCAAAAACGGAACAAAAAGCAGGAACAGCAACCCAGCCAGGATCATTCCAAACAGACGCCAGGAAGTACTTTTGACTTCAGGCAAAACCCCTCCTGGGTTGTAATTGGCCTTAACACTCACTCCCATACCCGAAAGTGATACAGTCAGATTACGATTAATGCCATCTCGCAAAGTCAAAGGGGATGTATAGGTAATTGCGTATTCACTTTGTAAAGTACGACCATACTGTTGATAGAGAGCGCTCAGGGATTGAGCATCTGCAGCGAAGCTATACAAGCCGCCTGTTTTATACGCCAGCGACTTCAACGCACCCTCATCAAGCCCAGACTGTGAAGCAGTGCTTGCATCACCAAAACCAACAGTTGAAATCGTCAGCCCGCTTGGGCCTATCTGCTCGATCACGCTGTCGACAGTATTATGACTATGGTTATCCAACCCATCAGCCAGTACAATGACCGCCTTGCGGCCCGGAACTCCATTCAAAGCTTTTTCCGCCTCCACTAAGGCATCAAACATGGATGTATCGCCTCCAGTTTTAAGGCTATCAATGGCGTTGGTTAATGCCACATTATCTGTTGTGATCTCCTGAACATAATATGTCTTTGTATCAAATGCCGTCAAACCAGCCTGATCCCCGGGACGCATTTGATTTACGTAAGCCCTGGCGGCATCCTTTGCCGCTAAAAGCTTGTTATTTTTATCCATGCTACCGGAAATATCGATCACCAGCATGGTAGTCAATGGTTCGGCTCCGCCCTGGTTTGCCCGTCCCCCACCGCGTGCATCCATAATTTGCATTGCCTCTCCGTTTTCAGAGATCTGGATTACGGCAGGGTCCACTCCAACAGGCTCGCCCGCTGAATTCGTCACTGAAACATAAACGGTCACAGTTGGAAATTTTGAATTATCCACCTGTGTAATACGAACCTGTGTATCACCCTGCGCAAAAACCGTAGAAACAGATGAAAGCACCAGCAATAGAAGTAGGCTGGGATTAAGTAAGATGCGGATCCATTTCATTTGCATGGTTACCTCTTCTCATGATAAATCATTTCGGTATTGCCCATTCGGATCTTTTGTCCGTTTGACAATTGTGTGCGTTCGATCTTTTTTCCGTTTATATATGTACCTGCCAGGCTCATATCTTTGAGGGAAAAGTGCATCCCGTCTCCGGTAATCATGGCATGTTGGGGGGCAATGTCAGGATCAGGCAGGACGATTTCAGATTTAAGCGCGGAACTTCCAATGGCAATTGCGGGGCCGCCTGCTTTCATGAATTTATCAAGGATAAAATCGGTCCCTTTCAGTTTTCCGGAAGCAACTTCAAGCCATGCCCGTGAGAGCAGGACAACAATAAGCGAGATAAATGCGCTTACCGAAGCCCCAAGCAAAACAAGCCCTGCAGCTTTTCCACTTACAGGATTTCCAAGCCAGGCAGGTGCATTTTCGAGCAGAACACCTCCCAGTAAACCGCCAATCAAACCACCTAGCATACCTTTCCATGCCTGGCTTTTGCCAACAACGCCTTCTGCAAGGCCAAGAAGTAATCCAAATACGCCCCAACCTAGAACCCGTCCGATCAAACCCGCCCCTACTGCCTGAAAAAGGTACTCACTCAACGGCAATCCAATGGCTCCTGCGACAAGGCCAAGAAAAGCGCTAAACAACCCCGCCCTGGCAGTTTGAACAATATTTTGGGTCAGCAACCCTTCGGCAACACCAATACATAAACCGATAATAAAACCGATCAGCGCACCGACAACGGCCTCACTCAAGTAGAGATTCGTGATAAAAGACAAACCCAGGAAATCACTCATCTGCCAGCCGATCAATCCGCCAATCGCGCCAAATACTGCATAAAAATATGTACGCATTCGTCTGTTCATCGTTTAGGCTCCTTCACTCTCTTCATCGGCACTTTGAAGGTTTTTCCACTCAACCATGCTTCTTCCCAGATTGCCATTTAACTCATGAAAGCCAAAATAACGGGTGGGGTCAAGCGTATCATCGTCTCGGCGAATAAAGAAACCGGCGGTCGATGTATGCGGCTCGACCACGAGGGCCAACTGCCATGGCTCGGGAAAGAAGTTACTGTGCAACCACGTATCATAGTGGGATAAAAATATTCCCATACGCGGATGAGTGTGATACCAGCCGACGATCCTTTTACCACTATGGTATGTCTCTAATTCATCGTGAAATTGCACGATGGTATCCTGTGTAAAGGTAAGATAGACACTGCCCTGTCTGGTATGACGGGCGGGCAGCATGTGTTGCACAACAACAAAATGCTCATCGGAATCGCGGTCCTGACACCATAATCCCACCAATGCGCCGCCGACTTCGTCATCCATCTCACTGGTTGAATGCAGGTTGATCCGGCAATAAGCAGACTGGGACAGAAATACCTTAACCAGCGGCCGCGCACCCTTGTACTCGTGAGGCGATGCCCAATGCTTCGAACGCGCGCTGGGCATGCAAGCCATCCTTGGCCTTTCACTGTTTGGAGCAGAAATGCGAATACCGGCAATGTTTGTCATTTACGATTCCATTTTCAACTGGATTGATTGGGCCGCTCTGTTTAACTTGAACGGCCCAATCAAAACACACTACCCCGCGGTAACGTCCGCGGTCATCATTAAACGATCATTTTGGGGGATCCCGGCTTGAGAAAGTGTTTCCTCCTCTTTCAATTCACGGCCTAAAGCCTTACTGTCCAAACGATAAGACATGGGACGGCCATCGGGGCCTGTGGTGGGAAGTTCAAGGGATGTGGTCAGTTCCGGGATCAAATCTTTCACGACAACATCACTGGGGACCTCGGCATTACGGCTGCCTCCGGAAGGGAGTATGAGGGTAACAGGTATATCAGACATGGTATTTCTCCTTTTTTCTAGTTGGTACTTATATGAATTTTTGCTTTCTGCGCGCAGCAATTGCCTACTTCAATCGAATGACAGGTTTTACTTTTGATTCCACGGGTTTAACCTTCACTCGTTCAGGCCGTAGTAATTCGCGATGATCCACAGGGAATTCATTCGCGTGTTTCTTGCGATACTCACGTGACCATCGGGCTGCCTCTGCATCCCAGGGAAATGGCGGCTTTGTGGGGTCGTCGTGGAAGTTCTTCCATTGCAGCATTTCGCCCAACATAATAATTAGACGGTCCAGTGAACGACTCGCCGTCCACCATGCTGCATCAATACAGACAGTGCCATTCAAATGATTAATATTCGGATGCCAGATGGGTGTTATCCATTTCATTCCTGGCCAGCGCTGCGGATACTGGTTGTGGAGGTAGATTTCCACTTGATGGTGATTGGAATAAATCGGATTACCCGATCGGTCCACACTTGAAATACTCTTACAGGTAAATGTGATGATATAACGTTCCGGCGGCACACCAGGGCGGGCGTCCACCGCTTTGAAGGAAATTAGGTCACTACGGGCATTTAGTTCCTGCAGCAATTCATAATCAGCTTTCAGGCGCCGCATACGCGGACTTCCCGCAACTGAGATAATTCCTCCCGCCGTAATATCTGCGGTAAGCATCAGGCGGTCATTTTCTGGAACGCCTGCCGCGGCCAGGGTTTCGCTCTCCTTCAATTCCCGGCCAAGCGCCTTACTGTCCAAGCGGTACCCCATTGGCCGCCCATCCGGACCCACAGTGGGAAGATCCAACAGGGATATCAATTCGGGCATCAATTCACGCAGGGACACATCGTCGGGTATTTCAGCGGTTCGCGCCCCGCCACTGGGTAGAACGATAGTGATATTAAGATCAGGCATAATTAATTCCTCGGTTATGAATTTAGATGGGGCACCTGGCACATACCGGTGATTGCCCAGCAATCTGCATGATGCAATGAATGACAGACTTCACACTCTTTGGTTCCACGCGGGTCATTGAGCTTGACTTCCTCAAGGCAAAAGGGACAACGATGTTCTTCCACAGATGAGATCTTTAACATCGGTTTACTACTCAGCCGCTTATGCTTTGAACGGGCTGGCTGCCCAGTGTGTGTAAGCACCAATTTATCTACAGCGGCGATTGATCCGCTGCGGGTCTTATTTGTTTTTACTACCTTTGGACGCGAATTTCTTTTGGGCGGGAATACCAAACTTTCCCGGGTGTGAATTTGTGACGATCTCATCTGTGCCAATTGTATTGAAGCCGCAGCGGGTGCTTGTTCCCTGCGGTTTACTGAAGTTCGGGTATTTGGCAGATCTTCTATTTTTGAATTGGGCTTCCACCAAGCCTCCAGACAAATGAATGCGATTAGAAATGCACCACCCAATTGGATCAGTTCACTTGGATGAATAATCCCTTTGACCCAGAAATTAATCGGACCAATTCCCATCTGCCAGTTGGTGAACACGCCTAATAAAAACATTCCCAACGGCAAATCAAGGAGTATTGCAAACAACCGCACATATCCCGACCGCTGATAAAAAATAATCCGGGAAACGGACCCGGCAGCCAGCCCAATACTCAGGACAGCGAAGGTCATCATCCAAAATGAAGAAAGATTCTTTTGGTAGCGATTGAACAACGCCATAAAACCCGCAATACTCAGAACAAACAGTAATGTGAACGCCAGTTTTTGAAAAAAAACGGGACGCCGGCGGGTCGTGGGCGGATAAGAGTTGCTCATAGTGGCAGCATGACTGGACATTTCAAGTTCCGTTAAGTCTCACCTAGTCTCGCAGACGGATATGTCCACTTCGAACTTTGAGAACCGGTGTATCTTTTGTAACCTTGAGGACAGGCTCATCTTTTACAACTTTAAGAACAGATTCCTCTTTTGCAATTTTTATCTGGAACTTGTCCTTAATATGAATACGTTGTTGTTTGGTATCCTCATTTTTTATTGTTGATTCATAATCCCGGAAGTGTAAGGTTTCCGGCAAGTCGGCGCTTAATTCATAAAAACGATATTCCACACCATTTTGGGCCCGGATAATATGCAGTCGTGGTATACCCACACTGGACAATGTCCGATGCAGAAATGTTTCATCTCCTGTGATCAAATGCGTCATGCTGGTTTCACGTAACTCTCCGCATATTGGGCAGTGACCAGATTCAAAAGTCACGTCGCTTAAGGGTTTTAAAGTTTCCTCCACAGTATGACAGTTCTTGCACTCCAGTTTCGTCACCAATTCCTGATCCAATTCGATCACTGCGTTAAGACCAAGGTCAGCGCAGGCGATCCGCAGGATATCGTCAAGAGTTGTCCGCTCGGCACGGGCCGGTAGTTCAGTCACATCACCATAGATCCAGTGCGATTCGCAATCTTCGCGTGGTGAATATGCGGTCGTATGCATCTCATTAACCATCCCGTTAAAATGAGTGACTTTGCCGGGTTCAACAGGCATATTATTGATTAACTTTAAGGCTTCCTGGGACTGCATTGCGCCAATGATCGAGGCGATGGTTGGAGTTGTTGGCACTTTACCTAGCAATATATTTTGGCGCGCCAACAATGGGCAGGAATATCGAAGCGACAAATCTCGCAGGGCTTGCTCAGTGAGCGTGCACTCGTAACAGGCGCCCTGTCCCGGCACGAAGACCCGCACAAGGCCAAGTAATTCCTGGATCGCACCATCCACCCATGGCTTGTTCATCCAATAACAAAAACGATTAACGGCAAGCCTCGCTTCACGGTTATCCAGGCACCCGATAACCACATCCATACGGCGGAAAATTCCAAGACCAAGCTTTGTTGTCACGTCCCCATTGAGATACTGCACATGCACATCCGGGTTGATCGATTTTGCCCGCGCGGCTGCAATCTCAGCTTTGCTGCGATTATTATCGGTCTCACGAAATAATACCGACCGGCTCAAGTTGGCTGCTTCGATCTTGTCAAAATCCACAATAAAAATATTCCCAATTCCCATCAATGCAAGATTTTTGATCACCTCATTTCCCAGCGCCCCTGCACCAACAACCATTACTTTCGCATTTTGAACTTTCTCACGGTCCCACCAGGAGATAAAATCAAAAGTACCAAGGCGGTCTTTACTTAAATTTGGGATATGGATCGGTTTCTCGGGTGCGATTGGCACCCGAGTTGGACCGGTCGGGGGCTCGTTTCGTGCCAAACGTTCTTCCTGCCGCGCCGGACCGGCCATTTCCCGGGCTTGAGTCATATTTGACTGGTCAACCTGACGGGCAAACCAGCCTACATTCTTCCGGGACTCTACCAACCCATTTTCCTCCAGGGTTTTGAGCGCCTCACGCAATGTTGTGCGACTGATCCCGAACCTGATGATCAGCTCGCGCTCTGGGGGCAATTGAGCGCCGGGCTGGAGGCTGCCATCCAGAAGTGATGCAGTCAACTTACCTGCGACAGCCTCAGCTAAAGTTTTGTGTACGATTGGTTGAATTTTCATCCTATATCCTATGGTATTGTGGTCAGACCAGTTGATATGATTATAGGGACGCTTGGATGCAAAGTCAATCGGTAAATATAGGATATTGGTACTGCCTAACTTAAATGCAAAGACGGCCCGCGAGAGCCGTCTTTTTTACTAAATTTCGAAACTTTACTCGACGACGATGTTCGCGCCGGCTTCGTCAAGTTTCTTCTTTGCGTCCATCGCGGCATCTTTACCAACACCGGTGAGGATCTTACCACCAGCGGTTTCAGCGAGGGCCTTGGCTTCGCCGAGGCCGAGGCTGGTCAACTGGCGAATGACCTTGATGACATCGATCTTCTTGGCGCCTGGGTCCTTAATGACCACATCGAACTCAGTCTTTTCTTCGACGGGTTCTGCGGCAACAGCAGCGCCGCCACCAGCAACCATCGCCACGGGAGCGGCGGCGGAAACGCCCCACTTCTCTTCGAGCATCTTTACCAGATCAGCCGCCTCAAGGACGGAAAGTGTGGAGAGTTCTTCCACGAGTTTTGCGAGCTTTTCAGACATTGTTTAGCACTCCTTGCTAAGTGATTGAAATTTGATTGTTGATATGTAGAAAAATAAACTAGGCTGACGCCTGTGCACTTTCAGAATGCGCCTTGATAACAGCCGCGAGACCGCGTGCAGGTTCCGCCAGTGTACGGACGAGCTTGCTTGCAGGAGCCTGCAAAACGCCAAGCAATGTTGCACGCATAACGGGCAGCGGGGGCATCTCGGATAGAGATTTCACCTGTGCCGGGGTCAGGGACTTGCCGCCCATTAAACCGCCTTTCACTTTCACGAACTCATTGCCTTTTGTTGCATCAGTCAATGCTTTCGCAGTGGAAGCAGGATCTTTGAACGCGAACGAAATGGCTGTGGATTTCACAAGATAATCCTTGGGAAAATCCATACCGTGTTCTGCAAACACACGACGGACCAGCGTATTCTTTACGATGTGGAACTCGCCGCCTGTTTCGCGGATCTTGGCGCGAATCGCATCAATCGACTTCATTTTTGCGCCGCTATATTCCACCAGGATCACAGCTTGACTACGATTGACCCAATCTGCATACTGGGCTTGCACTTCTTCCTTGCGTTGTTTTGAAATTGCCAAAGGGAATTCACCTCCTTTCAGTTAAAAAGTCTTTGCCACTTACACAGGCAAAGACTTTTAGTCCCCGGAGGGAATCAACACTTGCGCGTTGAGATTTTCTATCAGTCTCCACCTGAGCAGGAAATTAAGTCCCGATCATTTTGCCGGGACACCCGCCTTCAACGGCGAAGTGGTTTTAGGGATTAACGAGTATCGCTACTCGGCACCTTCTATATGTTCATTCGGATCTGTCTTAATGCCAGGTCCCATGGTTGATGAAATTGTAATGCGCTTGACAAAATTGCCTTTGGCGCCGGTTGGACGGGATTTGTTGATCGCATCCA
>CAYLOW010000132.1:0-11087 GCA_964385315.1 uncultured Anaerolinea sp.
TTCGTTCAAACTCAACCTGCTCCCGGTCTGGGTGACGGAACTGCCCTTTGACGGGCGCCGCCATCTGGTGCTGATCAACGGGCAGAATGGCGTGGTCTCCAGCGATGTTTTGACCAGGGTGCAGAAGCAGGCAGGACATGAGGAAAAAGGCGGGTTGATGGATTTTCTGGATGACCTGATAAACGATTAATTCCCTCCGCCCCGAAGGTTTGATCGGCGAAACAGGATTTCCAAAAAGGTCTTCCGATGTTCTGTAAGATCCAGGGAAACAAAAAGACCATCATCATTTTTTTTTGACGGTGGTCGTTTTGTATTTATATTGCTTTTGCTTCAGGCACAATCAATTTGAAGGCAGAATTCGTGAAGCCTGCAGCGCAGAGCGGATCATCAGGTATTCGGTGATGTTCTCGGCGGTGACCAGTCCCACAAGCTGCCCGTTATGGGTGACAGGCAGGGCGGGGATGCCCGATTCCTGGATGCGTCTCAGGGCGCTTTCGACCATCTCGTATGAATCCACTTCGGGCGGGTTGCTGTGCATGATCGTCGAGACGGCCACGGTCTGTCCGAGCCGGGTGAGGGCGGCGAGAAAATCTCCGCGGGTGACAACACCCACCACGCGGTCATTGTCGAGCACGGGGAAATCATGCTGTGAGCCGGCCAGGATCAGCTCTGACATGTGTGAGAGCTGGTCACGCGGTGAGAGGCTTTTGTAGTCGGTGAGCATGGCGCGCCCGACGGGGATCCCGCTGATGGCATTTTTCATCTGGGTCATGCCTGCTTCCTGTGAAGCGCCGATCCAGATAAAAAAAGCGATGAAGAGCAGCGAGGCGTTGCCGAACAAGCCGATCAGCCCGAACAGCAGCGCCATGCCCTGGCCAATTGTGGCCGCGATCTGTGTGGCTTTCACGTAATCCATGCGCATGGCGAGCAGGGCGCGCAGCACCCGTCCGCCGTCCATGGGGAAGGCCGGGATGAGGTTGAACAACATTAGCGAGACGTTGATCATCAGCAGTCTTTCAAGGAAGCTGCCCGAGGAGATGGTCAATTCGCTGAGAGGCACCAGGCTGGAGGTCAGGGCGAGGTAGGCGAACAAACCCGCTGCGATAACCAGGTTCACGGCGGGCCCCATCAACGCAACCCATAATTCCTCAATTGGTTTTTCAGGCATTCGTTCCAGCCTCGCCACGCCGCCGATCGGGTAGAGGGTGATGTCACGGGTCTTGATGCCGTACTTGCGGGCAGTGAGCGCGTGCCCGTATTCATGCAGCACAACACACGCAAAGAGCGCCAGGATAAAAAGGATGCCGCTAAATACCTCGCCCCAGTTTTGATTTTCCAGCCAGTGGCTGTAACCGACCCACGCGATCAAGAGTAAAAAAGTGGCGTGAATGTTAACTTCGATCCCTGCAAACGTTCCTAATTTCCATTGCCATTTCATAGTCTAAACTCCTTGTAGTATTAAAGACATTGTACAGGGAATTTATAAGAAAAATGTTATAAAAATTATTAGGATTTATCAGAGCGATGCCCCGTCCACTTACCCTTTTGCACTATTTTCCCCGAGTATGTATGATGGGAGTACAATTTGTTAATTGGGCATTTACCGGCAGGCCAAATTGAAATGCCTGAAAAAAATGTTGGAGATAAACCCGCCGCAAACATCCCTGTGAGATGAGCATGATTAACCTGTTCGAGTTTTCTTATACGCCCTTTATTTTGCCGTTACTGCTGGCTTTTGGGTTGTTAATCATAGTGATGACAGTGACCTTGCGTTTTCGCGCTACGCAACTGGGGCGCGCCTTCCTGCGCATGCTGGCTGCCCTGCAGGTTTGGACTCTGGGTTTTGCGGTTGAAATCGCGGCCGTCCATCTGGAAGGAAAATTATTCTGGGCAAACATCCAGTTTATAGGTATTGTTCTGCTGCCCCTGTTCTGGTTGGAAATCACCCTGCTTTTCACCGGACAGGCAAAGAAGATCAGACAGTATATGACCTTTCTTTCCATGCTGGCCATCCTGATTTTAGGGATGATCTGGACGAACGACCTTCATCATCTTTTTCGTCATCAGCCATATATTGACTGCGCCGCGGGACCCTTCTGCACTCTTGCCAATGATTATGGAACGCTCTTTTATGTTTATGCCTCCATCAGTTACGCCCTCTTTCTGTTGAGTTTGATCATGATGATGCGTTCCCTGGCGATCACCAAACCCATATACAGGCAGCAATTATTGCTGCTGCTCGCCAGCCTGCTCCTGCCCCTTCTGACAGACTTTTTGTATGTGCTTGGTTTTACCCCCATCCCGCATTTCAACTTTACCCCCATGACCTTCAGTCTGGTGATGATCTTCGTGGCGATCGCGCTGTTCCGCTTCCGGCTGTTCAATATTCGTCCGCTGGCATACGACATGATCATCGAGAATTTGCGCGACGGCATCCTGATTCTGGACAGTAATAACATGATCGTGGATATCAACCCGGCTGCGCAGGAACTTTTGGGCGTCAGCGGGAAGCAAGCCATTGGTGAGCCGGTCGGGATCCTCCATAATAAAATGCCAAAATTGGTGGATCGATTCCTGGATGTCTCCTCGATAAAAACAGTGGTCAAGGTTGGGGGGGAGGGCGAGGAACGGTACTTCGATGTTGTGATATCCCCGGTCGATGGCAGGGGCGATGAAGGTTCGGGACGCACTGTCACCATTCACGACTCGACTGAGCGGTTCAAACTTTATCAAAAGGTCGAGCGGCTGGCGCAGACGGATTCATTAACCGGCATGTTCAACCGCAGGTATTTTTTTGAATGCGCTGAAGAGGAGTTCGCCCGCGCCGTTCGTTATAAAAACGATCTTTCCCTTTTAATGGTCGATCTTGATAACTTTAAATGGGTCAATGATACCCATGGGCATGTTGTGGGAGATCATGTCCTGGCCGAGGTCCCCGGTATTTTGCAGAAACACCTGCGGCGGAATGATCTGGTTGGGCGGTATGGCGGGGAGGAGTTCATCATCCTCCTGCCTGAGACTGGCATATCTATTGCGCGTGAAATTGCCGAACGTCTGCGGGAAAAGATATCCGTTCATCCCATGCATGCGGGCGAAGCCGTTTTCGGGATTACCGCCAGCATTGGGGTTTCCACCCTGCCGCATGTGGAAGGGGAAACCCTTTTCAGCATGGTGCACGCTGCAGATACGGCTTTGTATCGGGCAAAGGCTTTGGGGAAGAATCGAATCGATGGGTAAAAGAATGTCGGGTGGTTTTTTTCGCCCACCAAGCCGATCTTTAGTGCCTGTCTTGTTTGAAGGGATTATCCATAGTATTATGGTGGCGCATATCAAAAGGAACAAGCACTGGTCCCGGATCCGCCGTCTGATAATCATGGAATATCTCGTCCCGCAAGCATGAGGGGATGGGATGTTCTTAGAATGGAAAAATAGGAGAAAGTACAGCATGAAGAATTTTGTATTTCAGAATCCGACCAAAATAATTTTCGGCCGGGGTGTCGAGGAAAAAGTTGGAAGCGAGGTGGGGGCTTATAGTAATAATATTCTGCTGCATTTCGGCGGCGGCAGCATCAAAGCTTCGGGTTTGTATGACCGGGTCACTGCCTCACTCAGGCAGGCAGGGATTACCTGGGTGGAACTTGGCGGGGTCAAGCCGAACCCCCGATTGGATATGGTTCACGAAGGCATCAAACTGTGCAAGGAACACAAGCTTGGATTTATCCTGGCTGTGGGAGGTGGAAGTGTCATAGATTCAGCCAAGGCCATTGCCATGGGTTCCGTGATCGAAGGCGATGTGTGGGATTTCTTCCTCGGCAAGGGCACTCCCGTTAAGGCGCTGCCAATTGGAACGATCCTTACCATTCCGGCGGCAGGCAGCGAAGCCAGCCCGGGAACTGTCATCACCAACGAAAACGGTTGGCTCAAATTGGCGGTAAATTCCGATTCGCTCTTTCCGCGCTTTTCAATTCTCAATCCCGAACTGGCTTTTTCACTCCCCCGGTTCCAGGTGGCTTGCGGGGTGGCGGATATCATGGCGCACCTGATGGAGCGTTATTTCACCAATGTCAGCCATGTAGCCTTCACAGATCGTTTGATCGAGGCCACTCTCAAGACAGTGATCAATCTGGCGCCATTGGTTATGAAGAACCCGCAGGATTACGATGCCTGGTCTGAATTAATGTGGGCTGGCACCATCGCGCACAATAACGTGCTTGATACCGGACGGGTTGGTGATTGGGCTTCGCATATGATCGAACACGAGATCAGCGGTATTTACGATGTGGCTCATGGCGCCGGTCTGGCGGTTGTGTTCCCGGCCTGGATGAAGCATGTGCTTCACCATGACATGAACCGGTTTGTCCAATGGTCCGTGCGGGTGTGGAACGTGGAAATGGATGTATTCGATCCCGAGGCTGTAGCCCGTGCCGGCATCGAAAAAATGGAGCAGTTTTTCCATTCGATCGGCCTGGGCACCCAATTGGCGGATCTGGGCATCCAGGATAACCGTGTTGATGAGATGGCTGATAAATGCACCAATGGGAATACCCATACTGTTGGCAGCTTTGTCAAGCTGGATCGTGAAGCTGTTAGACAGATACTTCTGCTGACTCAGTAGTTGAGTCTTTATTAAAAAAGTCCCCGGGTTCATCATGAACCCGGGGACTTTTGAATATCGAACTGGTTACTTGATCAATCCCAACTTCCTGCCTGCTTTTTCAATTGCATCCATCGCGTGTTCAATGTCTGCCGGCTCATGCGCGGCGGTGACTGTTGCGCGCAGGCGGGCAAGGCCTTCCTGCACGGCAGGTGAAACGACGGGCAGGACAAAGACATCCTGGTGCTGTACTTCGCGGGTCATGGCGAAGGCGGTGTTGTCGTCACCGCAAACGACCGGCACAATGGCTGTCTCGGTCAGCAGGGTGTTAAAGCCCCTGCTCTTTAATCCGCCGATGAATTGCTTTGTGTTTTCGTTCAGCTTTTGAATGCGCCAGGGCTCGTCCAAAATGACTTTGAACGCTTCATTGGCGGCGGCGGCCTGGGCGGGGGGCAGCGCCGCAGAGAAGATGTAGGCGCGGCTGGCATGCCGCAGGTAGGAGACGATCTCCTCCTTCGCGGCGACGTAGCCTCCGACAGACGGGATGGTCTTGCTCAACGTGCCCATCTTGATGTCAATTGCGCCGTACAGGTCGTAGTATTCCTCGATACCGGTGCCTTTTTCGCCGAGTACGCCGAGCGAGTGTGCTTCGTCGATCATGAGCCAGGCGTTGTATTTTTTACATAATTCAACCATCTTTGGCAGGTCGATGATATCTCCATCCATGCTGAAGACTGAGTCCGCGATGACAAGTTTAGCCACATCTGTTGGCGCGTTCTTCAGCAGGCCTTCAAGATGTTCCATGTCATTGTGGCGGTAGCGGCGAAACTCCGCGCCTGACATGAGGCAGCCATCCACAATGGATGCATGGTTGATCTTGTCTGAAAACACATAGTCGCCGCGTCCCATCAGGGTCGAAACCACCGTTAAATTTGTTGCATAGCCCGAGGTATAGGTGATGGCGGCTTCGCTGTGTTTGAAGTTTGCTATGGTCTCTTCGAGTTCATTGTGAAGGGTCAGTGTCCCGGCCAGGGTTCGCACGCCGTTTGTGCCCGTCCCGAATTTATCCACCGCTTTTTTCGCGGCTTCATTGATGCGCGGGTGCCCGACAAGTCCCAAATAACTGTAGGATGCGTACATACCCATTTCGCGTCCGTGTACAACTGCCTTGGCTCCGCCGCGCATTTCCTGCACCGGCTGGTTATAAAAATAAAGGTCGTTTGCCTTAAGATAAGACACGCGGTCTGTCATGGCCTTGATGCGGCGGGTGACAGCGTCGTTGGTGTTGTGAAAATCCATGAATTGCCTCCGGGATCAGAATGTTGCAAGTTTAGTCGAGGGGTATGGTTCTGTCTAGTTGATTGGGAAGGAAATTCGCTGCCATGCTCTTAACCCATAATTTGCCGGCCTGCGGCGGCACGGTGAACCGGGAAGACTCAACCCGCAAGTTTTTTCAATTCTTCTTCGTCAATGATCCGCACGCCCAGCGACTTTGCCTTTTCCAGTTTTGAACCGGGGTTTTCGCCCAGTACAAGGTAACTTGTTTTTTTGCTGATGCTGTCGGTTACTTTACCGCCGCTGTTCTCGATCAGTTCCTTAACGCCTTCGCGCGTCAAGGTGGGCAGTGTGCCGGTCACTACAAAGGTCAAGCCGGTCATTGCGGCCGATTTTTTTTCCTCAACCGCTGACTGTCCCTTTGGTGTCACATCCGCCGCCTTTAATTTCTTCAGCACGTTTTGATTCACAGGCTGGGCAAACCAATCCACAATGGATTCGGCGATGTTGGGTCCCACGCCGTCGATCCGTTGAAGTTCCGCCCTGCTCGACCTGGATAGAACGTCCAGATCTCCAAACGCGCGGGCCAGGTCGGCTGCCATGACTTCGCCTACACCGTGGATCCCCAGCGCTGTGATCAGGCGGTTAAGATTCTGGTTCCTGGCTGCATTCACTGCCCCAAGCAGATTTTCCGCCTTTTTCACAGCAAAGCCTTCCAGCTCAAGTAGTTGATCTTTTTTCAGGGTGAATAGATCAGCCACATCCTTGACCAGACCGGTCTCGATCAGTTGTTCAACTATTTTGATCCCAAGCCCCGTGATATCCATTGCACCGCGTGATACAAAGTGCTCAATATTCCGCACCAGCTGCGCGGGGCAGGCGGTATTAACACAGTACCATGCCACCTCGCCTTCGTAGTGTTCCACGGCCTGCCCGCAAGCCGGGCATTTTGTCGGCGGCATGAAGGGTTTCTCTTTGCCGGAGCGTGCGTCCTTGACGGGACCGATCACATACGGTATCACTTCCCCGGCGCGCTTGATCAGCACACGATCTCCCACGCGGATATCTTTTTCTGCGATGAAGTCAAAGTTGTGCAGGGTGGCGCGTTCCACCACCACGCCGCCAATCTCAACGGGTTCAAGCATGGCGTAGGGGGTCAGCACGCCTGTCCGTCCGACAGCCACGCCGATGTTACTTAAGGTTGTCGTCACTTCGCGGGCGGGGAATTTAAAGGCGATGGCTCCGCGCGGGTCTTTGCCTGTGAAGCCCAGGTCTGCCGCGAGTGTCAGATCGTCAATTTTTATGACCATGCCGTCGGCTTCGTATGGCAGCGTATCGCGTCCTTCATTCCATGTCTCTGTGTAGGAGATCGCCGAGTTGAGGTCATTAAATCGTTTCGCAATATCCGTGACGGGGAATCCCAATGCTTTCAGATATTCCAAAAGCTCCCATTGTGAAGTGGGGATCTTTCCACCTTCGGAATGAACGATCTGATAAACGAGCAGGGTCAACGGGCGCGAGGCGGTCAGCTGCGGGTCTAGTTGGCGCAGTGACCCCGCCGCCGTGTTGCGCGGGTTGAGATAGGTCTTTTCGCCCGCTTCTTCGAGCTTGCGGTTGAGTTCTTCAAATTCCCTGTTTGGAATGAATGCTTCGCCGCGGACAACAAGGTATTTTGGAGTGGTTAAGCCCGCTGATGGTGTAACGGGAATTCGCAATGGAATTGCCCGTATTGTCCTCAGGTTCGAGGTGATGTCTTCGCCGATCTCGCCATCACCGCGTGTTGCGCCCTGCACAAAGAGTCCGTCACGATAATGCAGCACCACAGACAGGCCGTCAATTTTTGGTTCAACCACATACTTTGCCTTCTCCACCCGGTCATCTATTTTTTTGATCCGGTCAAACCAGGCGCGGGCATCGTCCCTGCCAAAGGCGTTGGCAAGCGAAAGAATGGATTGGGGGTGGCGAATTTTCTCAAAACGGTCGGCAGGTCCAGCCCCGGCGCGCTGGGTGGGACTGTCAGGTGTGACCCAATCCGGGTGGTCAGTTTCGATCTTCTTGAGTTCGTTCAGCAGGCGGTCATACTCCAGATCGCTGATGATGGGCGCATCCAATACGTGATATCGGTAATTGTGAAAACTGACCTGTGTTTTAAGCTCTTCGTAGTGTGAGGGGGTGTTCTCGGCCATGTGAGGTTAATCCAGCTTTTTCCAAATGTCTAAAGACGAGCGTTTGAGCGGGCGGGTTCCCCCGGAGATGCGGGATTGATAACAGGTTTCTTCCGCGGTTGAAAATTTGGTAATTTCAAATAAATTTAGTTTTACCAGCTGCTCGGCGATGGTCTTGGACTCTTCACGTGTGAACTGCAGTTTCTCCGCGAACTCAGTCAGGTTAAAACGTCCCATGCGGATCGCAAAATTCAAGGCGGAACGCAGCGGCTCGGAGAAAAGGACGATGTCTGAAGGGCGGATGTCTTCGGTACGGGTTTCAAGTTCATTGAGCGCGATTTGATAAAGGGTCTCACTCATGATGTGTTCCTCTTTTGTGGTCCCAATTCATAAAGTTCCATCGGCGTGCTTTTGCCTTTTAACGAGACTGCGCCCAGGAATTGACAATCATATTTCTCATTGATCGCTGCCTGGATGCGTTCGGATATGACGATCTGGTTTTTTTGCGCTGAACTCATCAGGCGCGCCGTGGTGTTGACCGTATCTCCCAATACATTGTATTCGCGGCGTCCGCGCGGGTCCCCAACTTCTGCGGCGAATGTTGGGCCGGAGTGAATGCCGATCAGGCAGTGGACTTCAGGTTGAATGCCGCCGATCAGGGGGGCTTCAAAATTCATGATGACATTCCGGATGGCAATGGCGGCGGATGCGGCGCGCAGTTCGTCATTGGTGTGCGCGGTCGGCACGCCAAAGTAAATGACGATGTCCGAACCTGTTAGATGGTATGTGACCTTTTTAAGCACCCCGCCGCGTGATTCCACAACTGCGTTGATCAACGAGAAGATGCGCGAAAAACTCAGCGCGAGTTTAGTTTCTTCGCCCGGCAGTGCGCGGTCTGCGGATTCAGGCAGGCCGATCAGGTTGACAAACATGATGGTGGGGTATGGGAAATCGGCGGGGATCTTTCGATCTGCTGCGCTTTCCACCAGCAGGGAAAGCACCGGCGCAGGAATGTAACTTGCCATCGGCTCGATGGAGTTCAGCAGGTTGGTGATCTGTGAGAGCACTTCATCCCTGTCGCGTGTCATCAAGACGGTGCTCGCCATGCGCCGTCCCATAGGGGTGATCTCGTATTCCCCGAGTTCATTTCCTGTGAAATCATCTTTCACAAGGTAATACCCGGGTTTACCGTCTTCAAAATGGAATTGACCCAGGACCCGTTCATAGGCCTGTTTTGATAAATTTACCCGCGCGTTGATGCCGCTGCCCTCGGTCAACTTTGCCTGGTGTACATCACTGCCAAGCAGGACGTGTTCCATACGGCGTGGTGTGCCGATGTCGGCGCTCAGAAACCTGCCCGTATGGATGCCGATCCGCATTTGCAGGTTGATGGTTCCTGATGGCGTTTCGATCTCAGCAAATTCCTTCATGCATCTTTGCATTCGCAGTCCAGCCCGGACAGCACGCAAGGCATCATCATTTTTTTCGTTTTTAAGAAAAACCACTAGCAGCGCATCGCCGGTGAATTCAAGCAGATCACCGCCTGATTTGCTGATGACCGCGCTCATCGATGAAAAATATTTGGTGAGCTGCCTGAGCAGGTCTGCTGCGCCTTCGCGGCCTTTTGTGGAATTGGCTTCCATCAATTTTGTAAAGCCTACCAGGTCGGTGAACATCATCGAACCGCACTGCCATTCGCTCTTTACATCGCCCGGTTTTGGTTTGTTGATCGAGATTCGCGGTGAGGTGTAGTCCTGCAGCACGCGATGCAAAGTACGCAGGTGTTTGTGGACAGCCACCATCATATCGACCGATGGATCGCCCCACATGTCTGCATATAACTCGGCCGGCAGAAAGTATCGCAGGCGGTTTTCGATTGCACTAAGCGGAGTTTCAGTTGGCATTTTTCAGATAATTCCCGAATGACGAATGTTAAATAAAGTATACACCATCAGACTTAAACAAAAATATCCCCGTCTTTGCAGGACGGGGACAGGACGAACAGAATATTTATTTTGATGCGGGCGTGCTCAGGTATTTGATCAGGGCTGCAATGCCCAACCCGGCCAAAATGAGCAGGCCAAGCGGGATCAGCCACATGAAGAACATCCCAAACCCCATTCCGCCAAACATGGGAAAAAAGCCAGACCCCATCCCGCCGTGCATGCCAAAACCACTTACAGAAAACAACGCCTGCCAGATGAAGGGTAGGACGAATAAAACGGCCAAACCGATCACGACCCCTGCGCCAATAAACCATTTATTTTTTGTGGTCATAAATAATCTCCTTTTTCATTCCATCATATCCGCCAAATGTAAAGGTTTTGTGAAGAATTGAAGAATGTCCCATAAAACTTTGCGATATACTCACCGCATGTCACGGACGAAAATCGGTCTTTATGGCGGCACCTTCGACCCGCCGCACCTTGGGCATCTTATTCTTGCAAACAAAGCCGTTCGTCAATTTGAACTTTCACGCCTGCTGTGGATGCTGACACCCGACCCTCCGCACAAGCAGGAGCAACCCATCACACCTCTTGCGCACCGCCTTGAAATGGTGCAATTGATGGTCGCTGGCAACCCGGCCTTTGAAATATCCCGCCTTGAGATCGACCGCCCGGGGCCGCATTACATGATCGACACCGTACGGCTTTTAGCTCAACAGGAATCGAATGCGGATATCATCCTCCTGCTTGGCGGGGATTCGCTGCGCGACCTGCCCGGCTGGCATCTTTGTATCGACCTCGTAGCAGAGGTTTTCAAGATCGGTGTGATGCGCCGGCCTGGTGACCCTTTCGATATGTCTGTCCTGGAGGAAAAGATCCCGGGTTTGGCCGAAAAGGTGGTTTTCATTGATGCCCCGCTTCAGGATCTGGCTTCACACGAAATCCGTCGCCGTGTGGCCGCTGGAGAATCATATCGGCGGTATGTGCTTCCATCGGTTAAAAAATACATTGAAGATCACGGTTTGTACCGCGGGGAATGATTGATCATTAAAAATAGTCCACTCATGTTGCAGAGTGGACTATTTTTATTTGACCTTTATACTTATT
>CAYLOW010000133.1:0-10935 GCA_964385315.1 uncultured Anaerolinea sp.
CTTGCCCGTCTTTTGTTCATTATCAATATAAACTAACTCATAACGGGAATAGCTGGAACAACGTCACCTCTTAAAGCTCTTCCCATGCCCTACCTTCGTGCCCCTCACCTGCACTCCCAAAAGATCATCGGGACGATGTGGCGTGCGGCGCAAGTGTAGTTACCTTCGTGGTAAATGCCTTTGCCCTTTCTTCATGGCAAATTGTTCATCTTTTACCGCATAATCCGCGGCAGCAGGCACCCCGTCTTTTCCATATACAACCGGTACTCATCCCCAAAGTGGTCGGTCATCATTTTCTCCTCTGCCCCAACCCACGCCGCGACCATCAGGGTCAGCGACCCCAGGTACACCAGGCCGACCATCCAGTTTGCCGAAAGGAACAGGAATCCGATTCCGATCAGATAGAACGAATTGTACATCGGGTGCCTAATATAATGGTGCGGTCCCGCAGTCACCATTTGATGTTTTTCCGACAACGCCAATACAATAGTTGGGTTTATTTTCCCAGAAGCCATTTCCTGGCTTCCTCGATATCTGTAAATAATTTCGCGTTCTGCCCGCGGTTGATGGTTACATCATTAAAGAACCTGAAATCATTCAGGTCATTTTTTATGACCAGCGCCCGCTTAAGCCGGTTGGCTTGGATCCCTGCTTCGGAGAACGTCTTTGACAGGGTGGCTGGCACTACATAAATTTCCCCGGTCGATAATTTTATGGATGCTTCGCGGTAATCACTCAGGACCAGGTGGCAGTCATTCTCTTTCACAATTGGGATGACGTCGGAATATAGTTCCCTGGTTTCATTTAATATTATTTCCCCGTGGAACTTAACTTCAATGATACCCTTCTCCGGGTGATATGCAATTGTATGCGGCATGGGCAATATCCTTTTTTCAGTTCAGGTTTTTTTGTGCCGGCCCCATCTTAAGGCATAGATTAATTTTACCTGAGAATAAAAAAAGTGTTTTCCCTCCAGGCTAAAGATCAGGGAGTAATTTTTTACCGGGGCGCTAAATAATTTTCAAAAAGGCTTCCACGACCTGCGGATCAAAATGGGTGTTGCTTTGTCCCACAATATACTCCAGCGCCTTTTTCCGGGACCATGCCAAACGATATGGCCGGTCGGAAGTCAACGCGTCCCACACATCCACGATCGCGAAGATGCGCGCTTCCAGCGGGATCTCCTCCCCCTTCAAATGCTGGGGATACCCCGTGCCATCCCACTTCTCATGGTGGCAGTACGGTATGGCGATTGCCGGGCGTAAATACTCGATCGGTTCCATAAGTCTGTGCGCGTGTTCCGGATGCTGACGCATGATCTCCCATTCACGCTCATCGAGCGAACCGGGTTTGAGAAGGATGGAATCGGGAATGCCCATTTTGCCAATATCGTGCAGCAGCGCCCCGCGCCGGACATTCTCCAACTCACCTGCGGCGATCCCCAAGGCCGCGGCAAGGTCAAGGGTCATTTTCACCACCCGCCGCGCATGACCCTCCGTTTCCTGGTCGCGCAGTTCAAGCGCACGCGCCCACCCCTCCAGGGTGGTGTCGTAAGCCTGTGCCAGATCAGCCGCATCCTTTTGGGTTTGCTCGTGCAGGGTCGCCCGGTGCAGGGCATTGGCGGTCATATCAGCCACAGACGCCAGCAGGCGGACTTCGAATTCTGAAATTTCGGTTTTGCGCCCCATCCACAAAATACCGATCAATTGGTGTTGTGCGATCAACGGCACACCCGCAACGGAATGAATTCCCCCGGAGGTTATCTCCGGGATGGCGACCTTCGAAATACCATCGAAGTCATTGCTGTAATACGGTTTTTTCGTCTTCATGACAAAGGCATTCAAACCGGTCATGGAAGGCTGGCGTAGCCCGACATGTGCATCCCACTCGCCATACGCCGCCTCAACAATGGTCTCATTCGTTAGCGGGTCGAGCATCTCAGAGGAAACGGCATCACAATGCAGCAGGGTGACCAGCTGCTCCACGATAATGGGCAGCATTTTGGCGCGGGTCGAGGCGCTGCGCAGGATCGCGCTCAGGTCGGCAATGGTCTGCAGTTCGTTTTCGCGCTGCTTGCGCTCGGTAATATCGCTCACGCTCCCGATCCACGCGGCAGGTTCCCCCTGTTCATCCCGGATGGTGGTGAATTGGTCGTGCAGCCAGCGGTATTGACCGTCCTTATGTTTGAACCGGTATTCCCAGCGATAAGATGAACCGGGAGCGCCGTACAGCGACTCGGCCATCACGCTGCCCCCCCCGGCGCGGTCATCCGGATGGATCAACTCCAAAACGGTTTCAACCGGCAGGTTAATAAATTCCTCCGGGGTATATCCGGATATTCGTAAAAAAACAGGGCTGAGGTAATCGTAGGTGTTGGTTCGCAGGTTGCGTTTATAGGATGCATCCAGAGAATTCTCCAGCACTTCCCGAAAACGCGATTCGCTTTCGACCAGGGTCTTTTCCGCGTGTTTGCGCTCGCTGACATCCCGCACAATATTCATCACCGCCGGTCTGCCATCATATTGAACGACCTGCGCGGTAAATTCAGTATGGATCGGAAGTCCGTTTTTATGCCGGAGTGTCGTTTCGAATTCGCTCAGCCCTTTCGAGCTAAGATCGGCCTGCCTTTGCCGCAATTGCTCCCGGGGCGTGTCAGGCTCGAGCGCCATCGGCGTGAGCTGCAGCATTTCCTCACGGGTATAGCCAAGCATTGCAGGGGCGGCATCATTCACTTCAATGAAGCGGCTGGGAGACCCGTCCGGATTCAGAAGGAAAATGGCGATCCCGTCCTTGTTGACCTGGAAGAGTTCGCGGTATTTCTTCTCGTTTTGCAGGATCAGTTCTTCCGCGCGTTTGCGGTCTGAGATGTCTGTCAAAAAGGCAATGCTTGCCGTGCCTTCAGGCATCTGGATCGGCGCGACCGCCAGGTGTGCCGGGAATTGGGATCCGTCGGCGCGCACAGCCACTGATTCATACGCTGACGGGACAGGGAGTCCCAGCTGACGGCGCCGCGTTCGTTCCTTGCTTTGTTCGCGGAATTGAGGCGCAAAATATTCATAGGCCGGTCGTCCGATCATTTCTTCGACACTCTTCATGCCCAGTATCTCCAGAAATTTGTGGTTCGCATACAACCCGTTCCCTTCAAGGTTGAACACCCCGATCGACACCGGAGATTGCTCCACAAAAGCGCGGAACCGTGATTCACTCTCCCGCAGGATCAACTCGGCACGCTTGCGCTCAGTAATGTCCTTGCCAAATACCGATATGCCAAACACCTTCCCGTCACGTTCAAGCAGGTTGAAAGTCAATTGCAGCGTAATTGTCCCGGAAAAGGTGCCATATTCCTCTATATATGTTCCTGTACCGAGCGCCTTTTGATAGAAGTCATGCCATTTCTTAACATATTCCCCGGGCGGGAAGAGCTCTTCGGGGCGCATGCCAACCTCAATCCTGATTCCCCGTCCTTTAAGGAAATAATCTCTGAGTCCGTGGTTAAATGTTTGCAATCCATGGCTTTCAGGGTCAACAGACCAGATCAGGTCGGATGTGCTGTCAACGATCGCGTTTGTAAGCGCCTGTGATTCGATCAGGGCGCTCTCCGATCTTTTCCTTTCGGTGATGTCGCGGTAGTTAAGCACAATTGCCTGAACGCTCGGTTCATGCAGCAGGTTGGCGGCTGAACATTCGATCCAGCGCCATGTGCCGCTGGCATGCATGATCCGGAAGGCCGCCTCCTGCATCAGGCCGGGGGATCGCACGAGATTTTCATACATCCCGCTTACCCAGGCCTGATCTTCCGGGTTAATGATCTCTAATATATTGCGCCCCACGAACTGATCCGGCGGGTAGCCCAGGGTGCTGTTAATGTATGGGCTTTCCCAGAGCAGGGTTCCGTCTGCTGCCAGCAGGGAAATGTTGTCGCGCCCGTTCTTGATCAGCGAGTGGAACCGGGTCTCGCTTTCTCGCAGTTTTGCCCCGTCTGCTTTAACGACCTCCACCAGCATCAGCAGGTCCTCGATAAACTTCTGCATCAACCGCTGGTACTGCAGGTGTTCTTCATACTGCAGCGGTTTATTCCCGATCTCCTGGAAGGATTGTCGCAGCAGCGGCGACAGGTTTTCCAGCCTGTCTGATAAACTCCCATCCGATTGGAGTACCACGGACGATAGGGACTGGATCAGCCTTGTGAGTTCTGTATGTTCCGCCTGCAGGGCTGCAAAATCCTGCCTGACCTTTCTGGTCCGGTAACTGATCGCGCCAAAAATGACCAGGACAAAAAATGCCGCCCCGAGCAGGATCCGGAGCTCATTGGTAATATCCTGGGTGATCACCAGGATCGAGTTCGGCATTTCCGGCACCTGCTCTGATCTGGACGTATACAGACGGCCCGAGTTTATATGGATCGGGGAATTTCTATAAATATTCCCGATCTGCCGCGGATCATCTGAATACCAGATCACCCCCCCGGTGACCACGATCAGGCTGGTTTGATCAGACAGGATGATCGGAAAAAAATCCCTGGGCTCGAAGGAATCCACAACAAACTCACCCGCCTGCCGTTTAACAAAATGCACACGCTGCACGCCATCCACCAGGTCCGGGAAAAAGAAGACCGTGGATTCTTCCGGCCGCAACTGATCGAACTTCCCAAAGAAACCGCTGTTGTTCAGGCTCATTCCCTTCAGGGTGGGCGTCGGGGCTGTGGTGATCGTACCCAAAATGTCGATGGTCATGTGGTGAACGACCGGTACGGCCGATGCGCCCGCGCTGCCTGAATTGTGCTCCACCTGCTGCAAACGATCCAGAAAGTAATCAGTCCAGATGGTTGAGGAATTTTTCAGGTTCAAATAATTCATGAACATAAACACAAGCAGAAAGATCAGGTTCGCCGTGATTAATAGGGGCCAGCTCCACTTCAATGTGAATCCGATCCGGTTATGTAACGCTCGAATGCTCTTCTGGTTCATGCGTGTGGTCCCTGGCCGGGTGCATCCTGCCGCTACTTCAATTCAATGATTTCCTTGGTGTTCATAACCCCGTCCAATGTTTGCAAAAGTGTGATCCTGTTTGTCTGGCCGTCCCCATATGCATCCATAGCCATTTCGCCATAACCGGTATTATAGGTACGGGGCGTATTAAAATAAGTGGACAATGCAGTCCGGGAGGACCCAACTTCCTGAATGGCATCATAGAGGATGTGCAGGAGTGAAACCGAGTAAGCGGACCCATTTGTGGCTTTCATGTCGAAAATGTTCTCAAAATCCGCAATATCCGCTTTGTATTCTTCACCTGTCACATCCAACCCGAGGGAGAAGAACAACACGCCGTCCAACAACGGACCGGAGTACAACGAGAGGATCTCGACCGATCCCCAGGACGAAGACCCGATCGAAATATCCGGGTTTTGCTCCCGTGTGATCTTGATCACCTGGATCACGTCCTTGGCCGGCAGGATGTTAAAAACTCCGTCCAGATGCCCCTCCAATATTTTCGGTGCGACTTCCTCTGCAGAGGTGAATGGGATCTGCACGATCTCCCCCTTGAAATTCTCCCTCAGAACTTTCATATAAGGATCCACGTAGGCGACATTATCGATCGAGGTTACCACCCCCAGCCGCTTTAACCCGGTTTGTTGATAATACTGTCCCACCGCTCTCGCCTGTGAATCGTTGTTGGGGGTCAGCCTGAAATAGGAATCCTTCCTGCCGCTTAATAGAGATGAAGAGGAGGTAATGCCAAAGGTGGGAATACCTGTCTTTGCCGCCTCATCCGCCAGCCAGGCACCATCCTTGCTCAGGACGCCACCAATGATGACCGATACGCCCTTCTCATTTAATCGCTGGTATGCGCTTTTCACATCCGCTTCAACCGCCGGCGGATTTTCAATGATGAATTTCACCGGGTGCAGGCCGATCTTCGGGTGCCTGTTTTGAAAATAGCGGAGAAAAAGATTCTCTTCGTTGCCAAGGGAGGTGTCAATCGGCAGCACCGCCCCGATCAGGATCGGTTTTGAAAAATAAAGAAAAAAAATGGATGCCCCCGTGAGCATGACCAACCCCACCATAACCGCTAAAAAAGGTTTACTCTTCATCATTTTTGGGACTCTCTTTTTTATTTTCTTCCGGCAAATTGATAAGAATATTACCGGTCTGTGTCTGTCGCGGTGTTTCCATCCAATTTACGGTTGGCCTTATCCGCGTACATGCGGTGATCAGCCAGCTTGAACGCGTCAAATAGACCGCGGGTCTCCGCTGTCGCGACACCGATCGATAAATGTATGGGGGAATCCGGGTTTTCCATATTGTGATTCTTCAGGCTATGCCGGATGCGCGCTGCGATGTGTTCCGCCGCTGCCTCATCAGTGGCGGGCAGCAAGGCAGAAAACTCATCACCCCCGATCCTTGCCAACACATCCTCTGCCCGGAATACTGCCTTGAGCAATTCAGCCGCCTGACGCAGAAGGTCATCACCCGCGGCATGCCCCTTGTTATCATTAGTGAATTTCAGGCCGTCCAAATCCGCCATAAGAATGCTGACCGGGAATTCGCGCCCGCGTTCAAGCCGCGCGAGCTCTTCTTCAAAGAAAGAGCGGTTATAAATTTTCGTCAGCGCGTCATGTGTGCCCTGATAGCGCAGCAGCTCTTCCGCCCGCTTGCGGGCTGTCAGGTCCATGTGAGTTCCCAGCAAACGCTCGGCCCTGCCCTGCTTGTCACGCGAAACGCACTTGCCGCGCGCCAGGATCCAGCACCATCCGCCGCTCTTTTTTTTCATGCGGTATTCAACTTCAAATTGTTCAGTCCGGCCTTCAATACAATCCATGTTCACCCGCAGGGTATGCTCGCGATCATCCGGGTGGATCAACTCCTCCCATGCGGCGCTGGACATGGGAAATTCACCGATCTCATACCCCAGCATGCGGTAATAACCGGGACTGAAATAACTGTCGTTCGAATCGATGATCCAGTCCCACAACCCATCCTGGGTGGCATCCATGATCAGGTGGAAGCGGTCATTGCTTTTCATTAAAGCTTCTTCCGCCCGCCAGCGCTGTTGGATCTCGGTGCGTGCCTGCTCTAGGTTTCTTCTCATATTCGCGGCCAGCAGGTCCACCGCGATCGCCGCGAGCAACAGCAGCACAATCACCATGATCATGACCACCCAGACCGCGTATTCAAAATTCAGGGGCGCGGGGGTGTACCAGCCGAAGGCATCCCCGATGGCGAGCCAGCATACCCCGATCAATGCAAATCCGACACTGAACCTGAAGGACCTGCGATCGAGGGTCAGGCCTGCAAAGATAAAGATGATGGGGAATGTGATCATCGCCAGGTCATTGATCCCCTGACCGACCATGGCAATAACAGTCACAGTACCGAGCGCGAGTAAAACAACCGTCATACTGGCGGACCGCAGGTGACCGCGCCTGATCAGCGTATATGGGATCCACTGCAAAGCACAGGCGGTCAGAGCCGCAATGATCAACTCCCAATCCCAAGAGATCAGCGCGGTCAAAATAGCCATCAGATAGGTGGCCAGCGAAATATAGATCAGCGTGGATACGATCCGGGCCGTGAGCCTGTCTTCTATGCTTTCGTAGAAATAAGGGGAGGGAGATGGCATCATAACTGTTCGTTGCATTCAGAGTTGTTCCGCTTCATTAAGTCCATCTGCCGCCAAACTTCGGGGACTGGGCGTGCAATGGTTCCCTTCTGCCGCTGACTTTCCAAATGAGTCCATTTACCCATTTATTATACCTTCTCAAACAATTTATTATGAGGGATGAGCTAATGTACTTTTATACACGGCCGATAACACGTGAACAGGGAATCATGTTCAGGTGATAGCGAACAAACTCAACGGTAATATCCCCGGGCAGAACAAACGCTTCGCTTGAGATCATCCCCAGCGACACCCACACCGAGAGCGGTTATATTGCCGGCGTACATTCTCAAGAAGAATGCATTCTGCCGCATCGGACCCGATACGCCCCTCACCGCTGTTACTTCCTTAACACCGGGAGAAACAGGGGATATCCCCAATATCAGCGGAGACGGATTCTGATATTTTATCCACTGAAAAAATTTTGATGCCCGGTGCCGGGTTGCAGCCGGTACCGGCAGCTCGAACGGAAACACAACCGGGCTTTAAGTATTGGCTGGCCCCACCCTGCTGCATCTGAACCCGGTAGACCGGCTGCGCGTTCCCACAAACCTGAGCCCGCGCTTACCAATGAACCCGTGGTTCCGCCCTCCCCTTGCACCCCATTGATCCGAACCTGCCCATAGGATAGATTGAACGGATGGACTGAAATGTGCAAAATAAATATCAAAAGAACACCGGCACATGAAGTACCAGTGCTCTCTTGATAAACCGCTATTACAATTTTATGCCGTTAATATTCTCACGAAACGCTTACTTAATTACTGGCTGTTCCGGGAAGAGACACGATATGCAAAGGAAAATGAGCCCTGACTTGCCCGGCTTAAATTCAATGGGACCCTTCTCTGGCCCACCTATGGAACAGCCATAAGGTTCACTCCCAGTTGGCTGGAAACCCGCCGGCAAACGACAGGTATTGTCATAGGCTGCGAGTTCATTCAATGGGTAATACTTGTTGCCCTTGATCGGCGACCCGGCGCGTTGTTCTGAAAGCGTATCATTGAAATACATCTTGGTCGGGTCGGGCTTGCTCTCAGAAGCCAGCACACTGAACATGAAATTTGGGGCGTCTTTCAGCGCCGCTTTCTTGAACGCGATCTCAACCAGCGGCGTCGAGTTGTTTATGAACCGGGTCCAGGCCAGATCGGGGTCGTCGCCTGCCCCAGAGTCAAAGACCGTCTTCTCATATCCATCCCCCGCATACACATCATCCGGCTTCGAGGATAACCCACCGATATCGGCATTATCGTCCACGAACACCTGCACGCCATCTGTTGTCCAATCCTTTCCGGCGGGGGCTTGCGCCAGCACCAGAAACTCGGTCTTTCCATCCTTGTCGAGGTCAAACTCAACCCCATAGTAGCCGCTGACGCCATTGATGGCCTCGTCCACACCAGCGAGTTTGATCTGGATGTAATAGAAGTTATCATCTGAGGTCATGCCAATATCCACAATATCGATATAGGGCAGGTAGTTCATATCCCCGGCGGTAAACGGGCGCTCGAAACGGTTGGACCTGAAATCATCACCGCCGCGCACTCCCTTCTCTGCAAAAGTTGCAATTTCTTCATTATCATGGGCGGTCGATACCTGTTTGGTCCCTGTAACAGGGAAAACCATATGAACAACGGCTGCCGCGGGTTCGGTGGCTGCGGCGGGTTCGTTCACCGGCACGGCGGCTAGCTCTGTCGCTGCGACAACCACCGGCTGAGTGGCTGGGACAACAACAGGCGACTCGGTTGGATCTGTGTTTGCCCCAAGCCCTGGCAAAGCGCAAGCCTGAAGCAACATGGAAATAACGAATAAATGCAGGATCAATATTCCGATACTTCTCTTCATTTTCAATCTCCTTAATTTTTGAAAAAAATATGATTGGGCATTTAACTCGCGCTAATATACACCAATTCGAATTGAAAAAAAAGTGTAAATGATGCGACATAAGTCCTATGATATTTAATTCAGTTTTATATTTTACTTTGTCATCCTATGCCATATCAACCCCGGGCTTTTAACACGCCATCAAAACAGTTGATCTCTCTACCGGTCCCGCAATAGGGCGAAAAATATCAGCTCCCCGTGCGCATCGCCAGGAGTTTTCAGGAAGAACCCCTCAAGACCCTTCTTTTTCATGATCTTATGGATATCGATGGCCTGTGATCGGATCCACGCGCGTTCCCTGCATGATCCTCAGGTCTGCTGTACGCAAAATTTTCCCGAGGTACAGCATCTCTCCGGCAACAAGCATCAGGCCAATGCCTGTACAGGTTTCCCCGTTATCCCAGCCATATAGACCAACCCCAAAAAGATACAGCGCCAGCACAATGGCCGAAAGAACACCAAGAACCCCCAATAGCCTTTTTGATGAAATGCGCCTCTTCATCTTTCTCCTCTTTTCAGGTGCAGCTTTTGCACAGATTCATTGTAGCAAAATAAATTCATGATTTCCAGCGTGCACTTGCTGTTGTGATTGAATATTTGATATACTCTGATTATCAAAAAAATAAGAGGGGAGAACTTTTTTGCGACCGCGGAATTGGTCCTGGACAGTCGCCTTTTGAGGAGAAATCTTCACCGCTTTAGTGAGTAGGAAATGTATTATGACACCAAAGGCAAAAAACTCCAAAAAAGCAAGCCTGCGCGCTCAAGCGGAGGAAAAACAAAAAGAACGCATTAACAATAAAATACCTGCCCCTGCGGCACCGGCTGATGCCCTCCGTCTCGTTCATGAATTGGAAATAAACCAGATCGAGCTGGAAATGCAGTACGAAGAATTGACGCAGGCCTGGGCCGAAGCAGAGCAGGTGTACCGCAAATATACCGACCTGTATGATTTTGCCCCAGTGGGGTACTTCACCCTGGCGCCGGATGGCACGATTCTTAATGTCAACATGACCGGCGCTAGACTGCTCGGGATCGGGCACGCCAACCTGACGGGTCGGCACATGGGGCTGTTTGTCTCGCCTGATTCAAAGATCGTATTTTCAGATTTTCTGGATAGGTTGTCTTCCGGCACGGGGATACAGACCTGCGACATGGCCTTCCTGAACGATGAGGCCGGCAGTCACTTCTGGGCGCATATCGAAGGGACCAGTTTCGAAGGCGGCCAGGAATCCCGCGCCGTGATAATCGATATCACTTCGCGCAAACAGGCCGAGCAGGCACTGCGGAATGCAAACGCGTATCACCGGCGCCTGCTCGAGGCCAGTCTTGACCCGCTCGTCACCATCGGCCCGGACGGCGCCATCACCGATGCCAATACCGCGGCCGAAATGATCA
>CAYLOW010000134.1:0-10916 GCA_964385315.1 uncultured Anaerolinea sp.
ACAGCCTCTTTTGTTATTGGGAATCAGGCTGTTAAATGCTTGCTTTTTGCACTGGAATTTTTAACCATAAAGGATCACTAATTTTTTAAGATTTTCCTTTGTGTTCCTCCGTTACCTTTGTGGTTAAATCTTTTGTGGTTAATTTTTTATAGTTCCGGCTTGCCCGGGCAAGAGATGCAAACACCTCACTTCTCCTCAGAGGCATTGAGCCGCCACACCGCCAGCAGAAAGAACAACACCGCGTACCCCGCCAGCGCCGCGGAAGGGATCAGCACGGATTCGAACCCAAGCCCGCGCGCGCAGATGTTTTCAAATCCATCCATGCCCCATGCCACAGGGGTGAGATGCCCAATGGCCTGAAAAGTCGCGCCTGCCAATTCAAGCGGAACCCACGCGCCGCCCAAACCGGCAAACACGAACATGGGGATCAACGAAAAGGTGACGGCTTGCTCCTCGGTCTTCGCCAGAATCCCGATCAGCAAACCCAAAGCCGAGATGCACAACGCTGCGCAGAACGCCACCAGCAGGGTTGCACCGGGCAGGCGCAAATAATCCACCTTCAACACAAATTGACCGAAGACGATCAGGGTCGTGAACTGGGTAAAGATCAGCAGGAAGATCGCCAGATGATGGCCAAGCAGCACATGCATCCGGCGCGTATCGGTCGTTAACAGGCGCTGCAGGGTGCGCGACTTGCGCTCGGTCACAATGATCTGCGCAGCGGTCAACAACCCGGCAATCGCGAATTGCAGCATCATGCCCGGCGAATATTGTGTCATCGCATTATTAACACCGCCCGTTTTTTCGATCGCCATGCTCGAGGTTTCGTTGATCGTGATCGGCGGTTCATCCCAGGCGGAAAGCGTTTGCTCAAAAGCGTAATCGAATGGAACGCCTTCCAGGTCCACTTCTTCCATGATGGACGCAGTGCGCACCGCCCCATCCACACGGCTGGCGGCGGTAAATAGTTCTGCCTCTACTGTCGTCCAGGCCTGGGTGCCGGTTTCTGCGATCACCTTTAAGCGGACGGTTTTATTTTTCAAGACAGCCCTGCCGTATCCATCCGGCACAATGACCGCGGCCGCCAGCTCTCCATCCGCGACCATCTTTTCAAGGGCAGAAGGGGAAAGAAAAATGGATTCATTCAATCGGATCACATCCGAGGCGGCCAGCAGGTCATGAAGTTCGTCGGTGATCCAGTGGTCATCAAGTGATACGTAACCGACGGGCAGCCGAGCATCTGCAACTTTGCCACCGAATCCGCCAAAAGAATACCCAAAGAGGAAAGTGAAAAGGACAGGCATGATCAGCAGGAACATGAAAGTCTTGAAATCCCGTGATAATTGCAGCAGGTCTTTGAGCGCGATATCAAAAATGCGGATCATGAGGATCTCCGGGTAAAAATAACATCGGGATGCGCCTATACATACCGTCTATTGAAACGCCGCACACCGACAGCAAAGAATACCGCGCTCCACACCAGCGAGACCAGCACGGTCGCCAGCACGCTGTTGACCGGCTCGCCATTCATCGACTGTATCAATCCGCGCACGGCCCAGCCTTGGGGAACCAGCAAAGAGACGGTATCGCCCAATTGTCTGGCGATCAGTGAATTCATTGCGAAGATCTTGATCATGCCGAGCATGCCGGTCACGGTCAGCACGCCGCCGAAGATCACGCCGCCCTGTTTGGTGTTCTTGAAAAAGGAATTGACAAAGATGCCGAATGCCGATGCGCTAAAGATAATTCCCGCCGCCATCAAGGCCGTGGTCAAAAGGCCGCCCCATTGAATTCCAAATATCAAATGCGCGGTAGTGATCAATACGATCACCTGCACTGAAACGGTCATGAACACCGACAGGAATTTCCCGGTCAGAATGACAGCCTGGGATGTGGGCGTGGTGAACAGGCGCGAAAGTGTGCGTTCATCCTCCTCTCTGAGAATGCTTTGCGCTGTGGAGGTACCGGTGTAGAAGGCGTAGAATACCATCATCCCGCCCATGATCGGGCCGATGATATTGAGCATCAGGTTTTGACTTTCTGCCGCCTTATCCTTTTGACCTTCGGCTGGGGCGTTGACTTCCAACAGCTCCGCCTCCGGGTCATCGCTCTCCGCCAGTGAGACCTTCAAATACCGTTGAACCACCTGGCCGGTCAGGAAGGCCTCGGCTGGCTCTGCTTCATCAAGGAAAACGTTCACCGCGATCTTAACGCCTGCCATCCCATCCATAAAGCGGCTGAGAATAGCGCGCATGATGGCCGGGCCGATGGTAAGGGTGGGATCCTGATAAAACTCAATAGCAGCTTTTCCATCCACATCTGCAAATTGATGTGAAAAATCCGGCGGGATGATGATCGCCACCTGCGCAGTCTGTCTGTCCACAGCACCGCGGGCTGCCCCGGCGCCTGATACAGGTGTGACCTCGATCAGATCAGCCATTTCATCGCTTTGCAGAATGCTGACGATCAGCTCGCCCATGGTTTCTGCCTTTTTCCCTCCCGGAATGTTTTTTGGGTTGACTTGAAATTTAGGACCGCCTTCATCCAGATTTGCGATCACAACTTTTGTTTTTGGCAGGTTGAACCCACCCTCGTCCGCCGTATTACCGAACATGAAATAGAACATGCCCGTCACCAGCAGGGGTACACCGAACATAAAAACGACCGCGAACACACTGCGAAAGGAACGGGCCATGTCTTTAATTGCGATGTCAAATGCCTTCATATAAGCAGCCCCTTAATCACGCAAGGCGCGTCCGGTCAGGTGCAGAAAAACAGCCTCCAAGTTTGGTTCGCGAATACCCACAGACGTGATGCGCATGGAAAGACGCGCTGCCGCCTCGAACAGATGCGGCAATACCCGGTTGCTGTCCGCGGCCAAAACCGTCACCAATCCACCCGCTGCCGAGACCTGAGACACACCCTCCACGCCCTGCCACAGGCTCATCACATGCGCGGCCTCTCCATTCAAAGCCAGATCAATGCGCGTTTGCTGTCCTACCAGTTTCACCAGTTCATCACCGGTTCCGCAGGCGATCAGTTTTCCGTGATCCATAATGCCGATATGGTTTGAGAGTTCCTGCGCCTCTTCCATGTAGTGCGTGGTGTAAAGCACGGTCATGCCTTCATCTTTCAACTTCACCACACTGTCCAGGATGTTGCGCCGCGATTGCGGATCGATACCGACGGTTGGCTCATCCATGTAAATTACTTTGGGCTTGTGCAGCAGCGCGGCGCCAATGTTGACGCGCCGTTTCATTCCCCCCGAATACTTTCCCACCCGCTCGGCAGCGCGGTCGCGCAAACCGATCACATCCAATACTTCATCGACGCGCAGCTTGAGTCTTGATCCGCGCAGGCCGTACATTTTGCCCCAAAAGGTCAGGTTCTCACGCGCGGTCAGGTCTTCATACAAAGCGATATCCTGCGGAACCACACCCAGCACCGATTTAACGCCCGTCGGGTTAGTGCGGATGGAATGCCCCATCACGCGCGCATCGCCGGCGTTTGGGCGCAGCAAACATGACAGCATCGAAATGGTCGTTGTCTTACCCGCCCCATTCGGGCCCAGCAGGCTGAAGATCTCGCCCTGCTTCACATTGAAACTGACACCTTGAACAGCATGGTTTTCCCCAAATGCTTTTTGCAGATCCAAAACCTCGATCGCAGGTTCATCATTCATTTGAAAACCTCACTTTGTGCGTGGACCAACGCGGGACTTCTTATTTAATCCATCTTGCACTTGTTCTTTCCATCCGGCATCTTTACAGAATTACCGCCGCACCGCCCGTACCCGCGACCCGCACATCCGTGATGCCCGGCAGCTCGCGCAGGCGCCTCTCCACATCTTTGGCGGTTTCTGCCAGGCAGATCACATGCACATTCGCGCCGGCATCCACGGTATACCCGACGGGCAATCCACTCGCGCGCCATGCGCGCACTTCGTGAAAGATCCCCAGTGTTGCGGGCTGCCAATACATCAGCGGCGGCGTGGAGGTCATCATCACGGAATGCATGATGTCCGAGTCAAGCTCAATGATATTCGCAAGGGCTTCAAAATCTTTTGTCAGGATCGCCGCTCGGCAAATATCCAGCCTGCGCGGAGTATCGGCAACACGTCCGGCCTGTAGCGGACTTGTCCAGGCCAGCGCGTGTCCTTCGGTGGACCCCGTTTTCTTGTGACTTGCATTGGCGATAGCCACGCAATCGGTCAAGGCCCAATGTTCGGCGGGTGCAATGGAAATAGCAACACAATCATCGTCACCGGTGCCCATTTGCCATTCGACAAAACCGCCCGGAATGGAGCGGGACGCGGAACCGGATCCAAGCCGCGCCAGCCGCGATAGCTGTCCCTCGGACAAAGTCAAGCCTGCCGCGCGCGAAGCCGCGAGCGCCAGCGCCGCGAACGCCGCCGCCGAAGAGGCGATTCCCGCGCCAGCGGGAAAGTTATTCACGCTCGAAACCTCTGCCCATTCTTTAAGGTTCGCCATCCCCCGCACAACATCCAGAATATGCGAGACACGCTCCAACCCTTTGCCCGCTACAGGATGATCGTTGATCAGCAGTGAATCACGCTGGGACGAATTGAAGCTGACCGTGGTGCGGGTAAACAGCCCGTCCAGGTTCATCGAAATGGAACCGTTCGAAGGCAGCCGCAGGCTGTTATCCCGGTTGCCCCAATATTTAACAAAAGCGATGTTTGGATTCGCTTGTGCAGTGGCGGTATGCGCATACATAAGGGCGTTCCTTTTTGCAAGAAGTTTATCACATAGGTTAGGCCTAATAAGTTTGTGTCCTATTCTCTACGAGTGAAGATATATTTATTTTAATTGACTCCAGTTCCACCTGTCTGCCGATAATGTGTCGGCGTCATACCTGTATATTTCTTAAAGCGAAGTGAAAAGTGATATTGATAAGTAAAACCTGTTAATTCCGCGATTCGCAGAATCGAAAAGTCCGTGATTAGTAGCAGGTATTTGCCTTCTTCGATCCGATAGGTGTCGATGAGCTCCACCAGCGAGGAATTGGTTTCTTTCTTGATGAGCCGCGAAAGATATGAATGACTCAGTCCGGTCAGTTTCGCCAGATCAAGCAGGGTGATTTTCCTGGTTAAATTGGCTTGGATGTATTGAATTACTTGCCTGACCGGTTTCGTATAATGCTGGGTAGAATATTTTCTCGCCAGCCAGGCGAAGGCTTCCATGCTGTCAAAAATCATCTTTGTAAGTTCAGGGATCGAATTTGACTTGTGTGCCTGGCGGGTGTATTGATCGAGGACCATCAAGATCTGCTCATAGGGCAGTTGATGATCGTAGACCATGCCGGCCCAGGCTGCGCAGGATGTAATCACCCTGTACTTTGCTGAAAGTACCTCATCCTTTTCGTCCACTCTGTTGAGCGGCAGAACGAGATTTTGAGCTCGTAATTCTTGTAATCCGGCAATATCGCCAGTAAGCATCAGGCGCTTGATATGCTGAATCAATTCGACTGGGCTGTACTTCTCTTCATCTATCATGGTGAATGAAATCTTCGGTTCCACACCTGAGTAACCCGCATCAAATTCCGTCAACAGATTATTGTCTGAATTGACATAAACCCCTTCAGTACAATAGGCATGACACAGGGATAACAGAACTCGTCCAAGATGAGCGAGACGGGGGATGGATACTACGGGCAGCCGGGAAATCTTCTGCGCAATTTCCATTTTATTTCTCAAGGAAATCTGATTGCTTCTCAAGAGCGTGGTAATCTGCTGGTCCGTGAGGGGATGAAAGAGTGTGGGACCAGAGATCAGAAGCTTGTGAGCACTCCCCTCCCCCGTGATCGGAACAAAATTATACAGGAATTGGTGCTCTGTAAGTAATGTGTAATATCGCTCTGTATTAATTTTATTGCTGCCGAAGAAACCTTGCAAAGCATCCAGGTCAACAAAGGAATACTCCTTCGGAGAAAACCCTTTGGTTGTCAGCAGGATATTTCCATCTCCATCCATGACAAAGGCGGGGACCCCAGTTGTCATGACAAAGGATTCAATGATCTTTTCAATTACATTCGGGTCAAATAACATTATAAAACCTCTGTCAGATGATATCAATTTATTATAAATCAGAACAATAAAATAATAATCCAATTTTTTATAATGGTTACAATTTTCACAAGTGAAATCAAATAATTGCATCGTTCATATTGAAAGGAGCATCACATGAGCACAACTCTCGAAGAAAAGATTAAGGAATTTGTCCGCAGTCAGGGAGTGGAAGTGGTTGGACTCGCTGGACCGGATCGTTTGGATGGCCCCCCATCGCTTGATCCAACATACACCCTGAAGGGTGCCCGCTCGATCGTTTCGATGGCAATCCCAATGAATTCGGATGCCATCCATGACTATATGGGCAAGAAATCCGCAGTGCCTCATAATGTTAACCAATGTAAGGAAAACCAACACATGTTCCGGATCAGTGAGATGGTTGCCGGCTATATCCGCTCGTTGGGATACAAGGCCGCAGTCGTTCCTCCCAATGGTTCATATCGCCGCCATCCATACATCTTTGCCACCCTGCCAAGCTTTTCACACCGGTTCGGTGCCATGGCCTCGGGTATCGCCGGACAGGGCTGGTCTGGAAATGTGATGACTGAAGAATACGGTGCAGCCACCTATCTTGGTACGGTGGTAACTAATGCAGTGCTTCATAGTGATCCCCTTCGCTATGGGCCACGCCACTTCGTCGACGATTGGTGCAGAAAATGCCGGTTGTGCGACAAGGTCTGCCCGCTGGGAATGTTCATCGGAGAGAATGAGGAATACATCCTCATGAATGGCGAACTCCATCCGCGCGCCAAGCGTCGCGATATCAACCTGTGCAATGGCGGATGTTTTGGCGTTCATGGCATTTCGAATGATAAAAAATGGACTACCTGGGCATATCAATGGACAAAAGCCTGGATGGATGTGCCATTGGAAAAGCTCACCCGGGTGAATGTCATCCCTCAATTCGTAGCCCGGGTAATTTCGGTCGGCGATTCTGCCCCACGTTATAAAATGATTCGAGCTTTTGCAGGTTATGAGCACCCGGAAGGTCCGTTGAATGAATATCTGTCTAAAAATCCCGAGAACCTCTCACACGAGGAGCATGTGAAGGCATATATAAAATTGGGAGAAGATTGGGGCATCAAAGGTCTTCAAGACGATACACTCCTGACATGTGGTAATTGTGGTCTGGTATGCGGCTCAAGCATTGAGGAAACCGCCGAGCGCTATCGTTTATTGACACAGAGCGGGTTGGTTGTACGCTCGGCGGATGGCACGATGGTGAACGTGCCTACCTATGAAGAAGCACTCAAAGTGCGGCAACTTCCCCAACGATCTACATGGACTAAATTTAAGGACGGTGTGGCGCTGACTTGGGTCTTCTCCAAGTGGTATCTCGGCTTTGAACCAAAATCTTATATTCAAGGTGTGCTATATGCTCGACGGTTGAAGAAGGCGGTGAAAGAACGCATCAAGGGGCACAAACTTTATGCAGCAGCCACAAAAGTCGAAAACCTGCCACAGGCAGCAGACTGATCCAGGCAAGGCGTATTATGTGGAGAGGCAAAGCATTCGCGCGATCAGCAGGCAGATGCGGTGCAGTCGCAAGTTGATCCGCCAGGCATTGGAGAACGCCGAGCCAAAAGGGTATCAACAGAAAGGCGCGCGGCAAGCGCCAGTGCTTGGGTTGTATCATGCACGGATTGAGGAACTGCTCGAAGAAAGCGAGAAGATGCCGCGCAAGCAAAGATATACCGCGCACAAGATCTATCAACTTGTGCAAGCGGAAGGGTATCGCGGATGTGAAAGCAACGTGCATACCTACGTCAGTCAGAAACGGCGGGCGGGGAAACACCGTCCGGCATATTTGCCGTTGGAATTCGATAGCGGACAGGATGCACAGGTGGATTGGGGAGAAGCGCAGGTAGATATCAACGGCGTGCGCCAAACGGTGCAGATGTTCGTGATGCATTTGAATTACTCGAAGGCGCGTTTTGTGGTGGCGTTTCCGTTTCAAAAACAGGAGGCGTTTTTTGAAGGACATATTCAAGCGTTTCATTTCTTTGGAGGTGTTCCGCGGCGGATCACGTATGACAATCTAAAGACCGCAGTGTTTCGTATTCTGGAAGGACACCATCGCCAGGAGCAAAGAGCCTTCAGCGCCTTTCGCAGTCACTACTTGTTCGAGAGCCACTACTGCACGCCCGCGCAAGGTCATGAGAAAGGCGGTGTGGAAAGCGATGTGGGCTATGCCCAGCGAAACTTTTTCGCGCCGATCCCGAAGGCAAAAGATTTCGCGGAACTCAACGCCGTGCTGCATCAAGCCTGCTTGAATGATATGCAACGCAATACGCGCGGAGAAAATCGCACAGTAGCGGAAGTCTGGCAAAGCGAGAAACCTTCCCTGCTGCCGCTCGACGCGCATGATTTCCGCGCTTGCAGAAATCACATGGCGACAGTTAATCCATATAGCCAGGTCGTATTCGAAACCAACCGCTACTCTGTACCCGCCGAATATGTTGGCAAACAACTCACGCTGCGCGCCTATCCGTTTCGCGTGGAAGTGTTGAGCGCGGCGGAAGTGGTGGCGGAACATCCGCGCTGCCTGGAACGCGAACAGGATATTCTCAACCCGTTGCATTATTTGGGATTGCTTGAACAACGTCCTGGTGCCTTCGAGTATGCGCTGCCCGTGCGGCAATGGAGGCAAAAGTGGACACCCGAGTATGAGCAAATGCTCGACGCGCTGCGCCAAACCAAGCCCGACGGCAGCGGCGTGCGCGAGTTCGTTGCCATTTTGAAACTCCACCGCGATCATCCCGCAGAGATGGTCGATCGCGCCGTGAAGCAGGCATTGGATTTGGGCGCGGCACATCTCGACGGTGTGCAGCTCTGCCTGCGCCAGTTCCTCTCCCCGCAAGAATCTCCGCCCGCGCTTGTCTTGAATCATCCCAAGTTGGCGGCGGTCGGATATCAGCCTGTTCGTCTTGAGCAGTACAACCAACTGCTGGAAGCGAGGTCATGATGGAACACAACCCGCTGCTTGATTCTTATCTGCGACAATTGCGCCTGCCCACCTTCGCCAAACTGTATCCCCAATTTGCCGCGGATGCGGCACGTAACAATCATGATACGGTGCGCTTCCTGCTGGCGTTGGCTGAACAGGAAGTCAATCAACGCCAACTCAACATGTTGCAGCAACGCTTGAAGAACGCGCAGTTCCCGGTCATCAAAGAACTGGCTGACTTTGATTTCTCCCGCCTGCCCATGCTCAACAAAGCGCAGATCCTCGACCTCGCGCGTGGCGAATATATCCAACAAAAACAGGAATTGATCTTGATCGGCAATCCGGGACTTGGAAAGACTCACCTGGCTTTGGGATTGGCTGCCGCTGCCTGCGCGAAGGTCGCCGTGTGCGCTTCTGGACTGCCGCTGGTCTAGTGAACGAATTGATCCAGGCTCAAGATGAACATCGTTTGCACCGCTTCATCGCCTCCGCCCTCAAACTAGATCTGGTTGTGTTGGATGAACTTGGTTTCATCCCTTTCTCTCAAAATGGCGCACAGGCGCTCTTTACCTTCTGTTCTGAACTTTATGAACGCCTTGCTTTGATCATTACCACCAATGCTGCCAGATCCTCCCGGCCCGCAACGATCTGCTACCCCAACCGCCGGTACAGTAGGCCGTCGATCGCTCGATCCAGACCGGTAGCGTAAACATGTTCTTTGGCAAGGACAGTCCCAAAAAGATCTGAACTTTGGTTTGCCTGGCGGTGTGTGCCGCGCCAGGCAAACCCTTCTTGAATTTCCAAACGCAGCAGGTCCCCATGCTGCTCATTGACCAAGGAAACGGCTGGGGATCTGTGAGGTTGTATCTTGTATCCGGTTGTATTGTATTTGTACTTTGCATTTGTATAGTTGGTTGTACTTGTACCCCTTTCTTAAAAGGGGTACAAGTACAACCAACTATACAAGGGTAAAAACAACGGGGTTGTATCCCGCTGATGAGGATAAAAATGGACCTTGAACCGGGAAAACGGATGATCGACCTAACCCGCCTGTGGGGTATAAACTGCACAGGTGCAGGACATCCCATATTCAATTTTTCAGTTAGAATTCAATCTCAATGTTCACGAATCGTAAATTTAAATTGTTTTGGAATCTCATAAAGATCCTGATCGCAGTTTTTTTGGTGGGGTACGTCTTCTCCAGGACAAATCTAAATGAGTTCCTGTCTCTGCATGAAAAGATCCTGCCTGCGTATTTAATTGCCACATTAATACTGTATACCTGTCTAACGGCATTCAAGGCATTTATGTACCAGGTTATGCTCGAGCAAGACACGCAGTATTTGCGTGTCTTGAATGTGATTGTTCTCCAGAACGCCGTTACCAATTTTTTTGCTGTCAGCGCGGGTTTGGTATCCTACTTAACGATGTTAAAAGTTGAAGAGAATGTCAAGATGGGCAGGTCGGGGTTTGTTTTTTTGATCGTCAAGGTCGGGGATCTTCTTGCGGTCTGGTTCGTCATGCTTGTTTGCGGCTTGTTGTATTGGGATCAGATTTCAGGTCTGCAACAGATGTTTGTTTTTGTGGAGGGGATCATTGGCTCAGGGCTTCTGCTTTTCTTCGGGATACTGGTCTTTCGGGCACCTTTTATATACGGCATTTCCAGGTTGGTGAACCGGTTCGGGTTGACCAGGTTTTCCATTCTGCGTCAGGGCGTCCAGAGTTTTGAAGCGATGGCCGAAATGAATCTCCGGAACATATCACGGACCGTCTTCAATGCCTGCTGGCTGACCTTCATTTATTACCTGATCACATTGATCTGGATGGTTGCCAGCATGTACACATTTGATCTTCAGGTTGAAGCCTGGGTGATCGTTTTTG
>CAYLOW010000135.1:0-10856 GCA_964385315.1 uncultured Anaerolinea sp.
TATCACGGAGAAGCCTTTCGAGGCTATATTGCCAGTAAAAAGCGCTATTTCTATGGTCTGCGCATTCACATTTTGGTCGCGGAGCACGGTGAGCCCGTCGAATTCTTTTTGGAACCTGGAGCGTTCAGCGATACCAGCGCCTTGAGTCTATATAATGTTGATGTTCCTGTAGGCTCGTTTGTCACAGGTGATAAAGCGTACAATGACTACACTATCGAAGATGTCATGCGTGAAGCTGGTGTTGAACTGATCCCTTTACGGAAGAAGAATTCGCTTCGTCCAGTACCTGCTTATATGACCTACTTCCAAGCCTGTATCCGGAAGATCGTTGAAACAACTGGAAGTTTGATTGAACGTTTATTGCCAAAATCCATTCATGCAGTCACTGCCAGAGGTTTTGAAATCAAGGTCGCTCTGCTTGTACTGGCTTGCAGCCTCAATTTCCTGTGGTAGGTAGCAACTTGAATTAAATAGGTCAATGCGGCGGCCTGGCTGGGGCAGCAGGCGGCGTCATTCGGCCCCTGCACCCGCAAATTAAGGGCGATCAATCCATTCATCACCGCCCCGCCCTCGACCATGACCCGGTCGCCCAAGTATAAGGTTGAAATATTGCTGGGGCTGCCGTTGAGATTAAGCACGACCGCCATTTCAACAAAATGCCCGCTTCCGCCGTTTTGAGTGGCCATGAAGACCACGGCATCTTCGAATCCGTCCAAATTAATATCACCGAAGATGACCTGGTCCAAAATGCGGCTTGTGTAGGCTTCAGGTGATTCCTGTGATGTGGACGGGGTGCGATAGTACACGCCATTCGTTAATTGATATTTACCCCAATCCTGCGAGTGATAGAGCCCGTTGCGCAGAACGTCGAGCGAAAGGGTCGGATTCCCCGCTGTCACCACTGTCGGAAGTACCAGTGCGGGAAGCGTGGGCAGGATGTTTTGAGTGACCGCCGTAAATGTGGCTTCCGGAATAACCCGGATGGGCGTGCTGTCACTGAACAGGCCCGGCAGGCAGGAGGCGGGCGGTGTCGCCGTGGTTTCGGAATAAATTGCACTGTTATTGTTTTCGTTGCTCTCCGCAATCAGGTTTTGCGGATCGGCGACCACGCCGTATGCTCCGCTGACCGCTTTCGCGACAAAAGGCGTGTTGATGCTCTGGTGCCCGTTAATGGTGCCAAGCAGAACTTCCTGCTCGGTGTTGGTCTCGACCAGCATCACATCCGGGGCGGGAGCATCGCGTAGGTTGGCAACGGTCACGAAGAAACCGTAATAGGGCAGGCACCTGCCATCGGTATCGACCATGCTGACATACACAGAAGTGATCGCCAGGTCAGGCAGGGATGGGTCGTTCGTTGGAGTATCAGTCGCGCCCTTCACAGGCAGATTAAAAAGAACAAGCACAACGATCAAAGCCAAAATCAAAAAACTTCCACCGATCAGTACGAACAGTTTATTCACAGGGTTCCTCCGGGTTGAAACAGGTTGGAGGCCATTGTCGGCCGTTCCGCCTTCTGTTTCAACTGTGGATTCCCCAATTCACCCGTGCCCCCGCCGCCTACGGATTTCCCCATTCGCAAAACCGCCTCGGTTCTCGAGCTCACCCCCAGTTTTTTGTACACATTTTTCAAATGATATTCAACCGTGCTTGCTGAAATACCAAGCGCCAGGGCAATTTGCTTGTTGCTTTTGCCCTGCAGCAGGTGTTCCATCACTTCTTTTTCACGCTCACTAAACAGGCCGGTTTCACTATCATTGATCTCATTTCATATATATAACGCCGCAGATGAATTTATCAGGTGGATTATACCTGTCACGCAAACAATGCAGTGGTTTACAGTGCACCCAAGAGGTAATAAACACCTCCAATGGAGTCCGCCTTACATGAAAAAACCGCCCTCACCGGCGGTTTTTTATCAACAATCTATGCCCATACGACCCTGAAACTCCCCGAAATGCCAGTAAAAAATGGAAACTGAAACTACCCCATGCTTATCAACCAATTCACCCCTTCATCAAGATCCAGAAAATAGCCGATGTTGGTGATGCCCCTATTGTGCGCAACCGTCCTGGCGTGTTCCACCTGGTCTTTGTCATTGGCATAAATCACAGCGATAAAGGTGCCGACCGGAATGCCAAGCTGGGATATATTTACGATCAATTCATGGGTGCTAATTAAGGAATATGCCGCTTTCGCATCACGGGCATCCCAAATTCCCCTGGTAATATTATTTTCTACCGCCTTGCGAATGGTCTCGGCAGCAGCGCGGTTGCGCTCTGTTTTTGACATGATTCCTGAAAGATACGCATGGATGACCTTCTGGCCCGCATATTCTTCTATTTCTATATGGTATTCCATGACTCAACTCCTCACACGGCATAATGGCTGCCGGTTTGCATACGGAAATTCAAATTCATACTGATCGATCCGTAACCGTTGTTTTACCTCTCGACCATCTCAAGAAAAGCATCGACCGCGTCAGGGAAAAAATGTTTGCCCGATTGGCTTTGGATGTAGTCCAAAGCCCATTCCTTCTTTTTTGCCTTGCGATAAGGCCGGTCGGATGTCAGCGCGTCATACACATCCACCACCGCGAAGAGCCTGGCAGCCAGGGGGATCTCCTCCCCCTTCAGCTTGCGCGGATAACCGGTCCCGTCCCATTTTTCGTGATGACAATACGGAATGTCCAGCGCGGGGGCCAGGTATTCGATCTGCAGCAGGATGTTATACGCCTTCTCGGGATGAGTCCGCATGACCTCCACCTCCTCCGGGGACAGCGAAGCCGGTTTTTGCAAAATGGCATCGGGGATAGCCATCTTGCCGATATCATGCAGAAGCGCGCCCCGCTGAATATGCCCCAACTGTGAGTCCGGTATGCCCATGCGGCTTGCCAGCGCAACCGTGAGGTTGGCTGCGCGGTTGGTATGTTCATCCGTTATCTGGTCACGCATCTCCAGCACCTGGGACCAGCCTTTTAAGGTCGCATCATAAGCCAGGCTCAGGTCGGCAATGGCCTGCTGGGTTTTGTTATACAACTGCGCGTTGGCGAGCGCGAGCGACATTTGGAAAGATAGGATATGGCAAAGATCGATCTCGCTATTGGTGAACCGGCGGGTTTTATCGGTGGTTCCAACAATAAAAACACCGATCACATTATCCTTGAGCAGCAGCGGAAAATAGAGCACTGAGACAAGATGGCGGGCATCCACAACAATTTTTTCCGCGGGCGAGAGCAGGGCAATTCTGGCATCTGCAAGGTAAACAGGCGCCTTTGTTGAAACCACCTCCTGAATGTGCAGGTGTTCATTTAAACTCGCAAGGCGCAGCTCATCCGGAAATTCCTGTGGAAGCGGCGGGGTGGTTGCCCCAAGGTACAGGATATCGTTCTCAAGCGTGTAAATTGCTCCTGACTCCAGGCCGAACAGCTCGGTGGCGCTCTCTATTGCGATCTGCATCACTTCCGTCAGATCCAGGGTGGAAGCCAGGGAACTACTGACCTTTAACAAGGTCAGCAGGACTTTTGAATGTGTCCGCGCTGATAATTTTTCGTAAGGGGTGAGTTCATTTTGTGCCATGGTGTGCCTCATGCCTGGTACGCTACGGTCGATTATATACAGGCTTTTTTCAATTTATTAATCAACAATGATTCTGTAACGGGTCACGCAGGGACAATGATTTTGCATCTATAGGCAGCTATCTAAAAAGCATCAGCCCAAACATTGCAGCATATGTGCAGATTGAAGGATATAAAATATTGAGTTGGAAACCAGCAAGATCCCGAGGAAACATCCCTTACCCCCCACGCCCGCCATTGAAGGATAGATATTGGCATCGATGATGCGTTGATTTTACATGAAAAACATGATCCTGGTTAACGACAAGTCCGCTTGCAAAACATGGAGAACCTGGCCGACGCATCCCCACCCGCATAAAAATCAACCTTTCTTCCCTAAGGTATAATTATTTTCATGCTCGGCTATTCCCTTCTGAAAAGATCCTTACATCCTTTATATCCGGCAGACGGTTTTTCGGGGATAAATTTACGAGACAAAATCCATCAGAAATTACAAAAGGGTTATTCTTAAGTTGAAACATCATTTTTGGTCGTTTATGCTTGGGCTGGAATTTGTATTAATTGGGGTTTACCCATTAAGGTCGGAAATATTTCCGGGCAGAGATAAGATCTGGGGAACGGGAAGGATATTAATTTTGACAGCTGGAACATTCCTGCTGGGTTTCATCCTGGTCGTCATTCTCCCCAAAGTGGTGCAGCGTTTTTCGACCCTTGAAAAATTCGAGGGCGTTTCCCGTTATCTGGTTCAGGCCTCGCTCTGTTGCTCCCTAAGCCTGCTGGCCGTGGAGTTGATCCTCCGCAGTTTGATCTACAATCCTCCTTTACGCAGGGATGTGACGAACTGGGCCGGCGATCTGCCGGGTGTGCACACGCTCATGTTATGGGGGAAGGAGGGGTATGGGCTGACTCAATATATAAAGTGGGGGGAGATCAACACACCCTACCATGACGCGAGGAAGAATAATGATGTGATCGTCCTGGGTGATTCTCAGACCGAATGCCTGCAAGTTTCGGATGCTCAAAAATTTACATCTGTTGCCGAGACAACGGCGCGCCGGGATGGGTATGATGTAGACCTGCATAACCTGGGGCGGAGCGGCGCGGCCATGGCTGATTATGTCAGCTGGATTCCCCCCTATCGATCCATATATAAACCCGAAACCATTGTGGTGCAGCTTACGATGGATGATTTCACCGAATCCTTCCATGAGGGTCAATTCAATAATTTTTTCCTGCGCGAAGATCAGAAAATTGGCCTGACTCAAACTTATGATCTTTCTACCGGATTCATCCAAAAAGCGCGCATCAAAATAAATCTTGTCCCGCAAATCAAAGATCTGGGTGCGCGAAGGTGGGCGCTTTTGACGCAGGACACGCTGCTTGGAGCCCCCGCTGCAAATGAGGTGTCTGAAACTTCTGAAGATGTGCCTGATGAAAATATGAATACAGGGACATTCGTGCCGGAACTGGCCGACCAGCAGATGCAAATGCTGCTCGAGGTGAGCGGGGACCTGCCGCTGATCATCGTCCTGCTTCCATCCGCGCCATCCATATCCGGAAACGGGATCCTAATGGACGACCCTGAGCATCAGCAGTTGAAAGAGTTCATCGAACGCTACCCCGGGGTCACGGTCGTTGATCCCCTGCCCGAATTCCGCGAGCTTGTCTCCACCGGGCACATGCCGCGCGGTTTTTTTAACTCCACCCCGGGCTCCGGGCATTTGAACAACTATGGCAATGAGGTCGTCGGGCAGATGCTGGCGCAGGCCATTGAGCAGGTTTTGAAATGAGTTTTATCTCCCTGGAATTCCTGGCCCTTTTCCTGATTTTACTTGCGCTGCTGGTGATCTTCAAACAGCCTCTCATCCGCAAATGGGTGCTGCTCCTCGCCAGCTGCGCTTTCTACGCCTGGTGGGACTGGCGCTTTCTGGGCATCCTGCTGGTCGTCATCCTGGTCGATTATTACATCACGCTGGCCCTGACCATCACAACGAATTCCAAAAAACGGACCGGGCTGCTGTGGTTAAGCATCATGGTCAGCCTCGGCTTTTTGGCGTTCTTCAAATATTTCAACTTCTTTATCGACACCCTCAACGTGTTTACCCGGGTCGTGGGCTGGCAGACCGGCACACTGAACATCATTCTCCCGATCGGTATTTCCTTTTATACCTTTGAAACCATCAGCTATGTGGTCGATGTGTACAAAGGGACTGCGAAACCCGCCAGGTCCCTGCTCGACTATGCCATTTTCGTCACCTTCTTCCCGCGCCTGGTGGCGGGACCCATCATGCGCGCCGCAGAATTTCTGCCGCAGTTGGAACGCGGCATTTATCTTGACCTCAATAATCTGTTCGATGGGATCCAGCTCTTCCTGCGCGGCATGCTCAAGAAGGTGGTGGTCGCAGATAACCTCGCGCTGGCGGTCGAAAATATTTATAACTCCCCGGGTGTCTTTTCTTCGCCCGCCGTCTGGCTGGCAGTGTCAGCTTATTCGGTCCAGATCCTGTATGATTTTTGGGGCTACACCGACATGGCACGCGGCATCGGCAAAATATTGGGCATTGAACTGCCTGTGAATTTCAACCTGCCTTACACCTCGCAGTCCATCACCGAATTCTGGACCCGCTGGCATATCTCCCTTTCCACCTGGTTCCGCGATTATCTTTTCTTTCCGCTTGAAAGGCACCGCAGCAAGTGGCTGGGACAGGCGGGCAATACCATGATCGTTTTCCTCCTCAGCGGTTTGTGGCACGGCGCAAGCTGGAACTTCATCATCTGGGGCGGCTTGCACGGAGCATATCTCGTCATCGAGCGCAACCTGCCCTGGGCGAAACCTATCCAACACCCGTGGACTTCGTACAAAGCCTGGCTGCGAGCCTTTCTGATCTTCATCCTGCTCACCGTCACCTGGGTGCCTTTCCGCTCTCCCAATTGGGTGACCACCCTGATGATCTTTAAGAAGCTGTTGTTCATCGATTCGCAGATCCATATCGAATGGTATTTGGCCTGGGCGCTGGTTGCGGTGCCTTTCGTCATCATCGGCGGCTGGATCGCGCGCCGCTTCAATTGGAACTGGCCCATCTTCCCGATCGCGAGAAGTTACACCCTGGCATTCATTTTGTTCGAGATCCTTGTCATTTATTTCTTTGCGCCTGTAAATTCATCCCCCTTCATTTACTTTCAATTCTAGGTCCACCCTCCAATGTTTCACCTTATCGTTCCCGCAAGATCACCCGGGACAGGTGTTCGACGAGCGTTCTTCGAGGAGAAACCTTGACGTTTGTCGAGCAAGATTTCTCCCTACGGTCGAAATGAAAAAGAGTGGTGACCTGTCGTTTCGACGAGTGCATTTCGAGGAGAAACCTTGACGATTACCGGGAAAGATTTCTCACTGCCCGTCGAATACCATCCCGGCATTCTCCCGAATATGACTTAAAAACTTAAAGCTCTGCCTTTGTGCTCCCTTGTTACCTTTGTGGTGACTTGTTTTTCTCTTTCACCGTGGTGAATGGGTTTGCTCTTTTTGTATACCCCAACCCTTACCCTCCCAAAAATTACGGTATGGTCACCCTTAAGTACTATAAAACACCCTTGAAATTGACTTCGATATCATCTATGATGGAAATACAATAACAAAGGAGGCATCAAACCAAATGGCCACAATTATAGCGATTGAAGGAATTGGGGAAGCCTACGCGCAAAAATTACGCGCTGCGGGCGTTCGGTCCACTGAAGAACTATTGAAAAGCGGCGCCACATCGCAAGGCCGAAAGGAATTGGCGGCGAATACCGGTTTCAGCGAGCAGACCATCCTCGAATGGGTCAATCGCGCAGACCTGTTCCGCATTCGCGGCATTGGCGCGCAGTACTCCGACCTGCTCGAAGCGGCGGGTGTGGATACCGTGCGTGAGCTTGCCAATCGAAACCCCGAGTCCCTGCTGGAAACGCTGACAAAGATCAACACTGAGAAGAATAAGGTCAACAAACTTCCCGGCTTAAAGATGGTAAAGAATTGGGTCGAAAACGCCAAGTCACTCCCCCGGGGTGTTGAATATTAATTTTGGAGTACGGTCGATCCCTCTTCCCTAAGACACAACCACTAGGATACACTTAATGAATAATGGAAATCGAACCCCTGCCGGAAAAGCGGGGGGTATGGATTTATCTTCCCTCTTCAATGTGGCAGCCCAGGCCCTCGCCGCCAACCAGGCTTCCCTGAATCAAGCCGACACCGAGAATCAGAACCATGGCGATAATATGGTTCAGGTGTTTAACATGATCTCACAGGTTATGGCAAACCAGCAGGGCACGTCTCCATCCCAGCAGTTGAGCAGCGCCAGCCAGTACCTGGCTCAAAACGGCGCAAGCGGATCGGCACAGGTGTACTCCCAGGGATTGGCGCAAGCCGCGCAGCAGTTCCAGGGACAACCGGCAGTTACGCCTGAGAACGCCATGACCCTCATTCAATCCCTGCTTGGCGGCGGCCAGCAGCCTGCCGCTGCGCAAGGCGCCGACCTGCTGGGCTCACTGCTTGACGGCGGCGGATCAACCTCACAAGGTGTGGATCTATTGGGGTCGTTGCTCGGCGGACAGTCTGCACCTCAGGCAGGCACCCAACAGCAGGATGGCATCGACATCGGCGACATCCTCAACGCGGGCATGAACTTCTTGAACGCCAAACAGCAAGGTCAGGACAATTTGCATGCCGCCCTATCGGCCCTCATGTCTGCCGGGCCAATGGCGCAAAAGGCACACCGTCAGCAGTCGGGTCAGGTAGTGGCGAATGCCCTGCTCCAGGTCGTGGCGGGCATGGCAAAACAGCGCTGACCATATCACTAAATGGGAATGGTATTATTTTCACATAATACTTTAATCATAATCACATCAAACCATATATAAGGAGTACTACCATGGGATTCTTCGGAAAAATTCTCGAAAAACTTGGCCTCAAAAAGGGCGCAGAATCAGTCAAACCTGTCGCCGCCCCTGCCGCTTCCACCATTAAACCAATGACCACCAATCCTTACCAGACCTCAACCCCCAAAGCCACCGTCGCGGCACCCAGTACCGCCGCTAAAGCAGCAGCTGCCACAGCCACACCCGCAGCAGCACCCGCACCCGCGGTAAAAGCCGTCTCGGAAGTGGACGTTGTCGCCCATCTTGAACAGCTTGCAAAAGGCAGCGGCCTCGATTGGAAAGTCTCCATCGTGGACCTGCTCAAACTGTTGGAAATTGACAGCAGCCGCGAAGCCCGCAATGAGCTGGCCACCGAACTTGGCTGCCCCGCTGACCTGATGAAGGATTCAGCCAAGATGAACGTCTGGCTGCACAAGGAAGTGTTGAAGAAGATCGCCGAGAACGGAGGCAACATTCCCCAATCCCTCTTGGACTAAAACGGTTCTTCATGCCCGGGAGAACATAGGATATCTTTCCCAACATCGTCTAAGCTCTCTCCTCGAAGAGCGCTCGTCGAACAATTAGCCCGGATGCGCTTGCGGGAATGACAAACCACATTATAAAAAATCCCTCACCAAAAGGTGAGGGATTTTTTTCAAAGACAGGTTCTTTTCGGGTTCTACACGTAATTACACGAGATCAAAGCGGTCGAGGTTCATGACCTTGTTCCACGCGGCGACGAAATCACGTACGAACTTTTCCTTGTTATCATCCTGGGCATACACTTCAGCCAGCGCGCGCAGCTGCGAGTTGGAGCCAAAGACCAGGTCCACGCGGGATCCGCTCCACTTGACTTCGCCGGTCTTGCGGTCATGGGCATTGAAGACGTCGGCGGCTTCAGTTGTGGGATGCCACGCGACGCCCATGTCTGTCAGGTTGACAAAGAAGTCGTTGGTTAATTTACCAACCTGTTTGGTGAATACGCCATGCGCTGAGCCGGCGGCATTCGCGCCGAGTACGCGCAGCCCACCGACAAGCACGGTCATCTCGGGCGCGCTGAGTGTCAGCAATTGCGCCTTGTCCAGCAGCATTTCCTCTGCGGAGACGGTGAAGGCTGCCTTCTGATAGTTGCGGAAACCGTCGGCTTCAGGCTCGAGTACCACGAAAGAATTCACATCGGTCTGGTCTTGCATAGCATCGGCGCGTCCCGGGGTGAAGGGAACTTCCACCGCGTATCCCGCCGCCTCAGCCGCGGCTTCGACCGCCGCACACCCGCCGAGTACGATCAAGTCTGCCATCGAAACTTTCCTGCCGTTCTTCCTGGCGCTGTTGAAAGTCTGCCGGATCCCCTGCAATGTGGAAAGCACTTTGGCAAGCTGTGCGGGCTGATTCACTTCCCAATCTTTTTGCGGGGCGAGACGAATGCGCGCACCGTTCGCACCGCCGCGTTTATCCGAGCCGCGGAAGGTGGAAGCCGAAGCCCACGCGGTGGAGACCAGTTCTGTTACCGACAAGCCCGAAGCCAGAATTTTGGATTTCAAGTCGGTGATGTCTTTGGCGTTGATCATCGGATGCTCCACAGCGGGAAGCGGGTCCTGCCAGATCAGGTCTTCGGCGGGGACTTCCGGCCCAAGGTAACGGCTTTTGGGTCCCATATCGCGGTGGGTCAGTTTGAACCAGGCACGGGCAAAAGCATCCGCGAAGAGTTCGGGGTTTTGATGGAAGCGGCGCGAGATGGGTTCGTAGATCGGGTCAAAGCGCAGCGACAGATCGGCGGTCGTCATCATCGGCGGGGCCTTCTTCGACAGGTCGTGCGCGTCGGGGATCATGTGCTCGGGCTTGCAGTTCCTGACTGACCACTGTTGGGCGCCAGCCGGGCTTTTGACCAGGTCCCACTCGTAACCAAAGAGCATATCAAAGTAGCCCATGTCCCAGCGGGTGGGATTGGGTTTCCACGCGCCTTCAATGCCGCTGGATGTGGTATGTACACCCCTGCCCGAGCCAAGGTTGTTCTTCCAACCCAGCCCCATTTCTTCGAGCGGAGCTGCTTCGGGTTCGCGCCCCACCATTTTGGGGTCACCCGCGCCGTGCGCCTTGCCGAAGGTGTGTCCGCCTGCGACCAGCGCGACGGTTTCCTCATCGTTCATACCCATGCGGGCAAAGGTTTCACGCACATCCCGCCCTGAAGCAACCGGATCGGGAGTGCCGTTCGGGCCTTCGGGGTTGACATAGATCAAGCCCATCTGCACCGCAGCCAGCGGATTTTCGAGATCGCGGTAGCCGCTGTAACGCTTGTCGCCCAGCCAGGTTTCTTCGTTGCCCCAGTAGATGTCTTCCTCAGGCTGCCAGATGTCGGCGCGTCCCCCGCCAAAGCCGAAGGTCTTGA
>CAYLOW010000136.1:0-10731 GCA_964385315.1 uncultured Anaerolinea sp.
CCCAGCGGGTCAACCGTGATCGTCACCGTACAATATGAATTCCAATTCGTGGTTAGCAGGTTCTTTGGCGGCCCGATCCAATTGACCAATGAAGCCAGGATGTTGATCCCATGAAAACAAAGCGCCAGGCACCGGGGCAGTCCATGGTGGAGTTCGGTCTCATCCTCCCGATCATCCTTTTGATCATCATCATTTTTATAGACCTCGGCAGGATCGTTTACTATTATTCCGCGTTGAACAATGCCGTCAGGGAAGGCGCCAGGTATGGGATAGTCACTTCATTCGCCAGCAGCACCGCGAGACAGACAGAGATAAGAAATAAAGTTGCCCATTACGCGGTGGCGCTGCCGTTGGATGTTAGCAAGGTATCCATTTATTGCGACCGAGTGGAAGGCAACACACCAAATCCCTGCACGGACTATGTCACTGTTAAAGCAGTTATTGAACTGCCACCCATCATTCCTTATTTCGCGCAGCTGATTGGCGCGGGCAGTACCTACAAGATCAGGTCTATATCCACCATGCAAATGACCCCGTATGGAAGATATGTACCATGAGAGGTTAACATGAATAAACACGAAAACGGGCAAAGTCTTGTGATCATCGCGATCTCGTTCCTGGCGTTGACCGCCGTAGCCGCGTTGATCATCGACGGCGGCAGTCTGTACCTCAACCGCCGAAATGCCCAGACCGCGGCGGATGCCGCCGCGCTGGCGGGAGCGCGTGAAATGTGTGTGAATAATGGCAGTGACAGTGCAGTACAGAACGTTGTCAATCAATACGCGGTCACCGAAAACGGCGCTACTACCGCGAATACGGCAAATATTGACAGGGCAATATATTCTGTAACCGTCCAGACCATGCTTGAGACATCCTCCTTTTTTGCAAGGGTTCTGGGGTATGAAAATAACACGGTAGGCGCTGAAGCCTCTGCTCGTTGTTTTCCCCAGGCCCCTAGCGAGGATTTACTCCCTGTTGCATGGGCGTGCCGAGATAAGATAGACAATAAATGCAGCCCTCTTACTATTCCATATGAAGTATTCAAAGCCATCCCTACTGCGTACAAGAATAGACTTCACCAAAATGGTAACCTAGTACTCCATCAAGGAAATGGCATTGACCCGCAAACATACTATACAGGCAGCGGTGCTTCAATAGCATATCTTGTAATGGACACAAATAGTTTTAATATTAGCACTTTTTGTAAAGAAATAGATTCAAAAAATCTAATGACATGTGATTTTAATGGGGACGGCATCCTAGATATAGGCAATAGCGCAGATGTCGGCTGGCTGTATTTGGATGGAGAATCTGGTACAGCAAAAATTAAAAATGTAATCACTGGTGGTTTGACCGATCCTATCACTCTGCCACGCTGGTTTCCAGGCAAGCCTGGAACTTCTGGTGGAGCGTTTGATGCCATAATTGTTGATGACCAACCGTCACTACTACCAGTTGTTTTGAACACCCCGTGTCAAAATATAAATTTTAACCAATATACTAATTGTTTTTCATATATTCCTGGCGATCAGATCACTCCAGACAATAAGGGAAAATCTGATTACTACAGGGTAACTGGTTTTCAGCCATTCGTGGTGACGTGTGTATCAAAAGTAAAAAATGATGTATGCCCTTTTAAGAATATTTCAGGAGTGGATGAGAAAACTAATACAATTGAGGGATATTTTGTGAGTGGATACATTGAAGGGTCAGATATTGACCCAGGTGGAACGAACAACGGAACTTATGTCATTTCGCTAATGAAATAAACAAAAACGCCATCATGCTTAAACCACTCATCTAAGGAGGCAAGCCTTGAATTCAAAAGTTCGGACAGGATTAATAATTGCAATTGGGGGTCTTCTCCTGATTGCCTTGGGGATATTTGTGGTCGTTAGTTTTCTCAATATTGGCTTCCCCGGGGTTGCGGCTGCAGCCACCCCGACCGCCATGCCGGAAACAAAATTCATGGTCGCCTTCGCGAACAATGACATCGCGGAAGGGATGGTGTTGACCGCGGAGGATGTCACCCTCGCCGAGATTCCCGTGCAATTTGCCCCCCGGGATGTGGTGACCGACCTCAATTCCGCCGTCGGCCGCATCTCGAAAACAGACCTGGTGGAAGGGGAAATGATCCTCGAGCATAACTTGGTCAACCTGACCGGCGAAGCATTTGACATCGCCTATGTCCTGGATGAAAACCATGTGCTGATGGCCGTGGCTGCCACCGACCTGATGAGCCGCCTTTCCGTCATTAAACGCGGCGATATCGTCGATATCCTGGTGACTTACCAGGCAAAGCTCACCCCGGTCAGCGCGGTGGAAGGCGGGACTGGAACAGACACCGGCGCCGATACAACGACCGCACCAACAGATGAAACAAAGATACCGGGACAGGCGGTTACTTTTACAGCCCTGCAAAAACTGAATATCACCGGCATTATCGTGCAGGTCATTAAAGAGGAAGGCGCCGACCCCGCGGCTGCCCCAACCCGTGCCCAGACCGTGGTGGAAGCCTACCTGATCGCGCTGGCCCCCCAGGATGCCCTGGTGCTCAAGTACATCAGGGACGCAGGCGGCAATTTTGACTTCGTCATTCGTGCCCCGACCTCAACCGGTCAGTTTGAACTGACGCCAGTCACCGCAAGGTACATCAAGGAACTTTATGGTTTGGATCTTTTACCATAAATCGATTTTCTGAAAAAGGATAAACCATGTCAAACACACAAGATCCGCTCCGCGTGCTTTCCATTACCTCCAATGAACATCTCGGCCGCCTCATTAGAACCACGCTGGAAACCGAGGTTAATTACTTCCTCATTGGCCCCCAGGAATTCAACAATGATCTGATGGAGGATATCGAGGAAAAGCAGCCAACCTGTATTTTATTGGATTATCTCAGCCCGGCCGATAACCTGATCAACCTGGTCGACAATATTTCACTGCAATTCCCGGAGGTCATGGTGGTCGTCATCCTGCCGGAAGACAAGGCTTCGGAAGTAAATAATGTGATTCTCGCGGGTGCCCGCGCTTTTATGGTTCAGCCATTTACACAGAAGGAACTGCTGGATACCATGGCGCGCGTCAGGGAACTTTATCAACGCAGCCAGCAGGGAAAGACCGGAGCCGCCAGCGCGGAAATTCCCATGGCCACCCGCGGTACCTTTGTAGTCTTCAGCCCCAAAGGCGGGGTCGGGTGCTCAACAGTGGCGATCAATCTGGCGATCGCACTAAAAGATGAACTGCGCCAGGAAGTCCTGTTGATGGATGGCAAACTGCTATTCGGTGACCTGGATCTCATGCTCAACCTGAAGACCCAGAACTCGATCTCCGATCTTGTTCCGCATCTCGGATCTCTTGATGAAACCTTGATCCGCGATGTGACCTCGGAGCATATCTCGGGCCTCAAAGTCCTGCCTGCCCCATCCAACCTTGCCGCGGCCCAGGGGGTTCACCCTGAGGAACTTCACCTGATCCTGACCAGCGTGCAAAATGTTTACCCCAACATTGTGATCGACAGCGGCAATTCCCTGAGCGAGAACACGGTCACCTTCATGGATGCCTGCCACAAGATCATCCTGGTCATTAATCCTGATATCGCCAGTCTGCGTGACGCCAGCCGGTTCATTGACATCTGCCGCACCACGCTTTCAATTCCCAAGGAGAAGATCCTGCTGGTCATCAATCAGCACGACCAGCGTGATGGTCTTAGCCGCGAGGATATCGAACGCTCCCTGCATATGAAAGTATTTGCCAACCTGCCGAACGACCCGCGGCTGTCCATGCAAAGTATCAACCGGGGAGTCCCGCTGCTCATGCAAACGCAAAACAATATCCCGCTTCGAAAAGCGTTCCTCGGCATGGCAAAAGCCCTTGCGGCAACGATCGGGGTTAAAGCTGAGAATATTGCCAGGTCAAAGAAAACCCTTTCCGACGTGCTCGTTAAATCATCACAACTGGGCTAGTAACAAACCGATGGGCAGCGCCTCATGAGATCCACACCATGCCATTCATAATCATTGCAGCTGCAATTGGAATAATTGGATTGTCGATCGGCATTTACCTCGCGTCTCAAGGGAAACGCGAGATGAATGAACGCATCCAGTATTTCCTCAGATCAGACCCGACGACTGCGTCTCTATTGGTGAATTCATCCTTCCCTGCACAGGAAGGCGATACTGTTTTAAGCCGTTTTCGCAGGCAATTCAATCTGATCTTTGCGATCCTAAATTCCGAGGAAATGCAGAAAAAGTTGATCGCGGCGAACTGGCGGATCACGGTCAGCGAATACTTGTTTATCCGTTTCGGCGCTGCCGCGCTGGCATTCCTGCTCGGCATATTGATCTTTAGGAACATTTTCCCCGGGATCGGCCTGGCTGTGATTTCTTATTTGATCCCCGGCTTCCTCATATTTCGCGCCATTCAAGGACGCCAAAAGCTCTTCCAAAATCAATTGCTGGATACGCTTACTTTGATCCGGGGGGCGGTCGGGGCGGGTTATTCCTTCCAGCAAGCCATCAATGTGATCATTCAGGAAATGGCCTCTCCCACCTCGGATGAATTTCGCCAGGTACGAAGGGAAGTGGAACTTGGTTTACCGCTGGCCCGCGCGCTCACCAACATGGCGAGCCGTATGGAAAGCGATGATTTCCTCTTCGTGGTCACCGTGGTAAACATCAATGCGCAGGTCGGCGGGAACCTCACCACCATTTTAAATGTGGTCATCGAAACGATCCGTCAGAGGATCTATCTTTTCAGTGAAATGCGCTCCCTGACCGCGTACGCGAGTTTTGCCGGCTACCTGCTGACATTAATGCCGTTTGTTACAATGGCCGCCCTGGCAGTCTTAAGTCCGGGATATTGGGAACAGCTGCTTGCTCCTGGAATTTCACGCTACGCGTTAATTTACGCGGCGGGCAGTCTGTTCGTTGGGAACATCCTGTTACGCAGGATATCACAGTTTAAAGTTTGATCAACCTCAAAAGGGTAAAATATTTATGAGTGCCACTATCATCGGTTCCCTGCTCGCATTTGTTTTTGTGATGATCGGTCTGGCGGTTGTTGCCATTGGTCTAAGGTATTTTGATACCAGTGAGACCCGCAGCCGGATCGAAACTTTCATCGTGGAAGAGAACCGGGCAGCCTCGCAGCTGAGTCTGGCGGATCTTGAAAATCAAAATTTTTCGGAATCATTTTTTCAAAGGACCATCGTATCCTGGCTGAACAGCATCATCTCATTCCTTGGCAGCTACACACCGCAAAAGTCGCTTGAAGAAACCAATCGACGCCTGGTGATCGCCGGGAGTCCGTTCAACTTACGGGCTCCGCAATATTATGGTTTTCGGCTGCTCTTCCTGATTATCGGGCTGGCGCTCGGGCTAACAATTTACCTGTCCAACCGGACAAATCAATCCCTGCTGATCTCCCTTGTACTTCTGCTCTGTTTTCTTGTTTTACCCGGTTTATGGTTAATCACGAAGATGAGGCAGCGCCAGGAAACGATCAGGCATGGACTGCCTGACACGCTGGATATGCTTTCAGTATGCGTTGCCGCCGGTTTAAGTTTTGATCAGGCAATGATGCGGGTCGGCCAAACCTTTAAAACAGCCATGGGCATGGAATTTGCCCGTGTCGTTGCAGAGATCGAAGTCGGCGTTTCACGTAAACAGGCATTGCGCAATCTGCAGGCCCGTGTGGATATATCAGAGCTCTCAAGTTTTGTGGCGGTCATCCTGCAGTCCGAGACTATGGGTATGAGTATTGCAGATGTGCTTCATTCACAGGCGGAACAGGTGCGTATTTTCCGTCAATACCGGGCGAAGGAGATCGCGCAGCAGCTGCCTGCCAAAATGATGTTCCCGTTGGCTTTATTTATCTTTCCCGCGCTGCTGGCTGTCATCCTTGGGCCGACCCTGGCCAGGTTCGTGGATATTCTTCAATTTACTAAATAATTACACAATTGGTGAAAATGGAAAAGGACGCAACCGAAAAGAACCTCAATTCGAAACAGGAAGAACAGATTCCTGGTGAATTGTCCTACCCAAATTTGGGTGATGAATTTCCGCCCTTTATTGCCCTGGATAATTATGGGCAGGAAGTCATTAAACCCATCTTTCAGAATGACACTGCCTATCGCGAGCTCCTCGCCCATTTTCAAAATGCGCGGTGGGAGGAATGCCTGAAAATTATTGACGGGCTTTTAGCCGCGCATCCCCAGGATGCGCACTTACTGGCATTCAAGCAGGATGTGGAAGTCCGCCTCAGACTGCAAAGTGTACATAATCAAACCCAGTCCGAGGAAGATAAAAAACGACGAAGGAAGGTTGGCATCCGCATCTTCGTGTTCAGCACCCTGGCCGTAACAACCATAACGCTGATTGTCTGGGGTGTGATCGCCTACCGGAACAAACAGATCCAGATCCAACAGGAGCAGCAGGCTGCCCTCGTTGCGCAGGCTCTGGCGGAAAAAATTCAAACCGCTGACAGTTTTATGAGGGTTGACAAACCTGAAGAGGCCCTTCGTCTGTATGATGAGATCAGGCAGGTGGATCCATCCTACCTGGCGATCGATCAAAAAATCGATCTGGCAAAGCGATCAATGGCGGTTGAAGGGATCTACCAGCAGGGAATGCTGGCCATGCAGGCAGGGGATACCGGCGCTGCCCTCGAATTTTTTTTAAAGGTTGATGAACAGCACCCGAAGTATAAGGATACGCCCCAGCTCCTTCTAAAGATCCAGCAGGAGCAAAAAATTGCCGTACTGGTCGAAGAGCTCCAAAATGCCTACTCGCAGGAAGACTGGGTTGGAGTGATCAATGCGCATGAAGCCATACGAGCCATCGATCCATTCTACGATATTACGGATCTTAAGCATATTCTCTTTATCAGCTACCGAAATGTGATCGTCGAGATCGCCGGCCGGGGGGATGTAACCATCGATAGGATCGAACTCGCCGAAAAATATTATCGTATCGCCCTCAGCCTGTTCCCGCAGAGCAAGGAGTATGCGGCTGAACGTCAGGAATTGCAAAGTATCGCGGTTGAGCTCCTCGCCAACAGGTACTACCTGCATGCCATCACCCTGCTTCGGGATTCGAATTATTCCGCCAAAGGATTGCAGGAATTGATCCGGATCCTGGAAAAGGCGAATAATATTGGTACCAGTTCCCCTGCCATAAAAGTGGAGATCGAGAACTCCCAACTTTATCTGAATTCCTACGATTATTTTCTGCAGCGCAATTGGGATGGCGCGATAAGCGGGTTCGTAATTTTATTGCGCAAGGATGAGAACTTCGCGAACGGCAGAATGAAATATCTGCTTTTTGAATCATATATTGCACGCGGCGATCTGTTGTTCGATTATGCAGACTTTAGCAACGCGTCGCTCGATTACCAGGAAGCGGAAAAATTCGTCTGGAGCGGCAAGGAAAATATATTGCGGCTCTTCCAGATCCAGGTGCGCACAGCCGCTGCCTTACACAAACTTGGCAAGGTCCAGGAATCCGCCGAATTTTATCATTATGCCTTTGACCGGCTGGGGTACCAAAAACTTGTGACCGCCTCAAAGGGTCAGGATCTTTTGAATACGCTCACCCAGGCAGAACTTGCTTACACCAATGGCGATCGGTGGGAAGCCATCCGGCTCTACGAGATCGCTGTCGGGCAGGTAAATGCGCTGTACGAATATAGGACGGTAACGGTTAATCAGGGCGATGCGCTGACTGACATTGCCTTTCAATATGATTCCACGCTCGAAAGTCTGCGCGATGCCAACAATATTGGCGAAAGCATGTTCATTGCCAGGGATCAGGATATTCGTATACCTTTCATTCCGGGTGCCACTCCATAAACTTATAAGGAACACACATGTTTGAAAACCGACCTGCGTTAATTAAAAAGGATCAAGCCAAACAAACAGAGGCCCTGTCTCAGAATGATATAGAGTCCATGAAGGGACATTTGTTCCACATCAGGGACGAGGTCCAAAAACGAATTCTGACCGAATTTGACGGCGAGGTTAACCTCGAAAATATTCCCCGATTGCGCAAAATGATCGAGGTTTTCTTCAATCAGATCCTGACCGAACAAAATCTGCTGTATACGCGTGCCAATAAGACCCGCATGCTCGAGTGGGTTTTTGCAGACATTGTCGGCTATGGGCCGCTTGAACCCCTGTTGAGTGATCCCGAGGTCACGGAAATCATGGTGAACGGTCCCGGCACTATTTTTGTCGAACGGTTTGGGAAAATTGAACCCACCAGCGCCGCGTTTGAAGATGACGCCCACCTTCGCAGGATCATCGACCGGATCGTCTCGCCGCTTGGACGCCGGGTTGACGAAACATCCCCAATGGTGGATGCGCGCCTGCCGAGCGGGCATCGGGTAAATGCAACAATCCCCCCCCTTTCCCTGGATGGATCCCTATTAACCATTCGAAAATTTTCAGCCACTCCATATACCGCTCAGGACTTGATCGCCAACGGGACATTAAGCGCACAGCTGATCGCATTTCTTCATGCCTGTGTTGAAGCCCGCGTCAACCTGGTCATCTCCGGTGGAACGGGCAGTGGAAAGACAACCCTGCTCAACGTGACTTCAGGTTTCATTCCTGATAACGAAAGAATCATCACGATCGAGGATATTGCCGAGCTTCAACTCAATCGTAAACATGTGCTGCGCCTGGAAAAACGCCCGCCGAATATTGAAGGCAGGGGTGAAATCACGATCCGTCAATTGGTTGTCAACGCGCTGCGCATGCGCCCGGACCGCATTGTCGTCGGCGAAGTCCGCAGTGGAGAGGCCCTGGACATGTTACAGGCCATGAACACCGGTCATGATGGGTCCATGACCACCCTGCACTCGAATAGTCCGCGTGACTCGTTGCGCAGAATTGAAACGATGGTCATGATGGCCGGCATGGATCTGCCTTCACGCGCCATCCGTGAACAGGTCGCGTCATCCATTGAACTCATTATTCATGTGGAGCGTTTGCGCGATGGCTCCCGCAAGGTGATCAATGTCACTGAAGTTCAGGGATTGGAAGGGGACACCATTGTGCTGCAGGACATTTTCTATTTTGCCCAAACAGATTTCAAGAATGGTCATGTATTTGGAAAGCTAAAAGCAACCGGTCTTCGTCCGCGCTTCATGGAAAAATTCAAGAAATCCGGCATCAACATGCCCGATTCAACCTTTGATAAAGAATAAAACTTAATCAGACTTCCCCCTTGATTTGTAAAATAAAACGCGTCCTAGGCGCGTTTTATTTTTCTGCTGAATGTGAACTTCTCAACCCGGTATTACAAGCGGTATCCTTTTTGTATCCCTCCCATGCCTTAAGGGATTTTTTTTATTGGTCTCCATCCTAAACAGGGCTTGCCTTGAAGTCCGCCAGTTGATAAAAAACGGAGCGCATGTGGCGTTGCGGGGCAAATAACGAACTGATGCCGGTAAGTGATTCAGTCCCGCCGATGACCAGGTATCCATCCGGCTCAAGCATGGTTGCCAGACGTTTGTATAACAGGGTCTTATCCAGGTCTGAAAAATATATGGCTACATTACGGCAGAATATGATGTCAAATTTCCCAAGGCTGGGAAAATTTTCAAGCAGATTAATGTTTGTGAATGATGCCATGGCACGAATTTCATCTTTGATCTTCCAGCCGCCATCCAGGGCCATAAAGTATCGGTCTAATTTCCCTGCCGGCAGCCCGCGTTCGATCTCAATTTTATTATAGATACCGCGGCTGGCCTGGGCGACTGCTTTGTTTGAGATGTCGGTACCGACCAGGCGCAGGTTATACTGGCTCAGATCCCCCAGCATTTCCTTCAGAATGATCGCGATACTGTACAATTCCTGACCGGTGGAACAGGCGGCGCTCCAGACGCGCAGGGGAATTGGCACCCCTCGCAATGCTTTGCTCTTGCGCCTGTCAATTAGATCAGGCAGGATCTTATATTGCAGCATTTCAAAGGGGGCGCTATCACGGAAGAACAGGGTTTCATTCGTGGTAATGGCATCGATGATCTGCCGCGGCAGCAATTTGGATGGGTCTGAGCGCGCTTTATAATAAAATTCGCTAAAGGTACTGCAGCTGCTTTGCTGGGCAAGACCTCCCAATCGGGTTTCGATCAGGTACGCCTTTGAATCATCCAATACCACACCACAAAGGGAATGAATGTATGAGGCAAATACCTTGAATTCTCCCGGGTCAATTTTCATAATGGTAGGATACCCTGCACCGCTTTTCGTATTTCACCCGCAATTGAATCCAGCGGGCTGATCACATCCACGACCCCGGCAGCGATCGCCTCTTTGGGCATGCCAAAAACGATACAGCTGGCTTCATCCTGGGCGATGACCCGCGCCGGATGACGTTTGATCAGTCGAAGGCCGATTGTGCCATCGCTTCCCATTCCAGTCATGATCACCGCACATGCTTTTCCGGGAAAATGCTGCGAGACGGACCGGAATAAAGTATCCACTGAAGGCTTGCAGTTATTTTCCGGGGAATCATCACTGATCTGGATCATGGGGCCGCCCCCCTGACCGATCGCCACTTTCATCTGCTTTCCGCCCGGGGCAATATAAACAGTATTGGCTTGTGTCAATTCATTGTGTTCGGCTTCTTTAACCCTCAGCGCGCTTTGTTTATCAAGGCTTTCTGCGAGTGTACGGGTAAACATGGGCGGCATATGCTGTACAACCAACACAGGCACACCCAGGTTTTC
>CAYLOW010000137.1:0-10692 GCA_964385315.1 uncultured Anaerolinea sp.
AAATTCAGAGACATGTATAGCCTCCATCCACCACAATCGTCTGACCTGTAAGATATGTGTTTTGATCGGAACAGAGAAAGGCGACTATAACGGCAATTTCATGAGGATCAGCAAGACGTTTCATTGGGATGGATTGACTGATTTTTTCGATTTCATCCGGGGAATTGTTCTGACGTGTCAAGTCTGTCATTACGTAACCGGGCGCTACTGCGTTTACAAGAATATTGAACGGAGCAAGTTCAACAGCCAGAGAACGCGTTATCCCATTCAAGGCAGTTTTACTCATGGAATAACTAATCCGCCCTGTCCTGCTGACAACACCCCACAAAGAGCTGATATTAACGATACGTCCATAATTTCGCGCCTTCATTTGCGGCGCAAAAAATTGGATCAACCGAAAAGGCGCAAGCAAGTTGATCTGTAAGGTATCATTTATATCGACACTTTGTATATTTTCAAGGTTTGCAATTCGATTAATACCTGCATCATTCACCAAAATATCCACAGGGTGATCCAGGCTGGCAAGGTAAGATTCAACAGATTGATTTGAGCTAAGGTCCAAATCTGCGCGGGAGGGAGTCAGGACGTTATAACCTGAGGAACTGAGGGTGCTGGCAATTGCCTTGCCTATACCGCGTGACGCGCCTGTGACCAAGGCAGTTCGCATCCTACAGTCCCCGATTCATTATTTGCTGACTCAGCTCATCAGATGAATACGGCGTATCTATCATATCAATCGTGATTGGTTGATCTTTGGCGCAAGGCTTGATTAATTTATGTCCATAACGTCCCAGCATTAATTCACGAGTGGAAAGTTGCCCCTTTTGCAATGGAATAGCCAGATATATATCATCCTCTGTCAGGTTCTGTCCACTTTGTAGATCATGTCTGGCGTATGCACCGCGCACATAAGAATCAAGATAGGTCACCTCGCGATCCAATGGAATACGCCGCTCATCTTTGGCGGTTCCACACATTTCACGGGCTTTATGAAATGCCTTGAAGTAGCTGTCAATTTGATTGGGGAGCGAAGAATAGGGCGCAACTTTGAATCCATCTGAATCAATATCAATATGACGTTCAAACAGGCGCACACCTTTGCCGTAACAAATAAACATGGAACTTGTCCAATCATGATATTCGTGAGTTGAAATCCCAATCGGATGATTGGGATAGCGCCTTTTTAGATAATCAATTTGGTGCAACTCCATTTCGTGGTCTTCAATGGGATAAGCGGCCACACAATGGTTAAGTGCCAATGGGATATTTCGATTTTCAAAAAATAGAACAAGGTCATCCATATCCTTTAAGGAAATGCCACCCGTGGAGACGATGACCGGTTTTTTGGTTTTTGCAATTTTCTCCAACAAGAGCCAATCGTTATTGTCGGCGCTGGCAATTTTTATAATTGGCATTTCAAATTCGACACACAGATCAACTGATTTTTCGTCAAAGGGCGTAGACATGGGAATACATCCGCTTTTTCGAATATTATCCACCAATACGGCGAAATCCTCCTTTGAAAGGCGCGAATCTTTAATGCGCTTGATATAGTAAATATCATTTCGATCAGAAAAATCCTTGTGAACGAAAGACTCGACATTGCGAAACTGCAGTTTTATCGCAGCACGGACATTATTGAATCGGACAACGCGTGAATGTTCACGGATAATTTGAATTCCACGCTCCAAGTTGCCTTGATGATTATTGGTCACTTCCAGAACAAACAAATCTTCAAAAATATCGCGAACATCCATAAGAATCACCTTTTGAAATTAAGAACGGGCTAATGGAACCAGCATATTTTCTGCGAGTTCCTTTTCGTCGAGAAGGGGTGTCATATCCTCAAGATTAGAAGATACGATCCGCCCATCGGGTAGTTGCCTTGCACCAACACGAGGCTCAAAGGGTTGATCAGGGTCAAGAATTACATTGCACACCACGGGTCCCTGCATTTGAAGCACAGATTGTATTCCACTTTCAAGTTGGTCATATCCGATCTGCATTGCAGGAAGTCCATAGGCTTCAGCCACTTTAACAATATCAGGAAATGAAATGCCGCTTCGAGCACTTTCACCAACAAGTTGCTTGAACATATTCGCCTGGGAGAGTCGAATGGACAAATATCCATCGTTATTCAAAACAAAAAGTTTTACCGGGAGTTGATATTGAACGACGGTTTGTAATTCCTGCAAGTTTAACTGCAAACTCCCATCACCGGCAAGACAAATGACGCGTTTACCAGGACCGGCAAACGCGGCGCCAATAGCAGCGGGCAGATCGTATCCCATGGAAGCATCACCAGTATTGGCAATCAAACGCTGTCCATTTTTAAGTTTTGCCGCTTGAAAAGCAACAACATTGGCTGTGCCATTACCGCAAACAACAACATCATCAGAATCTAATTGATCGAACAAACGCTCAATGAAATAATATGGATTAATATATTCGTTTTTTCGCTCGCGATGATGCGGCAGGACTGCCGGGTAACGGTCCACGCGTGCCTTACACCATGCAAGCCAGTCCTCGTATTTTTCTTTATCAAAATTATTTTGTTTGATCTGCCGCATTAGTTCAGTAAGAAATTTTTTGACATCTGTGAGTATAGTCTGGTCAAGTTTAACCGTTGGCTTTTTGAATTCAACCTCATCAATATCCACTTGAATTTTATAGGCGAAACGCGCAAAAGAACTCCAGTTATAACTGGTCTGTCGCAAGCCAAGCCGACTTCCCAAAACCAGAAGCAGATCAGAATTTTGAACCGTGAAATTTCCGGCACGAGTTGCAAGGTCGCCAGGACGGCCACAAAAAAGCGGATCGTCAGAAGCAATTAAATCCAGCGCGGTCCAGGCCGGAACTACCGGAATGTTGAGTCCACGCATTACTTCTTCAAACTCTTCAAGAGCGTTTCCTGACCGAATACCTTTTCCAGCCATGATAACTGGACGCTCAGCTTTTGTCAGTCTCGTCAACACATCCCTGCACACTGAGGTTAAATCCGATTCAAAGTTGACAAGCTGGTCTTCAGCAAAATCGTAACCCCTCAAATTCTCTGGGTCAACCTGACTATTTTGTACATCAATGGGAATATCCAACCAGCATGGACCAGGCCTGCCTGATTTGCATAAATGCCAAGCTTTCTCCAAATGATAGCGCACATCTGCAGGGTCATTTACAAGTGCGGCATATTTGGTAATGCCCTTAACCATGCCAAGAATATCAGCTTCCTGATCACCGATTTGCCGCAACCCGGGAATCTGATAAGTTGCCAGTAAAGTTTCGCGCTTAACCTGCCCCGAAATTATCAACATCGGAATTGAGTCAACCCACGCACCATAAACGCCATTAAGTGCGTTAATTCCCCCAGGTCCGGTTGTGACATTAATCACCCCGGGAGTATTGGCGATACGGGCATATCCCTCAGCCGCCATGGCACAAGCTTGCTCATGATGATTAAAAACAACCTGAATGTGGGGATTGGTACCAATGGCGTAATTCAGGAACATGGCACCACCGCCAGTGAGCATAAAAACATGACGGACGCCAAAACTGGCTAAAGTTTGAGAAATATAGTCAGAGACACGCATTGAATAATCCTTATGCAATCAGTTGTTTTCACAATTATCGACATCCGTAGCATCATTGATGATGCAGACATATCATTCGGCATTCACGGCACTATAAACCGCTTTTTACTCATCGATCATCTGAGACTGGGATAGGGCTATTTTCAGAGAATTGCCCCATTTACCCGTGCAGATAAAAACGTGATAAAAATACTATTTTAAGCTTCAAACTGTCAATGACAGAACGAAACAGATCGGTAAGAATTCCATGGCGAACAATGGTTACAAGGATGACTGTCAACATCACCATCAGGAGAGCAGGATCAATGAGCGCCATTTCTGTTACTTCGCCGCGGACCGTTACTGAGACAAGGGGACTAAAAATAAAATGAATGAAGCTTTTCGGGATCAGCAAGAGACCGAACAAGAGCGCGTAAAGGCGGTTAAGGCGTGAGACATTTTCTGTCCGCAAGAACAACAACAATGGGATGAAGAGATATAACATCCGCATTGCCGTGGAACTATAGGGCAGGAGTAATGTGCAGCAAGTTAGAACAGCGATTTTTTGCCAATATTCCGATTTGAATATAGCCAGCACGGCACAAATCGCGCCAAAAATAATGATACTGCCCCAAAAATAAGGAGCCAACATAGATGAAATAGCATTCGTTAATTGACTGGATGAATGGATATTAAACCATTCCGGGTGCAAATATATAGGAATCTTAAGCGCGCCGAATATACTGGTATTGAAGATTGCACTATCACTACCAACGATATAAATATTATTGTATGCGGCTAAACCCTGTTGAAATAGTCCGAGGTTGTCCATGTAATTGCCTGGGATGAATGCCATTGCAAGCACGTTGAACAATCCCATTATCGAAACGCTGAGCAGACTGGATAAAATTTCGCCATCGATCAGGAATAGGGCAACAAAGAAGAAGCTTTGAGGCTTAAGCGCCAAAGCCAATCCAAGGAAATATGCCGCCCAATACTTCTTTTTTCGAAGATAGAGGTCCACACAAAGCCAGATCAGAAGAAATGTATAATTGTCGGCATGAGAACGATCAATGGCTATAAAAAATGGAAACGAGCACAATCCAATGCCAACCAATCCAAAGATTCGCAAGCCCCGTTTTTTCACAGATAGCGGTAAATTTACAGACAGCAAATAAAAAAACGAAGCAATGAAAACGACAGTATACAAAACAAATGTTGAACCGGAGGGCAAAAACGATAGTAGACGGAAAACAAGCAGGAAAAAAGGTTGACCGGAAACAATGAGGTAGGGATGTATATAGCCGCTCCTCCCCATTTCCACCGAATTGAAAAAATCCATGAACCTATCTTCTGGACGGAAGAGGAAGGTGTTCCAAGGGTAGCCGAGTTTCAAAACGGCTGACATGGCGAAGTGCCAAAGAAGTGAAACGAACAAGCCAGTCATTACAATAATGCCAATGAAAACAACTTTTTGCTTGGAAGTCATTGGCGTAAAGAACGACCAAGATGCTGAATGTCTGTTTTCTTTGAGAGTCATAGGTTCGGCTTTGGATTAAGATCAATTTCGATAGAGGGAAGACACCAGGCGGAATAGAGTATTCTCGATCAATAGGCCAGAAATCCCATATTTCAACCTGGCAACAGCAATGGGTTTATAGAGATAAGCCAGAATACGGACGATCCTGAACTTAAGCGAATTCCCAGTTTCCACCTTGAACACCTTACTATCTACAAAATACGAAGTTACCTGCATCATATTGATCATGGCAGTTTCCCGCTTTGAACTCCAGGGCGCTTGATAATCGCCTTCCACTTCGATATTTGCCCAATCTTCCATTCGTTCTGGCTTTTTATAACCGGATTTGAGCGCCAGATCATATAATTCTGTGCCGGGCAAGGGGCGGTACTTATTAGGTGTGAACATGATCGCGTTTGGATTATCGACGATCAATTTCAACATAAGATCCCGTGTTTTCCGAAGATCATCCAAGGTTTCTCCGGGAATACCCACAATCCAGTTGTAGCCGGTTTTAATCTCGGGATGTCGCGCCATCTTTTGGTTAATAGCTATGATGTCCTCAACAGTACAATTTTTATGCACCAGATCCAAAATCTTCTGGGAGCCCGACTCGATCCCTATATGCATAATGTTAGTACCTGCCCTGGCCAACTTCTCCAAATATGCATCGCTCATTTTCTTGATTTCATTTACCCGCGCCCCCCGGAAACCCAGACGGATTTTTATTCCCCGCAGGTTAATTTCGTCAATGATCGCCTCTACGTGGGCAAGGTTTACAAACGAGTCGTCATCAATAAAATAGATATAGGTCGCGCCATATTTCTGCTGTACATACTCGATGTGATTGACCACCTCGTCCACAGTGAGGACTTCATACTTGTTGGTAATATTGCGATATTGGGCTGGAGATGAACAAAAAGCGCAGTGGTAAGGGCAACCCATGGCGCTATACATGGGAAAAATACGGTCATCGGTGTCGAGTTGCCCATACCGGCTCATATCCGCCTCGAGCAAATGATAGGGAATGTCGCGATAATCAATGATCTCGAATTTATTTTCCGGAGGAATTACTGTCACTTTGCCGTTATCCCGATAACTAAGCCCGGGTATGGAAGTGAGCAATGGAGCATTCGCATCTTTGAACAAATATTGGGCAAGTTGTGCAAGTGGTTTCGAACCATAGCCGGCAATGGCATAATCCACTGACGGTTCTTCCAAAATCTCATTACCGTTGAAAGTGACATGGCTGCCTCCCCATACGATGCTAATCTGGGGATAAGTTTTTTTCATCCATTGGGAAATTTCGGTCGCATTTTTAATCGGCGACCCTGTCATAACACTGATACCCAGCAAAAAGGTGTCAGGGGTAATTTTGGAGACAATATTCTCCTGCCACCGTCTCGAATCTAGCCGAACATCAACTGGTTCGACATCAAAGCCCTTTTTTATTGAATCAACTGCCGCGTAAAGAACGCTCAAAGGCATATGTTGAACCAATGAACCTGACATACCAAGTTTTGGATAAACCAATATGATCTTACCTTTTTTCATAACCTTGACTGTCCTTGCATGTGGGATAGGAATAGCTTTGCTACTGGATATACGCTCAAACTGATAGCGCTTACAAGAACAGCCAATGATGCGGTGATATACAGGCCAAGTCCTACCACGCTACTGAAATGGAAAAGCGGGCTGCATACCATGATTAGACCATTCAGGATACAACCAATGAAGATCAACATAATCGCAAGACGATATGGTTGAAAAAGACTGGTAATAATGAAAACATAAGAAAATGTACGAATCGCGTCGCGAAAATACGACACCTTGGAGTGTCCTACTCTTTTGAGATATTCAATCTCTATAAAGAAAACGCTCCGGGCTGAAAGGAGGTAGAGGAGAGTCAAGGAGGTGGTAAAAGAAAAAGTCGGGCACAAAACCGGACGATAATTGAGCAAATCATGTCTGTGGAAGACCCGCAACCCGCTATTATAGTCAGGCACCCGGTGATCGGTAAAATAGAGGATAAGGTAATACAGGCTTTTTCGCAAAAAACGACCTAACAGTGAGGTATTACTCTGCGACCAGGAACGCGCGCCGATTACCATGTCATGAGAGGATGCCTTTTCGATCATGACAGGCAGCATAGAAATGGGATATGTGCTGTCGCCATCCAGAATGGCAATGACCGGATATTTGGCAATCATAATTCCATCCATAATTGAATTACCGTACCCCATATTTATATCATGCACTAAAACTCGGGCACCCGCGGAGAGCGCTTCCTGTTGGGTCGCATCCGTACTACCATCATCAACTACAATGATTTCGTAATCTATTTCAAGTTCACCGAGCATCTTGTCTAGCTTGTTCACGGTGATCGAAATTGACTTGTCCTCATTTTTGCAGGGGATAATCACTGACACACTTTTTACTCTTTCCTGCAAATACTCTATGCCCGGCTGGGTATTGTTCGGCATTTGTATTTTCTCCTAATAAAGATTTACGCAAACCAACTAATAGACAGCTAAAAAGAAATTATATGCTCGAGCAGGAGATGGATTAATACCGTATATGTACAAATTCAAGAATACCCCCCAGTACCCAGAATTCTTTTTTATTTCCGGCATTTGAATCTCCAATTTAAAAACTGTAATATGCCCAACAACACAAAGCCTGCCTCCTGCTCACCTCTTCGGTGTTCTGCCCAAAGTTTTTCCACCTCGTTCCACTTCAGCCAGCCTACATTCGCAGTTTTTGCCTTATCTAAGTAATCGCCAAACACAGTGGTCATCGCCCCATTCTCACGAAACCATTTATCCACCGGGGGCAGGAAACCGGCTTTCGACCTGTTGAGAGCACCTTTGGGCGCTTCGTTGGCAATCATTTCTCGTAAAATGCGTTTGCCTTTGCCATAGCGCCGTTTCGAGTTATCGGGCAGGTTCATACAAAATTCTACCACCTGTTTTCTAAGCAAAGGCACTCTCACCTCCAGCCCGTGAGCCATACTCATCCTATCCACTTTAGCAAGAACACTAGGCAGATGAAATATTAGATCCGCATATTGGCGACCTGTCAAATAGGATCGGGATTGAGGAATTTGGGTAATCAGGCTGGCATATTCGGCAATAGGATCGAAATCTTTAACCATGGCATAAAATTCAGGGGTATACAGCCTTCTCTTCTGCTCGGCTGTGAATATCCGGCGAAATGAAGCATGGTCTCTCCCCATCTCTTGCTCCGAGGCGGTGAGCAAACGTTCGATGACCATCCTCAATCCATAGCGCTGGTCAGTGGAAGGTAAATATCTGGTGAGATACTTAATTGTCCCGCGCAACCAACCCGGCAAAATCCTGATATAAGGAGTAACCGCGCCTGCTCGATACGTATCATAACCAGCCAAAAGCTCATCGCCACCATCTCCGGACAAAGCGACCGTCACTTGTTGGCGTGCATAACGTGATAACTGGTACATAGGGAAACAGGAAGCGTCTGCCAGAAGTTCACGCATTGCGCCAAGGGTTTCGTGAATTTCGGTTTCTGTCCAGGAAAATTCGCAAGAGTGCCTCGAGATTCCGAGTCGGTGTGCATACGCTCCAGCCTCCTTGGTTTCATCCAAAGCCGCCTCATGGAATCCCAGTGTAAAGGCTTTTGGAGTAGCACCCGATGAGACAGCGGCACAGGCAACTGAAAAAGAATCAAGTCCGCCTGATAGAAATAATCCCAACGGCGCGTCCGAAACCATCTGGGAAATTACTGAACTCGATACCAAATCCCTAAATTGCTCTACTAACTCATCCTCCTTATTGACTTTTATCTCTTGCGAGCAATCCAACTGCCAGTAACGTCGAAGAGAAACCCCGGCATGGTTCACTTTAAGCAGATGAGCCGGGGGAAGTTGATTGGCTCCTGCAAGTCCAGTGCGCGGCGCGTACAAATAGTTAAACGTAAAATAAGCATCCAAATCTTCAGCATTTACATCGGGATAAGACACAATGGAACCAAACATCGCAAGCAGTTCGGATGCAAATACAAGCTGACTTCCATCCGTCCAATAGAATAATGGCTTGATCCCAAAATGATCGCGGACAAGGTAAAGGGTCTTTTCCTGGCGATCAAATAGGGCAAACGCGAAAATACCATCCAGTCTATCCAAACATCCCTCCCCCCATTCCTGCCAGGCGGTTAACAGAACTTCAGTATCTGAATGAGAATGAAACTCATGACCAAGTTTTTCGAGTTCAGAACGAAGCACCTTGAAGTTGTACATCTCACCGTTATAACTGATTACATATCTGTCATTTGCCGATGCCATCGGTTGATGTCCCGCCAAAGAGAGATCAATGATGGACAGCCTAACATGACCCAAGAACAAGCCGGGTTCCACATATTTCCCGCGGTCATCCGGACCTCTATGGCTGATGGCTTGTACCATCGAGTCAATCTCGTTTTCTGTCCAGATCATGTCTGGAATAGCAAATGCAAACGCGCCAATTATTCCACACATACCAGAGCATCTCCTTTATAAAACTCTGCCGTTTTTTGGAGCATTATCGGCAGGCTAACGGTGATTTTCAGTTCCAGTTCGCGTATTGCTCGATCAACACTCGGCACATATCGCTCCGTTGGTGATCCAGGTTGCGCCTTTTTAGCAATGGATACCTCCGTTTGTGGATTGATTACCGAAGCGACCATTCGGGCTAAATCGGCAATGGATATACTTTCATCGCTTCCAACATTATACGTTCTCCCAGACGCCCCTCGCAAGAGAATTGTCCACAACCAAATGGCAAGGTCTGCGGCATAGAGGTAAGAACGGCACGGAGTGCCATCCCCTTTGATGATGATCGGTCCGCTGTTCATTGCGTCGCGGATAAAGTTGCCAATAGCGAAGTGAATATCAATGGGGAAATAAGGACCGACAAAGGCAAAACCGCGCGCAATGGTCGAATAAACGCCATATTGCTTTGCGTACAATGAACACAGATGTTCCGCGGTTCTTTTACCAATTCCGTACGCAGACCTCGGATCGAGCGGATCCGGCGCGCCCATATAGTCTTCTGGGATATGTGTCATCTCGCTGGGTTGTTGTCCATAAACTGCACCCGAACTGGTGAGTAGGAATTTTTTTGCGTTACATTGAACAGCGAAATCAAGTGTGTGACGTGTGCCTTCAATAATGGTATCCAGCATCAACAAGGGATTTTCGTTATTAAGTTTCGCGCTTGCGTCCGTCGCGGCGTGGATGATGTGCGAGTATTCACCCTTTGGAAACTCAAAGCTGCGCACATCCCCTTTGTGCAGGGTGATGGCAGGATTCAGCATCAGGTGCGGCAATGCCTGTTGGGCAGAATCGGGTCTGCGGGTAAGAACAGTGGCGGATGCTTTTAAGTCCAATTGCTGATTGGCAAAGAGAAAACTTTCGAGCAGCCATGCCCCAAAGAATCCCGTCCCGCCGGTGATGAAGATGCGCGCGCCGCGCAGATCATCCCACAAGCCGCGGGTGTGGTCGAAGATGTGGCAGAGGTCCTCTTGTGATATCTTCATGTCTGCCCTGCTTGAAGTTCAATCCCCAATGGCTGAGTGGAAAGAAAGCGCGTCTTT
>CAYLOW010000138.1:0-10541 GCA_964385315.1 uncultured Anaerolinea sp.
AATAAAAAGCGGATGCAAATTGCATCCGCCAAGAAATTTACTTCAATACTCCCACTTTTTTCATCGCACCTTCCAAGGTGTCAATTGTTGCAGGCTTGATAAGAATTACCTGCGCGCCACCTCTCATAATACGCTGACGAGTCTCCAACTGATCGTCTGAAGTAATTACCACAACCGGTATTTTCATCAGGCGCGGCTCGCGTTTCAGGAAGGCGAGAATTTCAGTCCCATCCACCCCTGGCATATTAATATCAAGACATATGAACTGAGGAACAAAACTTCCCAAAAGAGCAATAGCAGAACTTGAGCCATACGCCACCCTCGCCGGCAAATTTAAAACATCCAACATTTCCTGCAAGGCATCGGCAGTATCCAGATTATCTTCAACGATCAAACCTTCCATTTAATCCTCCAAAATTATTCTACCCATCACCGAGACGTCATAGCCTGGCAACTTCGACACAGAGTGTTGAAATAGCCCGTCAGCAATCAGTTCAAAAAGCGGTTTAAGCAATTTACTTTCCGCGTGTTCCCTCGGGATGACCAGATCATATCTTTCCTGAAACAGGGGAATAAAGTCCAAATCCAAAGCTTGTGCTGCAGCAGCAATACCAAGGCCACAATCAGCACGACCTGAAGCAATTGCAGCGGCGACCCCAAGATGAGTATACTCTTCCTGAACATAGCCAAGAATGGAATCGGCGGGCATTCCCATTAATTTTAGATGGTAATCCAGAAGAACCCTGGTGCCTGCTCCACGCTGCCGGTTGATAAATTGCACACCAGAGTTGGCCAAGTCGCCCAGATTTTTGACTCCCTTCGGGTTTCCCTTCCTCACCATTAGACCCTGATCACGTCCTACCAGCGCCACCACCTTTACAGGAATATTTGGCATGTACTGACGAATATATGAAATATTGTACTCACCTGTTTCAGGATTCAAAAGATGTGAACCCGCCAAATGAGCTTCACCACGGTGCAGCGCCACAAGCCCGCCCTGTGAACCAACATTTGCCGAAGCCAATCTTCGGTCACGCGCCGCAAGGAACTGCGCCATTAAATCCAGTGTGAGGTCATGTGATCCAATGCAGAAAATTGTCCGTTCAATTTCAGCCTTGCTTCGATATAGGCGGACTTTAACCTGATCCCCTGCATCCATACCCTGCACACCACTTGGGATCAATGCAAGTCCGTCTGCTTGAACTAGGGAAGTGATAACTCCAGCCCCACGCGAGAGGGGCGCAGCAAGAAGCCTCTCCCCTACCTTACCAACTGCCATACGGACGAAATCATCATCCCCTGCCGGAGAAACAAGTTTGCGTGTGAGGGTTGCAGTTTCAATGGGAAGTTCGTTTGGTCTGCGTCCAAGCCATTTGGCAATAACGGGTTCGACGAAGATATCAACTGTTAGCGCAGCAGATACAGGGTAGCCAGGGACACCAATGATGGGAATATGCTGCACAGTATTTGGTCTTTCAGATCCGTGATTTTCGATTTGAGATTGACCATTGAGCATACCAAGAATAACCGGATGCCCCGGTCTAACAGCAACCCCGTGCACGAGAAGGTTGCCAAGTTTTTGAACAACTTTAGATGAAAAATCTTCTGCGCCTGCGGACGATCCGGCATTTAACAAAATAAGGTCATGGGCTCTCGCCGCTTCCAACACGCGGGCACAAATAGAATCAAAATTATCCTTTGTGATCGGGTATCGAGTCGCATCGCCACCCATTGAATTAATCTGCGCTGCCATGACGAGTGAGTTGTATTCGAGGATATCACCAGATTTTAGTTTGGAGCCAATTGGTACAAGTTCCGTACCCGTTGGCAAAATGGCAACTTTCGGCTTACGCGACACCAAAATAGATTGATGACCTGACGCGGCAATCGCGCCCAAGTCCGCAGGGCGTAGAGAATGTCCTGCAGGCAGGACAAGCTGTGTAGCAACAATATCCTCTCCCAGTGGACGTACATGGCTCCATGGTGCAACAGCGGCACGAATTCTGATCGAGAAGGGTTCTCGAATAACCGGGGTAATCCCGCCATTCTCGTCGAGCGATTCAACATTTTCAATTGGGATGACGGCATTTGCCCATTCGGGCAGGGGGTCACCTGTATCCACATATTGCGCTTCAGGGCCAATCAACAATGAAACAGGTGCAGAAGGTATGGCCCCATTGGTGGAAACTGCGCGCAAAGCAAAACCATCCATCGCAGAGGCGTGATAATGCGGTGAAGAAATTTCCGCCCAGACCGGCTCGGTCGTAATACGGCCAAGAGCGTTTTCATCCAGGGGAATAATTTCCCTGCCAAGCACACGCCACAAATTCGCGTCCTGCAAGGCTTCATGCAGGCGGGATTGAGCTTGAGAAAGGGGAATATCATGAAGGTAGACTGACATTAGCCTGCCTCCCCCACCTTCCCCTTTATACAGGAAGAAGAATTATTGTATATCATTGGAATATCGTTTTTCATAATATACCTGCTCGCCATTCCACTTATTGGGGAGGGATTTGGAAACTGATAAGGAAGTTGCGAAATTCTGCCTATTATGTGGAGAAAGCCTGGAAACTTTCGCCGTGCTCTAAATAATGCGGTTTGGCAGAGACATGGGATGGTAGGTTGGGTAATGATTAAATTAAAAAATTACTCTTCATTTTTTGAGATTAACCTAGAACTTCAACATCATGTGGACCGGACTCGCGCAACCCTGCCCCAGTCATCCTTGTAAATATGGCTTTCTGTTGAAAATTCTCAATTGAGGTCGCGCCGCTATAACTCATGCCCGATTGCAAGCCGCCGATAAGTTGGTTGAGTACTTCCCGCGCGCGTCCACGATACGGGACGGCAGCTTCCACGCCTTCGGCGACGTAGTCTTCGACCTCCTCCTGGGTGAGGTCATTGCCTTCTTTGCGATTACGTGCGATATTTGCCTCCCGGGAGGCCATACCACGTGAGGCTTTGTAGCGATGACCACGGCGCGTCATAACCAAGCCCGGGCTTTCGTCCGTCCCAGCCAGCAGACTGCCAATCATGGCGGTCTGCGCGCCAGCAGCAATGGCTTTTGCCAAATCCCCAGGTTGACGAATTCCACCATCGGCGATGATAGGAATACCGTACTCTCCGGCGGCTTTGGTACATTCGATCACCGCAGTTAGCTGCGGGATGCCCGACCCCGCCACCTGCCTTGTGATACAGATGGAACCAGGTCCAACGCCAACCTTCACTGAGTCTGCACCTGCATCAATCAATCTTTTTGTTCCATCGGCAGTTGCCACATTACCGCCGATAATTTGGGCATCAGGAAAATGCCTGCGGATATTTTTTATCATTTCAATTTCAAGATTTGAGTCGCCATGAGCTATATCCACAACAATACAATCGGCACCAGCAGCAAGGGCAGCTTCCACACGTCTCATTTCGCGATCACGTACGCCAACTGCCGCGCCGACCGCCAACCGTCCCTTCGAGTCCTTGGTCGCCTTGGGAAACTGCGTGATCTTCATAATATCCTTTAAAGTAACAAGGCCCGCCACCTTGCCATTTTTATCCACCAATGGTAATTTCTCGACACGATACTCATGCAATAACCTTTCAGCTTCTTTTAGGGTTGTATCGCGCGGCGCACTGCGGACAGGGCTGGACATAATTTGCGTGACAGGTTTACTATCATCTCCCTCAAATAACAGATCACGCGTTGTAACAATACCCACCAAATTTTCATTGGCATCCAAAATCAAAATCCCGCCGGTGTTAGTTTCATTGACCACACGTTTCAGGTCACCAACGGTATGCGCATCAGTCATTGTAATCGGCTTGTCAACGATGAAAGATTCAGCCTTCTTCACCCGCTCTATATGACGCACCTGTTCATCAATCGTTAAAAAACGATGGATCATACCAATGCCGCCTTCACGCGCCATGGTAATGGCCATCTCACTTTCGGTCACAACATCCATATTGGCAGATATAAGCGGAATTTGTAAAATAATCTGCCTGGTTAGCTTCGTTTGTGTTGAGAGCAAACGGCGCGAGTCTACTTCAGAATATTGAGGTACAAGTAAAACGTCATCATAGGTCAAGGCAGTATCTTGTAATATTTTCATATTCGCTCCTCTGAAATCAAACGCCGATATTATAATGCTTATAGGTGTGTCCAGCCCAAAATGTCCCCAGCAAGGATCATATTTGGATCGACCGGCAAATTTGAGCGTTGACGGTCTGGATAAGAGCAAAGGATTGCGAATCAAATCAGGGCTTTCATGCGGGCAAAATCCATGAGCCTGAATTGAAGATATCATAATGTCCCTGCGCAGGAGAGGGCCTTTTTGTGCCGGCGATCTCCCCGCAATGGCGAAATACGAAGGAGAAAACATGACAGTTATAGCAGTGATCGGTTCACAATGGGGCGATGAGGGAAAGGGGAAGGCGGTGGATTTTCTGGCTGAGAACGCGGATTATGTGGCTCGGTTCAACGGCGGAAATAACGCAGGGCACACCGTAATCAATAAATTTGGAACATTTAAAATCCACCTGGTACCTTCTGGAATTTTTGCGCAAAATACAACGGGCTTGATCGGTGGCGGAGTGGTGATCGATCCTCAGGTTCTTCTCGAAGAAATTGAGATGCTCAACAAGGCAGGCGTGAAAGTGGACGGCAGATTATGGGTATCGCCGCGTTCGCATATCATCATGCCGTATCACAAGATCCTGGATGGATTGTATGAAGAAGCAAAGGGTGCCGGTGCAACGGGAACAACACGGCGCGGAATTGGTCCTGTATTTGCAGACAAGGTCAGTTACAACGGAATCCGTTGGACGGATTTCACCAGCGATATGTTTGAAAAACGCCTGGAAGTACAATTGAGATTGAAAAATAAAATTATTGCGGCACTCGGCGGGGAAGCGTTAAATTATGAAGAAGTACGTGATGAGTATCGCGGTTATTATGAGAAATTGAAGCCCTACATCCGTGAGCTATTTTCAATTGTACAGGACGGATTGAAGGCGGGTAAAAACTTCCTGCTAGAACAGGCGATGGGCACATTTTTGGATACGGATTGGGGAACCTATCCCTTCGTAACCGCTTCAACCACAATTCCCTCGGCAGCGTCTGCCGGGCTCGGGATCCCGCCCAAATTTATTGCAAACGTTGTCGGCGTGACCAAAGCTTACACCACACGAGTTGGCGGCGGTCCGCTGCCAACTGAGATTCACGATTATGAATCCGAAGTGTACAAAAAATTTGGTGAAGTCGCAGCGACAACTGGGCGGATTCGAAGAGTGGGCTGGTTGGACTTGGAGATCGTCCGAACCGCAGTTGAGTTGAGCGGCATGACCGAAATCTGCCTGACCAAGTTGGATGTACTGAGCGGTCTGGAAGAAATTCAAGTTTGCACAGGATACAGACTAAAAGGGAAGGATATCCGCTATGCAGATGTGGACGCGTACGGCCTGGACAACGTGGAACTGGTTTACAGAAAGATGAAAGGCTGGGTCGAAAATATCAGCAAGGCGCGGACGTTTAATGAACTCCCTGTGAATGCAAAAAGTTATGTTAATATGATCGAGGATGCGGCGGGGATCCCAGTTAAGTGGATCGGGGTAGGTCCTGAGCGGGAAGCAACGATACGAAGATAAATTCAATGGAGAGAGCGATCTTAATAGTGATGATCTCCATATTAATCACAAGACTATAATCAAAGGAATGATAATTTCACCCCATGCAACTTTATTTTATACGGCACGGACAATCCATTAATAACGCGAATGCAGGCATAGCTAAATACAAGGAAAATCCAGACCCCTATCTGACACAAGCAGGCTTGGAACAGGCGGAATTACTTGCAAAATATCTTAAGGAAAACCAGCCTGTCATCAATGACAAGTCATGGAACAATCAAAATCAATTCGGCTTTGGCTTGACTCACATCTACACCAGCCTAATGGAACGCGCAGTTACGACCGCCGCCCCCACCGCCAGAGCTCTGGGAATTCCATTTACGGCTTGGATGGATATTCACGAGGAGGGTGGAATCTACGCCCGCGAGAAGAAGGAGCGTGATTCTATCCTTTCAGGCAGGCCACGATCCTTCTTTGAAAAGAATATCCCCGAGCTGACTCTGCCAGTTGATTTTGATGAGTCGGGCTGGTGGAATCGCCCCTTTGAATCTGAAGAGGAACGTCAACCCCGCGCCGACCTGGTGCTTGCAGAATTGATCTCCCGGCATGGCGACAGGGAAGGTCAAACCGAACAACATATTGCCTTTGTCAGCCATGGTGGATTTTTCATGAGATTTATGAGTACCCTGCTCAAGCTCCCCTGGCGGCAAGGTGCTCATGGCATGAGGTCGTGGTTTCTGCTCAATAACTGCTCCATCAGCCGGGTTGATATTCACACTGACAGGCTAACAGTTTGCTATTTAAATCGCACTGATCATTTACCTGCCCATTTGATCAGTGAATGATAAAGAATTGGGCATTTAGTGAACGCTCACGGTATGAGAAAAATTCTTAAAGCGGGGCAGGTTGAGTAAAGCCTTTTTCATTCTGGACTTTCGTTCAATAAACCTCAATTTTAATCAACCATTTGACCCAGTTGGCGCCAAGCAGGCCGGGAAACGCAGCCCGCACCGGAAAGCCATGTAAGATGGGCACAGGTTGTTTTTTCCACTCATAGGCTAAAAAACTTCGCCCGGATCCTGCATCAATCAGTGATACTGAGGGGCTGTAACCGTCTGCTCCGATAAGACGAAGATTTTTAGCCTTCGGCTGGACACCGACCAATTCCAGGATGTATTGTAATGAAGCTCCCGCCCAAACCGCCGTATCTTCAAAATTCCCTTTGCAGACAATGGTGGTCTGCACCTCAATTTTTGGCATACATCTCAGATCATCATAACTTAATTTTAGCGGATAATCGACGAGGCCATCCACCTCCAGCCGATACCCTGCCAGGTCAATATGTTGTGCCTTGCCAGTAACATGCAATCCGGTGGATGGATCCAGTTCTGCCAAGCCAGGTATTTGCGATGGAGGAGTGGGGGCCACCACAGTTGGCAAAACACAAGGAACCACTACGCCCGGCTGGGCATGGACTGCTTCACTCGTCGGAGGACCAGTTGGGGAGGGAGAGGAGATATTTCCTACAGGTGTATTCGAGACGCAGGCTGTGCAGGAAACTACGAAGGCCAGCAGGGAAATCAGATATCCGTAGAAGAGTTTCATGATGCCTTCATTATAAACAGGATTTTACCCATGGCTTCATTTGTATCGATTCACCGCAATATAAGATAGGGAATCCATGGCGGAATTTACCAGCACAAATATCGGAAATAATTACCAAACTGCAATATTTTTCCGGTCCACAAGATATCTGCACTTTTAGTCGCATGTTACAATAATTAAAATATAACCATAGTTAATACCAAGCATAGTTTACAAGCTACAAGTTGGACGGTTTAGGGAAATCAAGATCTTACCCACTGGTGGGCTTTCCCCGGGCAAAGAGAAGAAAAAATGTAGAGGTCAGTATGCCGGCTATGATTAACCTTTCAAAAGGCAAAATATCGAAACTCTCAAGGAAGTACACCCAGGAAGATTTATTACAATTACTTGAAACCACAGGACAGGGGGCGGTCTACCAATCAGCTGACGGAACGGTCATTATGTCCAATAGATCGGCTGAAAGAATCCTCGGTTTATCATCAAAAAAATTACTTGGACGAAAATTAACGGATCCAATTTGGAATATCATCCGGGAAGATGGCACAAATATTGCGGTCAACCAGCACCCTGCCATGCTTGCCCTGAAGACGGGGAAGAAGGTTTCCAACTCAGTCATGGGGATCTACAACAAAAAAAGTGACACTTATCGCTGGGTAAGGGTCACATCCATCCCTGAATTTCTGACAACTGGGGGTAAACCATATCAGGTTTGCACGACATTATCGGATATTACTGAACAAAAAAAGGTCGAGCACAAACTAAATGAGCGGGTAAAAGAATTAAAAGCTTTTTACTCTATATCTGAAATAATTGAGGCGGATGATGCAGAGATTGGGCGCTTATACCAGCGCATCATAGATACCCTCCCCGAAAGCTGGCAGTATCCAGAAGTTACATGTGGAAGAATAACAATTAATGGCCAGGAATTCGTCACAAATAATTTCAGGGAAACAAAATGGAAGCAATCGGCCCCAATTCAAATAAATGGCGTAATTTTTGGATCAATCGAAATTATATATCTGACTGAGTGTCCACAGGAAGACGAAGGGCCATTTCTGAAAGAAGAAAGGCGGTTGTTGGATTCCGTTTCTGAACGTATTGCCCGGACTACTGAACGCAAACAAATTTCAGCGGTTTCGCAACAAAAAAACGAATTACTCAATATTTCATTACAAGCTTCCAACCTGGGTGTGTGGCATCAAAACTTCGAACAAAATATAGTTGTTATGGATGAGATCGCGAGACGCAATTTTGGCCTCACCAAGGGTGTGATCACAGAAAAAGATCTTATTGACAGAGTCCATCCCGAAGACTTGCCAGGATTTTTAAAAGAATATCAATCTGCTTTAAAAAGGGGCGATTCGGGCACAATTCATATTGAACATCGCATTATCCATCCGGATGGCTCGGTAAAATGGCTGGCAGTGCATGCGAAGATCAAATTCGCCAAAACCAATTCAGTTTTCACCCCGATATCAGCAGTAGGAACAAACCTGGATATCACCGAGCAGAAACTCGCAGAACAAGCACTGGTCCGAAAAACACACGCCCTTCATGTATTGAGTGCCTGTAACCAGGCGCTTGTAAAAATATCAAACGAATTGGAACTCACCTGGGAAATATGCCGTATCTGTGTTGAAGAGGGAAATTATCGTTTAGCCTGGGTTGGATATGCTGAACAAAACCTCGAAAAAACCGTCCGGCCCATTGCTCAATTTGGTTTTGAAGCAGGCTATCTTGAATCTGCGAATATTACATGGGCAGACACAGAACGAGGCAGAGGGCCAACGGGCACGGCAATCCGCACTAATCTTCCCAGTATTGCACAAAATATTCTGATCGACCCAAGGTTTACACCCTGGCGCGAAGCAGCGATCCAGCGCGGATATGCATCTTCCATTGCGCTTCCGTTAACCTCGGATAATAAAACAATTGGTGCATTCATGCTATATGCTAATGACCCGGATGCTTTTAAACCGGATGAGGTTGACTTATTAAGTGAGCTGGCAAATGACCTGTCCTATGGAATTGAAGCGTTAAGAATGCGCACAAATCAAATACACCTTCAGGAAGAATTAAAAAAATCTGAAGGAAGATATAAACTGGCAGAGCAGTCAGCCCACATCGGTAGTTGGGAATGGAATGTCCGGTTGGATTCATTATTTTGGTCAGATGAGATGTACATCTTATTCGACCAAAAGCCGACTGAGGCTCCCCTCACCCATGCCTACATGATGGAATGCGTTTTGCCGGAAGATAAACAGCGAACCGCGAAGACTTTCAAAAGTGCGCTTAACACTGGATTGCCTTTTGATGTGGAGTTCCGGATCAGAGATTCCGCAGGACAGATAAAATGGTTATATTTGAAAGGAAGTGTTATTCAGAGCGCTGCAGGGCAGCCTGTATTGGCAGCAGGGACAATGCAAGACATCACCCGCCGCAAGCAGGTGGAAGAGGAAATTACCAGACTATCCCGTGTTGTCGAACAGATGGCAGATACGGTTATCATCACCAATATTGATGGTGTCATTGAATATGTTAATCCATCTTTTGAAAAATCAACCGGATACAGCCTAAATGAAGTACTGGGTAAGAAACCCGGTATTCTTAAATCAGGTTTCCATTCCAAAGAGTTCTACACACAATTATGGGGAAAAATTCTTAAAGGTGAAGTATTTGAAGGCGAATTTAAAAATCGAAAGAAAAGCGGTGAACTGACTTTTGAGATAAAGACGATCACGCCTGTAAAGGATACCCAAGGAAAAGTAACCCATTTTATTGCAACCGGAAAAGATATCACCAGTTACAAACAATCGGAAGAAAACCTGTTGGCGAGCGAACACCGCAATAAAGCCATGGTGGATGCCATACCAGATATTATCTTCCGGGTAAAAAAAGATGGCACGTTCCTTGATTACAAAGCAAAGCCCACTGATAAATTATATGCCCCGCCAGAAATATTCATTGGCAGAAAAATGGCCGAAGTGCTTCCGGCTGACATCGCCGCCCAGAGTATGGCGGTTATCAAGCAGGCGTTCGATCAAAATATTTTACACACCTATGAATACAGTCTGACAATGAATGACATTCCATCAATTTTTGAAGGACGTGTGGCAGCCAATATCGATGAGGATGAAGCCATTGTAATTGTTCGTGACATCACCGAACAAAGGCAAATGGAAATTGATATTCGAAAAAGTGAGGAAAAATACCGCCTGCTATCAGAAGAATTGGAACAACGAGTCAAAGAGCGTTCGGCTGAAATTCAGGACCTTTACGATAATGCCCCCACCGGTTACCACTCACTTGACATC
>CAYLOW010000139.1:0-10519 GCA_964385315.1 uncultured Anaerolinea sp.
CTGGCTGGTATGCTGGCTGGTGCGCGTGCCAAGCAGGACGGCAATCCCAAACTTGGTTATATGGCCACTTTCCCGATCCCCGAAGAAATCCGCCTTGGAAATGCGATTGCGCTCGGTATGAAGAAGACCTGCCCCGAGTGCACCATGGATGTCCGCTGGCTCAACACCTGGCATGACCCGATCATTGAGAAGGAAGCCGCGGCCTCCCTGTTCGATGCCGGCGCCCAGGTTGTATTCACCGGTGCAGATACCCCCGCTGTTGCTGATGTTGCCCAGGAAAAGGGCAAATGGGGCGTCACCTATGACTGGTATGGTTCCTGCAAGGTTGAGCGTTGTCTTACCGCTCCGTACTGGGTCTGGGGTCCTGTTTATGCTGACATCACCAAACAGGTGATCGCTGGCACCTATAAGCCCGGCTGGCAGTACTTTGATGCCGAAACCGGTGCTTTGGGCCTCTATGGTTTCATGGAAGGTCAGGAAATGCAGCCCGGCGTGAAGGATCTGGATCCCGAAGTTATCGCCATGGTTCAGGAAACACTCGCCAAGATGGTTGCCGGTGAGTTCACCCGTTTTGATGTGTTCACGGGACCGATCAATGACAACCAGGGCAATGTGGTCCTGCCTGCAGGTCAGAGTTTACAGCAGGTCGATCTCGATGCATTCCCCGAATATGGTCTGCCCTGCACAGTTGACGTCTGCATGAAGTGGTGGGCTGAAGGTATTACCGCTGAACTTCCGAAATAAGCATATTTGATAAGAAGGACCAGAATTCTGCAAAGGGTTCTGGTCCCTCTTTATATTTCATAATTTTATAATAAATAGAAATTGGCTTTATCGCAGGAGAGGCTCCAGTGACTCAAACAATACCTCCCACACCTGATGCGCCGTTTGCTGTTGAAATGCGTGGCATTGTCAAGCGATTTCCCGGCGTGCTTGCCAACGACCACGTGGATTTTGAATTACGCACAAGCGAGATTCACGCCTTGCTTGGGGAAAATGGTGCAGGCAAGAGCACCCTTATGAATGTTCTTGCAGGTTTGTATCGGCAGGAAGCAGGAATTATTAAAGTCAAGGGCAAACCTGTGGAATTTCATTCACCACGGGATGCCATCAAATCCGGAATAGGCATGATTCATCAACATTTCATGCTTGTCCCTTCACAAACAGTTACCGAGAACGTCCTATTGGGTTTGGATGATCCTCGATTTTTTATGCGTTTGCCGGAGTATGACGCAAAAGTAGCGGCAGTCGGTGAGCGTTTTGGTTTAAAGGTGGATCCGCGCGCAAAGATCTGGCAGCTTTCTGTTGGCGAGCAGCAGCGTGTTGAGCTTCTAAAGATGCTCTATCGCGGTGCGAACGTCCTCATCATGGATGAACCGACAGCAGTTCTCGCACCCACAGAGATCGATGGTTTGTTTGATATTTTACGCTCCATGATCGCGCAGGGGAAATCAGTTATCTTTATCAGTCATAAGTTGCAGGAAGTAACTGCCATTGCGGACCGTGTGAGTGTTTTACGGCGTGGTGTGTCAACCGCGACGAGTGTGCCTTCCAAGGGTGCCACCCGGCAGGAACTTGCCCGTTTGATGGTCGGACGCGATGTTGTGTTTGCTCTTGAGAAAAAACCTGGTAACCCCGGGAAAACAGTTTTGGAAGTAAAGGATGTTCATGCCGATAATGACAAAGGCCTGCCTGCTCTGCGTGGATTTTCACTCAATGTGCGCGCAGGTGAAATTGTTGGTGTGGCGGGTGTCGCCGGAAACGGACAGTCCGAGCTTTCACAGGTGATCGCCAGCCTGCGAAAATGCAAGCAGGGACAGGTAATTCTGAACGGAGATACGCTGACCAATCACAATACCCTGTTTGGCATTCAACATGGCATGGCATATGTACCTGAAGATCGAAACCACGTTGGAAGCGCTCCAAACCTGAGCGTGACTGACAATGTAATTATGAAAAAATACCGCCAGGCACCAATCTCCCATGGGGGGGTGCTGGATATGAATGCAGCTGATAAACTCGCCAAGGAACTCAAGCTGGCGTATGACATTATTGTGCCAAACGTATCCACGCCCGTCCGGCTACTCTCTGGCGGAAATTTGCAGCGTGTGATCCTGGCGCGGGAAATTTCAGGTATGCCCAATTTCATGGTTGCGGTCCAGCCTACACGAGGGCTGGATGTTGGCGCTATCGAAGGTGTTCATCGTTTATTGATGGCGCAGCGCGAATCGGGTGCGGGTGTTCTTCTTATCTCGGAAGAGCTGGAGGAATTACTTTCGTTGAGTGATCGCGTTTATGTGATCTATGAAGGGAGATCCATGGGCGAGCTTAAAGTTGGGGGAGTGGAACCGGATGAAAATCTAATTGAAACCATTGGCTTGATGATGACAGGTACCCCATTGGATCAAATAAAAAAAGAAGGAGTCGGCGCAAATGGCTGAGGCAACTTCCATTCAAAAGAAACGCTCGGGCTTTAAAATTCGTGTTGAACCGCGCTTGGACGTACCGCCGGTTTGGTACCCATTGGTGGTTTCACTTGGCGCGCTGGTTTTTGCTTTGATTCTGGGCGGGGTCTTAATTTTATTCGCTGGCGGCGACCCCATCCGGTCCTATCAACATATCGCGAAGGCTTCGTTCGGTGACATCGGCGTGCTTTCAGATACGATCGTGAAGGCCACACCGATCCTGCTGGTTGCCTTGGCTTGTTCGCTGGCATTCCGCATGAAATTGTGGAATATCGGCGCGGAAGGACAATTCATCATGGGGGCATTTGGTGCAAGCGCCATTGTGCTGGCTCCGGTGTTATCTGCTGATTCTCCCCGCTGGTTGTTTCTGGCGGTGATGGCATTAGCGGCCATGGCGATGGGCGCGATTTGGGGTTTTATTCCAGGTTTCTTAAAAGCCAAGCTCAATGTGAATGAAATTATCAGCACATTGATGTTGAATTACATTGCAGTTGCCTGGGTTAACTTCTGGATTTTTGGCGTGTGGTCAGAGGGCGGTTTCCAAATGTCTCCAAAATTTCCAACCACCGCCTGGCTGCCGCGCCTGGCTGAATTTTCAAAACAATACCCTGTTTTTCGTGGTCTGACAACTCATCTGGGATTATTGATCGGGATTGTTGCAGCTGTTATCTTATGGCTGATCATTTACCGGAGCCGCTGGGGATATGAGATCCGTTTGATCGGTGATAATCCCCAGGCCGCCAAATACGCCGGCATAAACATCACATCCAATATTGTTTATGTCATGATGCTTTCCGGTGCATTGGCTGGTTTGGGTGGCATGAGCGAAGTTGCGGGCGTGGTTCATCGCTTGCAGACTGCACCTATCGCCGCCGGTTACGGTTTTACCGGCATTATTGTTGCCTGGCTGGCAAAACTTAATCCACTGGTTATTATTGTGGTTTCGGTTTTGTTTGGCGCTTTAATATTGGCTGGGCGTGAAATTCAGCCTTCCGGTGTCCCAAAGATGATCCAGGGCATCATTCTGGTTTCACTTATTGCCAGCGACTTTTTGCTGCGGTATCGTGTTCGCATCGTGCGTGCAGACTCGGAGGAATAAACATGGATGTGGTCATCATACTTCAGGCTGGAGTTGCCACTGGCACCGTGCTATTGTTTGCCACAATTGGTGAAATTTTTGCAGAGCGCTCGGGAGTAATGAATCTTGGTGTGGAAGGCATGATGCTGTTGGGTGCGATGACGGCGTTCAGCACAACCATTGCTACCGGCAATCCTTGGGTGGGTGTCCTGGCAGCTATGCTTGCCGCCGGACTAATCAGTCAGGTACATGCATTCATTACCATTACCCTGCAGGCAGATCAGGTGGTCAGCGGGCTTGCGCTTACTTTTCTTGGCACAGGAATTAGCCTTGTACTGGGTGATGGGTTGAGCAAGGCTGGCACGGTTTCACTCCTTCCTAATTTTTCAATCCCTCTGCTTTCGCAAATTCCAATCCTTGGTCAGATCCTGTTTACCAAACAAAGTGTTCTGGTTTACGTCGGTTACTTGTTTACGCCCCTGACTTGGTATTTTATCAACCACACGCGTCCTGGTCTCAACCTTCGCTCGGTGGGTGAGTATCCATCAGCGGCGGATTCACTGGGTATCAATGTATTTCGTCTTCGGTATTTCTATGTCTTCGTTGGCGGAATGCTGGCTGGTCTGGCGGGCGCCACCATCAGTTTGGCTGTTTCACCCGGCTGGTTTAGTGAGTTAACCACCGCAGGTCAAGGCTGGATCGCGGTAGGGCTTGTCATTTTTGCTCAATGGGACCCGGTTCGCGCCATGTTTGGCTCTTATGCTTTTGGCGCACTTCGCCGTCTTATTTTGGATATTCAAGGGCCTACCGTTTTGTTTGGGCTTCAAAACCCGTTTTATTACAATCCTTATTGGGGTTTCTTCCTGCAAATGCTGCCCTATGCATTTACGGTCATTGTGCTGGTAATCGGCTCGCGTGAGGCAATGCGTAAACGCCTGGGCGCACCTGCAGCACTTGGTAACCCATATATTCGCGGGGAACGCGGAAAGTAAAATAATATAAATTACCATCCACTGGGGCAGCGAACAGCTGCCCTGGTGACTTTTATTGGCTATGTCAGACAACTTTTCTGAAAAAATTGGCTCTTGAAATTCCATGTGAATTATGGTACAAATAAGGAAACGTCAGACGACTACCCTTTTATTCTTTACATTCCATGCGAATACTTCAATCGAAGTCCATTGCTAACCAGGTAGATGAAATCCTTCTCGAGAGAATTCGAGGCGGAATCTATTTGGCGGGCAGCCGCATGCCGTCTGAGAGTGAATTGTCTGATGAGCTGGGGGTAAGCCGGGCCACAGTGCGTACGGCGCTTGCCAAACTGGCAGGAAATGGATTTATTCTTCGTAAACAAGGGGATGGCACTTACGTCAACGAGCACATACATGAAACCAGCGCCCACTTTGGAAATTTGTGGGACCTTTCGGAGTTAATATCGGGGAATGGTTACGCTCCTTCCATCCGCTTTCTTTCCATGGATCGCAGGCCAGCCACGGAAAAAGAGGCGCTTGCCCTCGCATTGGAGGAAGGGGAGGAATTGATCTGCCTGCGAAGATTGTTCTATGCGGATCAGCAGGCTGTTATTTTGGCGGATAATGTGATTCCCTATTCCCTGCTGTGTGAGCCGATCGAAACCATTGACGGCAAACTTCATATTCGCGATATCTTTCACCAATATTTTCATCAAAAAATATCCTTTGTTCTAACAGATATCCGCTCCACTTTGATGGGAACCGAGGTGCAGGAAATTTTGAGCGGCGAAGCTGGCAGGGCGATCCTGCAGTTACAGACAATTTTTTACGGAAATAACAACACACCCCTTGCTTTGGGTGTGAATATTTTTGACGATTCGTTCCTGCATTTGAGTTTGGCACAGGCGTGGAGTTAACGCGCTTGATTTTTCCTGTGTCCCGAAATCCGACCGTGAGAGGATGATGTCCAGATGCAACAAAAACTAGGTTCATTTTTTGACGCGTTACTGCCGGTTATTGCCACACTTGCCGCGCTTGCTGTGGGAGCAGTCATGCTCCTCTTCCTGAAAGTCAATCCTATTGAAGCATATGCAGCCCTCTGGGATGGAGCCTTTGGCAGTACCAATGCATTTGCAGAGACACTGGTTAAGGCAACGCCTTTGCTTTTGGTGGGGATCGGCATTTGCATTTCATTTCGTGGTGATGTGATCAACATCGGCGGCGAAGGGCAGATGATCATCGGGGGCATCCTTGCGACGTGGGTCGGTTTGAATTTAACCGGACTACCCGGTTGGCTGACGATAACGCTTTCCATGCTGGCTGGTTTTTTGGGCGGGGCAATTTGGGGAGGTATTCCGGGGGTGCTTAAAGCTTATTTCAGTGTGAATGAAATCCTAAGCACGGTGATGATGAATGCCATTTCGGTGCAGTTAATGAACTTCCTCCTGCGCGGACCGATGATCGATCCGGAACAGGCGGCAAAAGCCTCTCAAATTCCCCAAACTGCGCGCCTGGAGGAAATTTTCCGTCTGCCGCGCCTGGCTCCCACACGATTGCACCTTGGTGCGTTGATCGCAGTCATTCTGGCATTCATGGTTTATATCCTTTTATGGCGCACAACGTTAGGGTACCGGATCCGCGCAGTCGGTCAGAATCCCCATGCATCCCGTTATGCGGGTATCAACGTTCAGCGTTACATGGTTCTCGCCCTGCTGCTAAGCGGTGCTTTTGCGGGATTGGCAGGCGCGACACAGGTATTTGGTGTTAATTATCGCATGATCACAGATGGTTCCTCGTCGGGGTTTACCGGAAGCGCCGGGTTTAACGGGATCGTGGCCGCTTTATTTGGAGGCCTGCATCCGATCCTGACCATCCCTGCCTCGATCTTATTTGGCGCGCTGCTGGTGGGTGCAAATAAAATGCAAAGGATGGTACAGGTGCCTTCTGCCCTGATCACCGCCTTGAATGGATTGGTGGTTGTATTTGTTGTCTCCAGCGAGATCATTCGCAAGAGACGGCAGCGAAGGCGTGAGGCGGTTGCCAAACGGGACGATGAAACCCCGCCGCCTGCGGGTGATAAGCAAATCCAGCAATCGGAGGCAGGCTCATGATTTCTGATCTCTTTACCGTCACTGTTTTGATCGGCATCCTGGCATCTGGAATTCGCCTGTCCACTCCATATATATTTGCGGGAATTGGCGAGACTTTCGGGCAAAAAAGCGGCGTGCTTAATCTGGGCGTTGAAGGACAAATGCTTTTGGGGGCTTTTGCCGCCTTTTACGTTGCCCTTACCACCGGAAATTTGTGGCTGGGTTTGTTAACCGCCATGATCGTGGGTGCGTTGATGGGGCTGGCCATGGCCTATGTGACCGTCAATTTACATGCCGAACAGGGTATCAGCGGCATCGGTTTTTATCTCTTTGGCCTGGGCATGAGTGACCTGCTTTTTCAAAAATTAATGGGTACGGTGGAAACGGTTAAAGGATTTCCTGAAATTTATATTCCCGTCCTGAGTGATATTCCCGGTATCGGGAAGATTTTCTTTAGCCAAAATATCCTGGTTTATTGTGCGTACCTGCTTGTGCCCATCGCCTGGTTTGTCCTGAATAAAACCACCCTGGGGTTGAAGATCCGTTCTGTGGGGGAAAACCCTGATGCGGCAGATTCGCTCGGCGTGAGTGTTGCCCGCATTCGATATTTCACCATCATCCTTGGCGGGACGCTCTCAGGGATCGCGGGTGCATCCCTGTCCATCGCTTTGTTGAACGTTTTTCAGCAGAATATGACCAGCGGACTTGGCTTTATTGCGGTTGCCCTGGTTTACTTTGGCGCGTGGCGCCCGATCGGTGTTTTGGGCGGCGCGTTATTATTCAGTTTGATCAACTCACTGCAGTTGTGGATACAGGTCTTGAACATTCCCATTCCTTCGGATATTGCAGTGATGATGCCGTATATCGTAACGATCCTGGTGTTGGTTGCCACAGTATCGAAAGTTCGCGCCCCGTCCGCTTTGACGAAACCCTTTGAACGGGGCGATTAATCCATGAAAAGGAGGTGGTGGTCCATCGGTTCATCATGTTAATTTGAATTTCGAAACAGGACAAATGTCCCGTCGGAAGAAAAGAGTCAATCTATATTTTTTAAGGAGAAGAAGATGAAAAAAATTGTATGGTTATTCCTCACCCTGGCGCTGGTCTTGAGTGCCTGCGGCGCTCCCGCTGTCGCGACCGAAGCCCCCGCTGCTGAAGCCCCCGCCGCCACTGAGGCTCCCGCCGTTGCCACTGAAGCACCTATGGCCACTGAAGCCCCTGCGGCTGAACCGTTCCGCGTGGCTGTTGTCATGCCCAGCGCGATCAATGACCTCGCATTTGGTCAATCCATGTATGATGCCCTCGTCCGCGTTCAGGAAGAAATGGGCAAGGATAAATTTGAGTTCGTTGTTTCAGAAGGCATGTTCGTTGTGGACGATGCCGCCGCTGCCATCCGTGACTATGCAACCCTGGGCTTCGACCTGATCATTGCCCACGGTTCCCAGTACGGTTCCTCCCTGCAGGAAATTGCACCCGATTTCCCCGAGACCAGCTTTGCGTGGGGCACAACGGTTGATACATTTGGTCTGCCGAATGTCTTTGCCTATGAGGCATTATCCCAGGAAGGCGGTTATGTCAACGGCGTGTTGGCTGCCACCCTTTCCAAGAGCAAGGTGATCGGCGTGGTCGGACCGATCGAAACCGGTGATGCCAAGCTGTATGTTGATGGTTTCAAAGCCGGTGTTCTCGCGACTGATCCCGCGATCCAGGTGAATGTTAATTACATTGGTTCCTTCTCGGATGTTGCGCTTGCCTCAGAAGCAGCCACCACCCACATTTCTGCCGGCGCTGATGTCCTGACCGGTTCTGCTCAAATGGTTGTCGGTGCAATTGGTAAGGCCGAAGAAGCCAATGCTTTGTGGTTTGGTACCCAATCCAACCAGGCCTCCCTGGCCCCCTCCATTGTGGTAGCCAGCCAGGTATACCATTGGGAAGTCATGCTCAAAGAGATGGTCGGCCTCATTCAGGGCGGCACTCTTGGCGGGCAGTCCTTCTCCGCCAATCTCGCCAACGGCGGGCAGGTAATCGAATTCAACTCCGGTTATGCCCTGCCTGATGCAGCCAAGACTTTGGCTGAGACGGCCATCAAAGGTATCGTTGACGGCACCATCACCATAACCCTGCCGTAGTAGTAGTTGGTAATAAAAGGACTTCGGAAATCCTCCGGGATTTCCGAAGTCCGAATCCTGTTATTCTATAGGATGGCATCCATGAGTGAAAAAGATAAACTCCCCTCTGGACGGGATCGGATCAATAGTCTTGAAATGCGCGGCATTACCAAGAGATTCCCCGGTGTGCTTGCCAGCGATCACGTTAATTTCGATATAAAGTCCGGTGAAGTTCATGCCCTGTTGGGCGAAAACGGCGCGGGCAAAAGCACGTTGATGAAGATCCTGTACGGCTTGTATCATCCTGATGAAGGTGAAATCCTGATCAATGGCAAGCCGGTCAGAATTTCGTCTCCTACAGATTCGATCAACCTTGGCATCGGCATGATCCACCAGCATTTTATGCTTGTGCAGACTATGACTGTCGCCGAAAACGTCGCTCTGGGCCTGCCATCCTCCCGTGGTGTGTTAACGGACCTTGACCGTGTTTCAAAGAGGATCGTCGAACTGGCGGATAGATACGGCCTGAGAATTGACCCGTCCGCCTATATTTGGCAGTTATCCGTCGGTCAGCAGCAGCGGGTTGAGATCATTAAAGCCCTTTACCGCGGGGCTGCCCTGCTCATACTCGATGAGCCGACTGCCGTGCTCACCCCCCAGGAAGTGGATGAATTATTTGTCATTATGAACCAGATGGTCCGGGACGGGCACGGCCTGGTGTTCATTTCGCACAAACTTCATGAAGTGATCGAGATCAGCCATCGGGTTTCCGTCCTGCGTGACGGACGCATGATCGGTACGCGGCCGACATCTGAAACCACAAAACAGGACCTAGCAAACTGGATGGTTGGACGTGAAGTGGGATTCACCCCTGATCGCGGACAGGTGAATTGCGGCGGACCCCGTTTGGCACTTAAAGACGTGTGTTGCGGCAGTGACCGGGGCACACCCGGCTTGCGGGGCGTCAGTATTGATGTGTGTTCAGGCGAGATTTTGGGGATTGCCGGTGTCTCGGGTAATGGCCAGCGTGAATTAGCGGAGACCATCACCGGTTTGCGGAAAACAACAGGCGGGAAGGTCTTCTTGGAAGGGAATGACATCACAGGTTTAACTCCTTCTGCTATCACAGACCGCATGCTATCCTACATCCCTGAAGAACGTATGCGCGACGGTATGATCAAGGATTTCACGGTTGCAGAAAATATGATCCTGCGTGAGCATGAAAAAAAGCCTTACTCACGGTATGGTTTTCTAAATCTGCGCGAGATCTCCAGACATTCCGATGAATTGATCAAAAATTTCCACGTCAAGACCCCCTCACGTGAGACTCACGCCAAGAATCTCTCGGGAGGCAATATTCAAAAGATCGTCCTGGCGCGTGAAATTTTCCGTACCCCGCGCGTCATCATCGCGGCGCAGCCCACCCGCGGGCTGGATATTGGCGCAACAGAATATGTCCGTGAGCAATTGCTTGTGCAGCGAAAACAGGGTGTGGCGATCATGCTCATTTCCGAAGACCTTGATGAGATTCTCGCGCTTGCAGACCGCATCGCTGTGATCTATGAAGGTCAGGTCATGGATATTGTCCCGCGCGCTGAAGCCACCCCGGAAAGACTTGGCTTATTAATGGCGGGTGTTCATCCTGAAGAAACACCTTCCGCAGTTTGATGAAATCATTGGTTCGGTGGTCGCTGTTTGCGGAGTGCATCAGCGGCGTTGGATTCGACCCCACCGAAAAGTACCGCCGCTTAGCAAGAAAGAGGAAACCACTATGAACCTTTGGCAGGAATATAAAAAACCCACTTCG
>CAYLOW010000140.1:0-10473 GCA_964385315.1 uncultured Anaerolinea sp.
TTTATATCCTACGTATAGGAAGGCTATTTCCATGAAAGAGTATACCACCGAGTTTATTCGCAACATTGCGCTGGTTTCACATGGAGGCGCAGGCAAGACGATGCTGGCTGAATCTTTTTTGCACGCGACCAAGGCAACCACCCGCCTCGGCAAAATTGATGACGGGACGACGGTCTCGGATTATGATGATGAAGAAAACCGCCGCAAGATTTCAATTTATACAAGCCTGATCCCCATTGAACATAAAGATTATAAAATAAATATTCTGGATGCCCCGGGTTATACCGATTTTGTGGGAGAGATTATCTCCGCCCTCAGTGTCGCCGACGGTGCGATTGTTTTAGTGGATGCAGTATCGGGGATCGAGGTCGGCACGGAACTCGCCTGGCGCTATGCCGACGAATTCAACCTGCCGCGCTTTTTTGTGATCAATAAAATGGATCGCGACAACGCGAACTTTGAAGAAACCTATGAGGCCATTGAAGCATTTGTAAAAGCGCATGGCAAGCGCGCCATTAAAGTTCACCTGCCGATCGGTGAGAAATCAGGCTTCAAGGGTGTGGTCGATATCATTGGCATGAAAGCCTATATGGGTGACGGCAACACCACCGCCGAGATTCCAGCCGACTTAAAGGATGCCGCGGAAGAAGCTCACTTTGCATTGGTGGAAGCGGCCGCGGAAGGCGAAGACGAGTTGATGGAAAAATACCTCGAAAACGGCTCCCTCACCGACGCCGAGATGGTTCGCGGGTTGGAAGATGTGGTCTACGCCGGTGCATTCGTTCCCGTGTTCTGCGCTGCAGGCGGGCATGAAGTCGGCGCGATTGCCCTGCTCAACGATATCATCGACCTGATGCCGTCTCCATTGAATGCTCCCAGGCGCAAAGCCCAGGGCAAGAATGGTGAAGAGCAGTTGAGGCCGGTGGATACCGAGCCTTTGGCCGCGTATGTCTGGAAGACCACAGCCGACCCGTTCGTAGGCCGAATGACTTACTTCCGTGTGTACTCCGGCAGCATCCAGGCCGACGGCCACATGTGGAATCAAAACAAGAGCGCCGATGAACGTATTTCCGGTCTGCACTTCCAGCGCGGCAAGGAAGCGATCGGTGCGAAAGTGGTGCATGCCGGCGATATTGCTTCTGTTTCCAAATTAACTGCGACCACAACAGGTGATACCTTCTGCGAGAAGGGGCACCCGCTCACAATTGAAAAGGCGAAATTCCCGGCTGCGCTCTTTCGCGTGGCGATTACCCCCAAGAGCCAGGCTGATGCGGCCAAGATCTCACCGACCCTCGCGAAACTGTGCGAGGAAGATATGACCCTCACCTGGCAAAACGACCCCATCACGCACGAAACGGTTTTACAGGGCATGGGCGACCAGCATATTGATGTGGCGCTCCATCGCGCGCAGGCCAAGTTCCAGGTCGGGCTTAACACCCATGAACCGCGGGTTCCTTATCGCGAGGGAATTACGCGCAAAGCCAGTGCCCAATATCGTCACAAAAAGCAAAGCGGTGGCTCCGGTCAATTTGGTGAAGTTCATCTTCGCATTGAGCCTTTGCCCTCAGCCGATTTTGAATTCACCGATGAACTGGTCGGTATGAACCTCTCGAAATCCTACCTGCCCCCGATCGAAAAGGGCATCAAGGCCACCATGGAACGCGGCGCGTTCGCGGGTTATCCCATGAGCAATGTTAAAGTCATCGTCTACGACGGCAAGGAACATGAAGTGGATTCCAAGCCGCTCGCGTTCGAAATCGCGGGACGTGAAGCCTTCAAACTCGCGGTGCAGGATGCCGGCCCGGTTCTATTTGAGCCGATCATGACCATTCGCGTCACGGTTCCCGATTCAAATATGGGCGATGTGATGAGCGATCTCAATACACGCCGCGGCCGTGTGCAGGGGACAGAGTCAGAACGCGGCAATACGGTCGTTGTGGCCACGGTGCCCCTGGCTGAAGTGCTGCGCTATACCACCCAGCTCCGCTCCATCACCGGCGGGCGCGGGTATTTCACCATGGAATTCGACCATTACGACACGGTTCCATCTCACATCACCGGTCCGATCATCGAAGCCCACCGGAAGGAAATGGAAGCGAAGAAGGAAGAGCAGGGCGGAATTTAGACAGGGTATCAATTCACAAAAACGTCCCGAGGCAAAATGCCTCGGGACGTTTTTTGATTCAGCCTTAATCGTATTTCTGAAACTTGCCCGCCTTCCCCCCATCCGGCTGCCTCAGAATAATTCTTACGCCCGTTGACTTTTACCGATTGATCAAGACTTCAATCCGGGGCCAGGCGCATGAATCGTTTGTTCGCACCGCAAAAAACTCTTTTGGTTTTATGCCCTGTTTATCTCTCAGCCATAACCAACGTTAAATTGTATAAAATTTTCACAGCCTTTTCACAGGTTTTTCTTGGTTTCCTCACAGGCAGGGGGGCAGGGACAGCCGCCCGCCATCACATTCCTGGTCCTGCTCCTGCAAAAGGGATTCTCCCGGCTTCAAAGCGTCAAACCAAAAGCCGTCGCGGGTTCATAAATTATCCGATCGTTCTTTTTATCAGAACTATTCTGAAATGCGTCCCAAATAAAAAGACTCCAGGATTTTCACCTTGGAGTCTTTTTGTATTTCAGAAATGGGGCTTTCGGTCCCCGCGTGCGTTATTGTACAGGCGTGCCTTCAATTGGATATCCTTTGGCATACCACTCCTTTATGCCGCCTGTCACACTCGCGGCTTTATAACCTGCCGAGAGCAGAATATCCCGGCCTTGCTGGCTCCTGTTCCCGGAGCGGCAGATGACCACGATTTCCTTATCTTTTGGAATTTCATTCAAGCGGTTGGGTAATTCGTCCAATGGAATGAGCGGAACATTGGGAACATGATACTCGTCCCATTCCTCCTGGGTACGGACATCCACTACAAATGTGCCGGCTTGATACATCTTGTAGGCTTCATCCACGCTGATGTCTCGCGCCAGCCCCCCGCCGCCTGCCGTCGACGCGATCAGGTAGATGATGAGTGCGACCAATGCAACCAGGCCCAGTTGTACTGCTGGCTTGCGTAAAAGAGCGGAAAAACCGCTTCGGGTATTGACATTCTTCGTTTTCTTTTTAGCCATGTGTCCTCACAAATTAATTTTTTTCTACATCTGATTGGATGCAGACTCACCCCGTAAGGTTACATATTAAAAAGCCTGGACGGCCGTATCAAGGTCGGTGTGGATATCCAAAAATTGTTTTAACCCTACGACCTCCAGCACCTGCTCAACGGCAGGTTGTGGGCCGAATAATTTTAGATGTTCGCGGACGATTTTGGAGTTTTCCGAATTGATCGAGCGAAAGGCCGGGCGCCCCCCCTCTTTCGGTTTCATGGAAAATCCCGCAAAGATCAAAGCCGCCGAATGCAGAGACATCAACCCCGCGCTGCTCACGTAAGGCACACTGCTCAGATCGATCAGCAGGCTGCGCACCCCCTCATCATAAGTCTCCTGTGCCTTGGCAATGACGCTTGCATAGTTCGAAGCATCCAGATTGCCCGTCAACTTCATGATCGTCACAGGAACACGCCCCTCTTGCTTTGAAAAAGTGATCTGCATGGAATTCTCCTGGCTGAAAAGATTCTGCGGTGAACTTAAAAATCGCGGTTCATGAAAATGAATCAACAGCGATGCAGCATTGGGCTGCACCGCTGGTTTTCAACTTGCGCTAGAATGAATCAATGGCTTTTTGCTTGTCGGTGAATACTTCAAAGAACTCCGAGAAACCGACCATTTCAAGGACATTTTTGACTTCTGCCCGCGGATTGAGCAATTTAAAATTCTTTTGCAGGCCTCCGTCGCGCGTTCGATCCATGGACTTGAGCGTTGACCATCCCTGCTCCAAATTTGGCGGGGTTTCACCGCGCAGAAGCAGCGCAATGGTATGCAGGGAGACCAGCCCTGCGCTGGAAATATAGGTCAGGTCTTCAAGGTCCAATAATATATTTTTTACACCTGTCCCCACGATCTCGTTTGCCTTGGAGATCAGATCCTGGTAGGTCTGGCCATCCAAATGCCCCGAAACGCGGATCACTGAAACAGTGGCACGTCCTTGTTCTTGTGAAATTGTAATTTCCATGGAATACTCCTCTTGGTGAATGGTTCCCAAATTATAAACCCGCTTTACGTTCCAGCCGTTTTAGCCTGTGGTCGATCTCTTCGAGCCAGTGCTTTCGGATATAAGCCGGCAGGTCGGCAGCCTCGGCCTCCCTGCGTGCTGACTTTGCCCATTCAAGGGATGCCTTCGCATCACGTTTTTTATGCTCATAATATTTTGCCAGTTCAATGTGGGCGTAAATATGACCCTTCCCCGCCGCCTGTTCCCACAGCTGCAGGGCCTGCTCCACATCTCCGCGTTTTTTCTGGAGCGTGGATAAACGCCTCACGGCCACGCCAAAATCTGATTCATCCAGCCCGATCTCGAGTCCATGCTCGAAGAGGCGGGCGGCTTCGTCCCAGTGATTCAAGTCCTCATACAATTTACCCAGCGCGATGAAATCCAGCCCATGTTCCACGCTGCCGCGATACGGGTCAGTCAAAATATCGCTGATATGGGCAAGCAGCGCCGCCATTGCCACCACATCCATCGCATTATGATAGAACACCCCGCCCAGCGGACGCGCGTCCTGCGTCCGCAGGTAATCAAAATACAGCCACGGAATTTCATAGCCCGGCACCTCGTCCGATGCGCGGGTGAACCCAAGCACATGCTCCTCCAGATATTTCAACGCCCGCGAGGGAAGCCTGTCACGCCATAATCGCCGCGCAAGCGGCAGCAGGTCGAGGTGTGCAAAATTCTTAAAGGGTACGGGGATGCGGTGCATCTTGTAACGGGTTGTCAGCAGGGGTGCATCAAAAGACCTGCCGTTGAAAGTGACCAGCCCTTCACACGGCGCGAGGAATTCGATCAACGCCTCGAGCATGGCGGGTTCTTCAGACGGGTCGCGTAAAAAGAATTGCTGCAGGTCGAATTTGCCGTCTATGAAGCGCCCCACGCCGACGAGAAAGGCATAGGTCCCCGTGCCGCCTGCCATGCCGGATGTTTCGGTATCAAGAAATGCAAAGGATGAAATGGGCAGTTCCGATATGCGGACATCGTTTGCCCATTCCGAGATCAGGGAAAGCGGGGATGTTACAAGATGGGATGCGCTTCCATGCAGGTAGTCTTCGTCAAAGGTTTGCTCCGCCACAAAGGCTTCGCCGCGCGGCGTGGACCGAAAACTCCCCGTCACAACAGAGTCAATGGTGTAAAGGGCTGCCCTGGCCTGGGGAGGCGGGATCATGTTCCCCGTCTTCACGCCGAGTGATTTAAGTTTATCTGCAAGTGATGCCATGGAGTTTATTTTATCCGCATATCGCCGCGCAGGCCTGGAGCCGGGCTGGGTCTATGGTCCCCACTTCATATCGATGGCAAAATCAGCGAGCTGGATCGGGCTTTTTTGCGCGTCAATATAAACCAGTTCCGGGATGCCGCCATAATATACGTCCTGGATCGGTGCATCAGCGATGATCACAAAACTTGCATCTGGCGCCCAGAGCGCTTCGTTCATGCCGGCATAGGTCTCGGGTCGCAGGACAGTTCGATTGGTCACGCCGTCCGGCGCAGAGCGCACAAGCTGCAGCGGCGCGCGGTTGACAAATTCCTCCGTGTTGGGCTGGTTGACGAAGAAATAATACAACTGGCCGTCAGGCGCGGGAAAAGGCGCGTTGGCAAAGTTGAATGTGCTGTTGCCGGCGTCGCCATTGAGAAGGGTTGTCACCATACCCGTGGACGAGTCAACGCGCCACAAGCCCGGGTTGAACATGCCCAGGGAGGCATTCGCCGCATAGATGGCGGAACCGTCCGCTGTCCATTGGGTGTTGCCGCAGCAGATCAATGCGCCTTCGCCCCCGTTCAGGCGCACCAGCGCACTGCCATTGGGATAATAGATCGCCGCTGAAGCGCCTTCCATATACCCGATCGTGATCAGCAGCCTGCTCCCATCTGCGGAATATGCTTCAGGCCGGTACAGTTCACCTGGAAAGGCATACCCGTTCGAAGTATTGATCACATTGTCAAGCACACGGTTTGACTGCCCGGTTGGCACTGAGTAAAAGTTCAATCCTTTATATCCGTATGCGATCGTCTGGCCGTCAGGCGAGAAGACGGGCGTGCTTAGATTGGTCAGGAAGGCATTGTTTTCATCGATGTTCCCGCCTTCCAGGAGCTTGCGGCGGTTCGCCCCATTGGCATCCACAAGAAACATCTGGTTGTTGGAAACATAGACCACACTGCCATCGATCAGGGAGACATCGTAATCATCCACCTTGGCGGGCTCAAAGGTGATCTGCGTGAGCGTCCTGCCGTCCTTTTCAAGGCGGTAAACCTGTACCAGTCCCGCGTTGTCATTTTTAAGAAAATACATCGCGTGGGGCAGCAGGCTCGCGGGCTCCGGCACAGGAGTGACTCCCGCTGACGCGGGCGGGGGGGCGGCAGCGGTCAGCGCCTGAAGCGTTGCTGCGACAACGGTTTCCACGCCGGGTTGGACGGGTGCGCTTCCTCCCAGCGGATTGGCACAGGCAAGTGCGAGGGCCAGTAAAACGATAAAGATAAAAAGGGACCGGTTATTTTTCAACATGTTTACCTCACAATAAATTAAACAAAACAAAGACGTTAAACAATTAATAAATTTTGCTTAACGTCTTTGCAGAACGGAGTTTATATTTGTTCGAAGTGCTGCACGGGGACAACGAACAGGGTCGCGCGCTTTTTATCGCTTGCGGCGGGCAGGGCGGCACGCACAACTTGGATGGCCGCATCCACTTGCGGGTCTTCGACACCCAGCAGCATGGTCACGACCCCGCTTCGCAGAAATCCGCCTGTCGATGACACTCGCGTAACGCGAAAATTCCCCGCGGTAAAGGCCCGGGTCAGAATATCGGCGTCATGATCCTGTACGATGATGATGATCATTTTCATGATGGTTTCTCCGGTTCTAAATTTGTTCAAATCTTTCCACTGGCAGGGCAAAGACCGTTGCGCCGCCCACGGTCACAGGCACGGGCGCGGGCATCGGCATGGGTGAACCTTCAAGCGGCAGGGTCATGTATTCAATGCGCTGCCGGCAGGAAGTCTCCAGCGCCTTCAGCGCTTCCTGCTCCTTTTCAACCGGCAGGCCGATCAAAAGCGTTGCGTTGCGGCGTCCTAAAAACCCGCCCGCGCTGGAAAGATAAGTCAGCGTTGCGCCAATTCCATGCAGGGCATTGGTCGCGGGTTCCAGGTCCTGATCTTGAATGACTGCCACCAATAATAGATGGATTGGATTTTCCATACGCGCTCTCCTTTGATAAAAACGTATCACGTCTGACGGCGAAAGGGTGATTGCGCCGAGAATCGTTTTCTCACTTCGATATTATCAGATGTCGGGTGATGATTCAACCTTTGAAAAGATCTTATCACCACAAAAAATTACATCCAACGAAATATGACAGCATACATGACGCTTGCAATGGCACATGTTACAAGCATAACTGGCAATCCGCGCTTGTTCCAAAGTCTGGCTGTAATGGGTGTATGCGTTTTTTCTGACAACGTGGTCACAATGATATTCGCAGTCGAGCCGATCATCGTGCCGCTCCCGCCAAAGCCTGCACCGAAAGCCAATGCCCACCAAAGCGGCGTGATATCCATACCTGACTCGCCCAATCCTTTAATAACTGGGATAAGCGCAATTGTAATCGGCACGTTATCCACAACTGCCGAGAGCAGTGCCACGATCCAGATCACACCCACCCCAAACAGGACTGGTGGAACATCAGGCGCTTGTTTCAAAAGTCCAATGATGAAATCCATAACACCTGCATGTTCCAACCCGCCGACCATCACAAACAACGAACCAAAAAATATTAACACGCTCCATTCAATATGTTTAAAGATCTCTTGCAGGTCCGGCTGAACCCAAACGAGTGCAATGGCAGCCGCGCTCAACGCAACCAATGAAGGGCTGATATGCAAAGCATGATGAACAAAGAAAAACAGGATTGCCCCGCCCAATACAATCAAAATACGCCTTGCGACCAACGGCTCGTTGAGCGTTTCCTCAGGGCTGAGGCGCATGATGGCTTTAACGCTTCGGGGTTGTTTGGATAATTCCTTTTTAAATAGATATTGAAGCAAAAATAATGCACCTGCCCATGCCACCAATACAATCGGCATGGAAAAAATCAAAAAGTCGTTAAAGGAAAAACCGGCCGCTGAACCGATCAGCACATTGGGCGGATCACCGACCAGGGTTGCCACGCCGCCAGTATTTGACAGCAAAGCTTCCGAAACAAGAAAAGGAAGTACACTGATGCCCACGATTTCACAAATAAGTATAGTCACCGGGGCGATGAGCACCACGGTCGTTACATTATCCAAAAACATTGAAAGAATGGTTGTGATGACTCCCAGCAAAATAAATAAGCGCTTGGGGTTTCCCTTCGATGAACGAGCTGCGAGCACTGCCAGATACTGAAAGAATCCTGTCGGCTCCAGCATGGCAACGAGAATCATCATGCCAAGTAGAAGACCAAGTGTGTTGAAATCAATGGATTCAAGCGCAGCCTCTTCGGAATAAAATCCAAAGAGCCTCCCCATCACCACCATCAATGCCGCCGCCGCGATGGCGGTAATGGTTCGATGGAGCTTTTCAGAAAAGATCAGGATCAGGCTGGTAACAAAGATTATGCTGGATATGGCTGCAGGAATTATCGTCATCGGTCTGCCCTGACCCACGTAGAAAGAATTGCAGCACCGATATCTACGCGCGACGTGATGCCCGCCAGCTTCCCATCCTTTGAAACAACCGGCAGGTCGTGCTGGTTGTGCTTTACCAGTAATGAGTAAGCCCGCAGCAAACCGCAATCTTCCTCGACTGTGACGGCAGATTTCATTATGGTTTTGACGGTTTTATTCATGGTCCTTGCCGAGGGATGCAAATTTTCCACTGCGCCGAAATCGTGGACAAAGTCCACATCTATAAAGAAGGTGAAAAAATCGGGCAGTTCAAGAGTAAGCACATCGTGTAATCCGACCACGCCAACAGGCATATCGTTGTCATCCACAACAGGCAGCAGGCCGATATGTTTTTTTACAAAGATGCTTATTGCTTCACGCAAGGTCGTATCTTCACGGACAGAAACTACGTTTCGTTTCATACAAACGGTCACATTCATGTCGCCTCCGAATGATCTTGAACGGTATCCGATAATTATTTTTTAGGATTTTTATACCCTGTATGTATTCACGATTACTTCATAATTTTGCCTGTAACGCGGGCTGACTTGAACGCAAAGACAATTAATGTGATAAAAGTGACCGGAATAATAAATACAATAAACAAGGTCAACGCGGGCAGGGCGGAACTTTCAGCGGCGCGCAAAACAACATACGACACATAGAGAATGTAATACCCCAGCAGCAGCCCGCCCTCAATGCGCGAGATTCGGCTGTCAATATAAAAGATGGGCAGGGTCACCAATGCCACAAAGACCATCACAGGCAGGTCAAATTGCAAAACGCGTGCCGTTACTGAAACGCCTCCTGGAGCGGCCAGCGCGCCAATTCCCAACACGCCGAGCAGGTTGAAGATATTGCTTCCCACGGCGTTCCCCACCGCAATATCACTTTCTCCTTTAATCGCTGCGATCACAGAAGTGGCAATCTCAGGTAGGGATGTTCCCGCAGCAACGATGGTTAAACCGATCACCAATTCGCTCACCCCCAGAACTTCGGCGATCTGCACAGCCGAATCCACCAGCCAGTTGGATCCCACTACAAGCAGGCCCAGGCCCAAAAGAATGAAAGCACTGTTGAGTGCAACCTTCTTTTCGGTGTGCGATTTCTTAATTGAAAACTCCTGCGCATATTCCTCCTGCACCTCCCGGCTTTCTATGCGACTTTGACGCAGGGCAAAGACAATGTACACAATTACACCGAGCAAAAGAACCATCCCATCCAGCCAGCCAAGGTTTCCATCCCACGCCAATCCAAGAGCCAATAGGGATACGCCAACCATAATCGGAGCATCTTTACGGATCAGTTGCTCAGCAATAACAATAGGCGCAACAATGGATGTAATTCCTAGAATGAATAGGATGTTGAAGATGTTGGATCCAAGCACATTGCCAAGCGTCAAATCGCCCTGTCCGTTGACAGCGGCTTGCAGCGACACAGCAACTTCAGGTGAAGCAGTACCAATGGCAACAATGGTCAAGCCAATCACAAGCGGAGAAACGCCATAGGCTGCGGCAAGCCGGGAAGCACCCCGCACCAAAAGTTCTGCGCCGAGGATTAAAACAACAAGTCCAGCAATGAATAAGAGTATGGTGTAAATCATGGTTTTCCTTTAGCTGTGATTTTCCCTTATTTTTTATACCATGACTTTTGCCGCCTGTGATTAATTCCATTTTAT
>CAYLOW010000141.1:0-10469 GCA_964385315.1 uncultured Anaerolinea sp.
ATAACATCCTCGGCGCGGCCGAATCAGTTTACAAGCAGGCGGAAGATGCCGGCAAAGCAGCCGCCAAAGTCAGCGCCGCCGCAGCCGAACTTGTTGAAGCCGTTGATTCGGTCTCGGCTGTGATTGAAGAGAATACCGCCGCCACCGAAGAGATGGCTGCCAATTCGACTGAGTTGACCCAGGCCATCGAGAACATCGCCAGTGTCAGCGAAGAGAACAGCGCTGCTGTCGAGGAAGTCTCCGCCTCCACCGAGGAGGTCTCGGCCCAGGTCGAGGAAGTCTCTGCCTCCGCCACTTCCCTGATGGAAATGGCTCAGCAACTGCAGCAGGTCGTTGCCCGCTTCAAACTTACCGTGAAATAAACCATGCAAGAGGCGGCCTCCTCCAAAAGATGAGGTCACCTCTGATCGTGTCATTGAGTTAATTCGGAGAACAAACTATATGGAACAACAACTGGTGATCTTTGAACTGGCAAACGAATTTTATGGCATCAACATCGCTGTTGTGGAAAGCATCATCAAGATGCAGGCCATTACACAGCTTCCGCAGACCCCTGCCTATGTAAAGGGGGTCACCAATTTACGCGGCAGTGTCCTGCCCGTCATCGACCTGCGCAACCGGTTTGATCTGGATGCAAGGGAAGATACCCGGCAGACCCGCATAATCATTGTCACCATGGGCAGCATCAAGGTGGGCGTGGTCGTGGATGGTGTATCCGAGGTCCTGCGGGTTTCCGACGAGCTGATCGAGCCGCTGCCCCCGATGGTCAATTCGGTCAACTCTGTGTTTCTCAAAGGGATCGTGCGTCTTGAGAATCGACTGATCATTTTATTGGAACTCGGTAAGGTGCTCGATCTTAATGAACAGCAAGCCCTCGAGGCCCTCGCCGCATAAAAGATTGAGGATCAATCTAAAAAACCGCGGAGAGACTTATAAAAAATATGAGCGTAGAAGGAAGGTATTGTCATACGGTTTACACCAATGGGATTGTCGACCAGAGCATTCTGCATTCAGTACCCTGACCGGGTTGACTTAGAATTGATAGTTCCGCCCCCGCTTCTCCGGCGCGTTCGCGCATGATGCCCAGCCCGTAATGACCCAAGAATATTTTGGCGGTGTCAAAACCCTGGCCATCATCGCCAATGCGCATCCCGATCCCGGTTCCGTCCTGCCAAAGGTCGATCTTGACATGGCTGGCGTTTGCGTGCCTGCCAATGTTATTAAGTGTTTCCTGACAGACCCGGTAAAAGGCCACCTGCACGTTGGCCGGGAGGCTGGTTTCACCCGTTAATGAAAACGCGACAGGCACATTGGTCCGGCCTGTGAATGCGTTGCCCAGCATCCGCAGCAGGTCGCTCAACTTTGAATTGGTCAATGTTGTTGGCCGCAGTTCAGTCAGCAGTGCGCGCATCTCGGCCAATGCGCCCCGGATCAGGAGACGGAGTTCATTGAGCGATCGCTCGGCATCCGAATGGTTCATGTCCCACAAACGCGGCAGGACTTCGGCGATCAGGCCGGCGGAGAAAAGCGATTGGTTGACAGCATCGTGAAGATCGTGCGCCAACCGCTGACGTTCTTCCGATACTGCCAGGGCCTGCTCCTCTCCAACCAGTTTTGCATTGCTCAGTGTGATCGCCGATTGATTGGCTACGCTCAGCGCCAGTTCCGCATGGTGTTCTGTGAAAAAATTCTTTGTGTTTTTGGCCAGACACACGCCACCGAGCAGGCGACCTTGCACTGCCAGTGGTATCCACATCCAGGAATGTATTCCTTCGAGCAGCTGAGCTGCATCGGCATCCAGAACTGAGCGCAAAACTTGCGCCTGCGGATCGTCGCTCCACACATCCGCAATACGAATTGGCTGATAAACGTTGAATAACGCCTCCAAGGCCTCTGGATTATTCAAGATAATGTGGACCGGGTCGGATTGCTCCAGTGTTTGCGTTCCCCACAGCGCCAGGCTGACCAGCGCCGGGCTTTCCAATGCGAATATTCCGCCTTGGGAGTAAGCGATGATCTCTTGCAATTGTTTGAGGATCAAATTCGGCTGGAATAGTAGGGTGGATGCCAGGGTGCGCGAGATGGCCAGCAAGGTTGTCTGTTCGCATACTTGTTGTTTCAGTGCGTCATTGTAGGAGCGCAATTTCCTATGCAGCAGGCGCACTTCCAGCATGTTGTGAACCCGCGCCAGCACATCTGCAAGCTCGAACGGTTTGCTGATGAAATCCTTCGCGCCAGCTTGCAGTGCTTGCAGTTTGTGACTCGGTTGGGAGGTGATGACAAGCACCGGCAGGTAGCCGTCCGGTTCAACCTCCTTAAGCGCTTCCATCACCTGGAACCCGTCCATGCCGGGCATCTGCAGGTCGAGCAGGATCAAGTCGTAACGGTTCTCGAGGTGCATTTCCCTGACCTGGAACGGATTGAGCGTGGAACTTACCGAAACATAGCCTGCCGTGCTCAGCATTCGTTCCAGCAGCAGGATATTGGTCTGTTGGTCATCGACGATCAGGACTTTGCCGTGCAGTATATCGGTGGAAGAAATCATGAGGCCAGATCTGTCTTTACTGGCGCATCAAACAGGCCAGCGGCGGATTGTTTTTCTGCAAATACCAGGCCATCATCCAGCGCCTGCATAAACTCATTGATCTTGATCGGCTTGGTAATATAGCGGAAGAAGCCGGCTTCCATGCCGTTCCTGATATCGCGCGGCATGGCGTTGGCGCTCAGGGCAATAACCGGGATGCGGGCCGTGAGCGGACCCGCCCGTAGGATTTTCAGAGCTTCGATACCGCTAATATCGGGTAGATTGATGTCCATCAGAATGACATCCGGCTGGGAATAGCGCGCAAGCTCGACTCCGCTGGTCCCGTTCACAGCAGTCAGCAGGCGAATATCGGGGCGGCGCATAATGATTTGCTTAACCAAATTCAGATTGGCCGGATTGTCCTCGACATATAGCAGGGTCTGCTGACGTACTTTGGGAGGTGTATGCAACTTGACCTCTGATGCTTCGTTGTCCGGCTCCAGCGCAAGGCGCGGCTCGCCAACCAGAAGGAGCTCGAACCAGAACACACTGCCCACTCCAACGCTGCTTTCCACGCCGATCACGCCTTTCATTAATTCGATCAGTCGTTTTGCCACCACCAGCCCAATGCCTGTGCCCTCGACCGCACCCGTCTCCTGTCCGAGCCGGTTGAAGGCCTGGAAGAGATGCGCGATCTGTTCCGGGGACAGCCCTGCGCCGGTATCGCGGATGCTGACCCGAATGTACCCGTGTGTGCCCGGGCTGCATGTGAGCTCAACGGTTCCCTGTTGGGTATTGTATTTTACGGCATTGGAGAGCAGGTTGATCAGAACCTGCTTCACCCGCGTCCGGTCGGCGCGCACAAAATATGGGATATCGAAGCGCGGAAAAACCAATTGGATGCCGTGCTCCTGGGCCAGTGGTTCAATCATGCCCTGGCATTCAAGAATAACTTCGGAAATAGACACCGGTTCAGGCGAAAGCGAGGCATGCCCGGACTCGATTTTGGCGAGGTCGAGAACTTCGTTGATCAAATTCAGCAGATGCCAGCCTGCCTGCAGGATCTGGGCGATATTTTCGCGTTGAATTGGCGTTGGCGGCGGGGAATCGGTTTCCAGCAGTTGGGAGAACCCAAGTATGGCATTCAGCGGACTGCGCAGCTCATGGCTCATGCTGGAAAGGAAATCCGATTTGGCCTGGCTGGCTTTTTCTGCCAGAGACCTGGCGTTCTCCAGTTCGACGTTTTTTTCCTGCAGCGCCCGATCCAGGCGACTGCGCACGGTAACATCCCGGAACACCAGCACAGCGCCGACCACCAGACCTTCGCGGTCCCGGATCGGTGCGCAGCTGTCAGCGATGGGGCACTCGCTCTGATCGCGTGCAATCAGGACTGTATGGTTGGCCAGGCGGTGGATCGTTCCAAGCGCCAGGGTTTCTGCCACGGGGACAACGGCGGGTTGACGTGTTTCTTCGTTGAGAATGCAGAAGATCTCTTCCACGGGGCGGCCGATGCCTTGTGCCTTTGTCCAACCGGTGAGCTGCTCGGCGAGCGGATTTAGGAGCGTCACGAGACCTTCGGCATCCGTGGCGATCACAGCATCGCCGATGGAGTTGAGCGTTACGGCGAGTTTTTCTTCGCTGACCTGTAAAGTGGCGTTGGCTCGCTGAAGTTGTTGGTTGGTCTGTGTCTGGATCTCCAGAATACGCTGGGTCTCGTTAAGGACCAAATCTTTGATCTGCTGCTGTGTTTCCCGATAAATCTGATAGGCGAAAGAAACCGCGAGCAGCACACCAAACAGGCTGGCGATGATGATGATCACAAACAGAAGGCGCATATTCGCTTCAAACCCGGCTTGATCCCGTGCCAGCGTGTCCTCCTCCGACTTGATGATGTCGCTTATCTCGACACGAACCAGATCCATCATTCGCTTGCCCTCCCCGCTGGTTACCATTTCCGCCGCGGCAACCTGGTCATGGCTGCGGTACAACTCAACGGTATGGGCGATATGCGCCAATTTGGCATCCACCAGTGGAGCCAGCGCATCCAAGCGGTTTTGGGCGGCGCTGTGCGAGGTCAGCTGTCGCAGTTCTTCAAGGCGGCTGCTAAAGCTATCGCGCACCTCGAGATACTGTTCCAGAAAAGCCTCATCCCCGGTCAACAAGTAACCGCGCACGGCAGTCTCAGAATCTACCAGGGCGGAGAGCAAATAGTTTGTTTTTTTTATTATTTCGGAGGTTCGTGTTCGCTTCTGGGCTGAGACCTCGATCTGGTTAAAAGTCCAAAACGAGGCTGCCACCCCCAGCGCAACCAGTATGATCGCGCCAACCAGCAGGGCAATAATTTTATGATTGGCTTTCATGGTTAATGTACCATCCATTGGTTACCTGGGACCCATCCTTCCGACGGCTTGCGCGCCAGAAGGTTCGAGCAACGCCTGCTTATTCAGACATTGCGTAGAAAATATTTGTTGTGAGGTCATCATGAAAATATATATTCACCATAACCATGAATAAATCTGGCATAGGCAATTTTGCGTAAATCCAGGTTTTTGGCGCTAATTTCTAATGGCCCAAACAGCCCCAAAATATTGAGGATGACAGGGATATCTATTCAAAGTTTATTGTAAACCGGACCACCCCCAGGCTCATCCCCCGAGTAGGGTGAATTCGTCTCCCCCACTTGGGGGAGGCGCTGTATGAGAGCATGGATACAATCAGGTACTTACTCACCGGATGATCGTTTTGACACAACCCCTCCCTGTTTTCGACCGTGCGGGCGAACTTAAGCCGATGGTTTGCCCCGCTCAAAACACCACAAAAAAGATATTTCTACTGGTTCTTGAACCCCTGGTGGGTCGCTACAATTTAGGAGATGGCTGAGCAGTTACAAAATAACAACCTATTCCAGTGTTTACAATGCCGAAGAACAGGATGGGGATCAGATCACCATTATGGCATTTTGCCCACAGATCTGCCCCGGGTATTTGTCTGCCCGCCCGCCTGCCATGAAAAGCGGATCAAGGTCGCGAGATCTTCAAGTTACCATTCTTTTCTGGTATGGACCCCTGTGTATTTCAAACGAAAACCAACACTCTCATACAGCGAACGGGCATTGGTCAAGTTATCATTGACAACCAGCGCGGCTTGAGATACCTTCTTCACATCAAACAGCCAGTGCAGGGCTGTTTGCAGGAGCTCCCGGCCGACCCCTTTTCCCCTGGCGTCTTCACGCACCCCGATAAATTCCACCGAGCCATCGCCGGTTTCCTCTTCGACCGCCGCATATAAATAACCCAGCAATTCCTCTCCCCGGGTATGAACGAATACCCGGTGATCATCATCCAGCTTATCCAAAATCCTTTGGCCAGTCGCATACGTTTGAGCGAATATGCTATCATGCAGGGTAATGAATTTCGGTCCCTGGCGCGCATCCAAAGATCCACAGGCGCTTAAGTTCCCCAACGGAACTTCATAAGCCCGGGCAGCATAAACATGGACCAATCGCAGCTGCTGAAAACCGTGCGCAAGATAGAATTTATTACCCCGTTCGTTTGCAATGTTCAAAAAACTATCCAGCCAATGGATGGTGGATGGCAGTGTATTTTGCAGCCCCTCGAGCAGGGCGGATGCTACTCCTTCCCATTCATCCGTTTTCGAAATGATGAACGGTCCCCTTGTCCACCCCCGGCCCAGTTCCTGATCCAGTTCACACCCCAGGGACCCGATCAAGTCACCGTTTTGAAAGGCCGTCATGAAGCAAATTCCATCCTCCGCAGCGAGGCGGACCATCTCATTTTGAATACTTTGGCTGTCAGCACCCGTGTCACTTTGAATGCAATGGATTTCAGGACTCTTGTTTTGCTCCGCGATCAATTTTGAGATCGTTTCAAAGTATTCTGCTTTGGCTTGTTTGATGGTGATATTGTCCACTGATTTTTCGCTTCCTGTAAACGATGGTACGAGGATCTTATTTATCGATCTCCATTAATAAGAGATGCAGATCAACCACCAATTTTTCAATTAATTCAAGGTCAACGATCTCTTTTGTATCCTGTTCTGTATGGGTATAGCGGATCGTAATCTCGAATAAATTTCCGGATGTCGCCGCGATACAGGGTATCCCTTGAAAAGCAAACATGGCATGATCGCCGGCAAACCAGTCAACGCCCTTGATCAAATTTTGCGTTTTGCCAAGCAATTCCTCCTGCCTCTTTTCATCGATATTATAAAAAGATACCGCACTTTGCGAGCCACGGAATCCCGGCGAATCGATATTTATGACAGCTTTAATATTTATAGCATTTTCCCTTATGTATTCCAGATATCTGACCTGACCGGGAATGCCATAATTTTCTTCGCCATTAAATGGCAGAATATGTATTGTTGAATTAAAGGTCTCCCCGTCAAGCCGGGCCAATAATTTCACCAGGGTATATACCCCCGCGGCGTTATCAAGAGCCCCGGGAGTATTATATTTACTGTCCATGTGCGCGCAGATGAGGATTACCGGAGCGCTTTGACCTTTTTTCTCGATCAGCAATTGTTCCGTCATTACAGGTCTTGACTCGGAGTTAATCTCTATATACGCCTCATGATCATAATCAAATGGGTGATCAAGACCCTTATAAGCCGCGGGATATTGAAAGTTCGCGTCTTCAAAGTAAGGATGGGGATCAAGACCGGACATTTGTTGTTTCCCCGTCTCAGTAATGATGCATTTCGGATCGGATCGAATGATCTTCCCGTATATTTCCTTATGTTCCGGGGGGAAATATGCGGGGAAATTTAAAGGCATCAACCCCTCTTTCGTGATCGATTCACGGAAAACAAGAATTGAATTGGGATGGTCTTCAACATCCTGCCAATCCTGACAGGATACCAGTGTACCCCTGCCCTTAAATGAAGGGGAGAATGGGCTCGGGTGTATCTTAACCTTAACACCGTTCTGTTCAAGGAAGGAGTCTTTGCCTTCCCATAATTGAGTTTCCATCGGCAGGCTTATCGTGTGATAGCCTAATTTATCCGCTTCATTTTTCAGCTTTTTCAATATGATTCTATTGTTCTCACTGCCAACCGGTCTTTCAATGGCGAGTTCATCAAAACTGATCATTTTGCATTTCCTGTACTATTTTCCCTTGCGCCGCGGGCGGGCGGAAGCGGCTGAAGTGAATATCAAATAAACTCTCCCTGCGCCACGGTAATACTCTTCCCGCCGACGAAGATATTTATATCTGCGCCGCTCTGTTCCGCCTTCAAAAGCAAAAGGGACGGCCGGCCGATCTCATATCCCTGCTCGCTGCGAATGTTGATAGGATCCTGCCCGAAGTAACAATGTTTAACCAGGTAACCCGCGAGGCAACCATTGCCGCTGCCTGTTGCCGGGTCTTCCGGAACACCATAGTAATCGACAAATACCCGCACACTGATATTATTTTGCGGCTCATGGGTTTCGGGGCAGAAAACCAAAATACCCTTGGCTGTCGTATTTTTTATCAGGTCAAAGCACTTTTGTCTGTCAACCTTCGCCTTTTTCAACGCCGCGATGTTTTTCAGGGGCACAATGAAAAAAGGCAGCCCGGTTGAAACTTCTTCAATGGGAAAACGCTCATCGATCTCCGCCGCATCCAAACCGAGAATATCCGCAAGGACCGCGGGCTGATGCTGCTGTTCAAATACCGGTTGTATTTGTTTCATCCAGCAGTACCCATCCCCGCTGAACGTAACCGGGATCTGCCCCACCTTCAAATTTAGAAGCACTTTTTCAGCCCTGCCCTGAAGGATTTCATTGTAGATGATATGGGCAGTGCCGATTGTCGGATGGCCCGCGAAAGGGACTTCCTCTTTGGGTGTAAATATACGCACATCAAAGCCGCCATTGTTTTCCTCATCCGACAGGATGAACGTGGTTTCTGAATAATTGATCTCCCTGGTGATCTTCTGCATTTCATCACCCGAGAGTCCACGTGCGCTCCGGAAAACGGCAAGCTGATTGCCAGCATACTTTTGCTCGGCAAAAACATCCACGATGTAATAGGGAAGTCTGCTCATAATTTTTGCTCCTTGATCAATATAATGTTCATTTGACCGGCATCCCAACACATACCGCGCCTGCGATACCAGGTGCATGTGCCCGGGTGCGGGACCGTATAAAAATTACCGCGCAAAGCCCGGCGGCCGGATTCGTTAAGGTTTCAGTATCGCGGGCCAGAGCACCACCAGCTCACGCCCGTCCGATGTGACTCCTGAAAATTGCCACATCGGAAAAACATCACGCGCAGGCGAATCGGCCGGGTAGGCAAACGGCGACGTGCCTAAACTCAGGTCATGGGCAAAATAAACAAGGCTGACTTCGTTAATGGCCGCCTCGTCATAGGGCCGGTTACTCCCTGCCCCCCAACTGACACAGGAAGGGGTGGTAACCTGCGCGCCTGCATCAGGCTCTTTGGAGTCGAAGATCATGGCCTGCCAGCATTGTCCCATTCCATTTCCCTGCGGTGTATTTCCAGCAGCGAATTGCTCCCACGCCCTGGCGGCAGGCTGAATGTTGACGATAGCCCCCGCTGCAAGTTTGAGGGGTCTCCAGAAGACCGTAGAAATTTCGCCTGCTGTATTGAACCATACCAACAAGCGGCCATTTAAAGGATCATAGTCATATAAGGAATATCCATCAATTAATGGCAAAATGCGAACGGCGCGATCCTGGTCACGCGACAGGCGTGGCGGTTCGATGATGAATGGAAAATCAAGCAGACCGCGGGCCTTCAGAAATTCCCCGGCGATCCGGATCCGCTCTTCCGGCGGTAATATTTTCGCAGACATGCCGTCCTCTGAAGTTTGAGGTGTGTTCAACACCATGATGAGCGGGTCAACAGATTCCAACATCACACTGCCTGCCTCCCCGGTAATATCCATGGTCGTGTTACCGCCTTCATTGGTCCGTGTCGAAACTGTACCTGTTATCTTTAGCTGCGCCATTAACCCGGCAAGCTGCTGCTCGTTTGGCAACCCTGCAGGAACTGACTGCCTGTACAAAGGCATTTGTGATGGAGAATCGGGAAGTTCAGTTTTAAGCGTATATGCCGGCCAGGCCAATCTTGGAAGCGGTGTGTCAGCAGCCTGAAGGTCTCCACTGATCGGGGCTATCGTCGCGGCTGGTTCAGCGCGGTCTGCCACTTGTGTTGGCTCTGATTTCGGAGCACAAGCAAATATCCCGATCAATAATAAGAGCACGCCTGTGGATCTGATCGAATAGCGAATGCTTTTATGCATTTGTTTCCTCATTGGATGTTTCCCGTTGTGGAGGGAAAAGCAGTTAAGGCAGTTTCTTTTTCTCCCTGAGGTCATCCACAAATTTTGTCAATTCATCGATGTACCTCCGGGGCTGCACGATGTGAATTTCATGCCCGCCGGGTATCTGTACGTACTTAAGATCGTCAACGAGTGAAACAATACGTTCCAGGTCATGATCATCGATCGCGCCGATCAGTCCCCAGATTTCATGTCTGTACGCGTCAGCCCGCAAGAGAAGCATGGGACACTTAACCCGTTTCAACGATTCTTCGGGAGAGAAATCCCTGCCGAGGTCACCCTCTATGGTGGCCCGCGAAAAGTCAGTATCATATTCGGAAAGGAACTTATTGCCGGCTCTCATATTGTATGGCAGGAGCGGAGTGTCGTAAGGGAGATTGGGACGCGCAGCACGATTGAAACGGTCCAGGAGGAATATGATCTTTATGATGAAGGCGGGAATATTGAGCAGCTCTGTTTTCCCCTGGACTGGGATCCCCACCCGGGAAAGATATTGTTCCACATCGCGTTTCCCCGGCTTTCCCAGGATATCCACCGCCAATTGGAAATTATGAGCCATGAATTTCTCGTTTTGAATACGGGGCGCGACGGAAGAGAAAATGGGCGGGTCTTCACTGATGACCGCCAGGACGTTTTC
>CAYLOW010000142.1:0-10402 GCA_964385315.1 uncultured Anaerolinea sp.
TTGATTTTGGAAATCTGGACAGACGGCACCATCTCGCCGGAACGCGCCCTCAGTTCCTCCGCCCGCATCCTGATTGATCATCTGCGCTACGTGGCAGGTATCAATGAAGAAATGCTGGCAGTGGCTGTGGAACGCGAATCCTCGGGCAGCCGTTTGAGCAGTGAACTGGCTGAAACCCCAGTGGAAGCCCTGGACCTTTCGGTGCGTGTCTTCAATTCCTTGAAGCGCACTGGCATCACCAATGTTGGCGATGTGCTCGACCTTCTTGAAAAAGGCGAGACCGCGGTCATGTCCATCCGCAACTTTGGCGAAAAGAGTCTCGACGAACTTCGCGACAAGATGCGTGAAAAGGGCTTTATGAAAGACGATACATCCTCGGAGAGTTAGAGATGCGACATTCAGTAGCAGGTTACATATTAGGACGTACTTCAGGCGCGCGTATTGCCCTGCGGCGCAACCTGATCAAACAATTTTTTACACACGAGCGTATTCAGACCACCAAGGCAAAGGCTGCCGCAATTCGAGGCGATGCTGAACGCTTGATCACGCTTGCCCGTAACAGCGCAAACGGTACAGATATACAGAAAGTAAATGCACGTCGTCTGGCTGTTTCAAAATTGGGTGACGACCAGCTCATTAAACGCCTGTTTGATGAAATTGCCCCCCGTTTTGCAACCCGCCCCGGTGGTTATACCCGTGTGTTGAAACTCGGTGCCCGTCATGGCGATGCGGCTGAGATGGTCATTCTTGAGTTGGTTGAAGAGTAGTTAGTTTGAGCGACGTAAGTCGCTAAGCAATGGCACGTTACCAAGTGATCCTTGCCTACGATGGCTCCAGATTTTGTGGAAGCCAGGTTCAGGCGAAATCCCGCACAGTGCAAGGCGAGTTGGAAAAATCGCTCCGCAAATTGGGCTGGTCCGGTACGTCGGTCTTAATGGCTGGCAGAACCGATACTGGAGTTCACGCAACGGGGCAGGTGGCAGCATTTGATCTTGACTGGGCGCATTCGGCAGATAAACTGCTCAAGGCGCTCAACGCCCACCTTCCATCAGACCTTGTGGTAAGTAGTCTGTCTCCGGCTTTGGAGGATTTCCACCCGCGTTTCGATGCGGTTTCACGCAGATATCGCTACAGGTTGTTTTGTCAGCCAGTCCGAGATCCATTGCGTGAGAAGTTCTTGTGGCGTGTATGGCCGCCTGTAGCAGAAAACGCGCTCAATCAGAATGCAGTCATTTTCCTCGGAAAACATGATTTTGCCGCCTTGGGTTCTCCGACAACGCCGAAAGGCACGACGGTTCGCACGGTGACAAAAGCCGAATGGAAGAGACTGGCTGACGGTGAGTGGCAGTTTGAAGTTGTGGCGGATGCATTTTTGTATCGTATGGCAAGAAGGCTGGTGTTTGTGCAAGTTTCCCTTGCCCAGGGAAGATGTTCGGTGGAGAAGATTCAAAGTGCCCTCGAAGGGCAGCAGAAACTCCTCGCCGGGCTGGCTCCGGCGCACGGGTTGACATTGGTTGAAGTAACGTATGGATCACATGATTAGATTATGAAACGGAGTGACGAAAGTGCAACAGAAAACGTACTATCCGAAAGCCGCTGAAATTCAGCGCGACTGGGTTGTAATAGATGCCGAAGGGCAGAACCTGGGCCGCCTGGCCGCGCGCATTGCGCACGTTCTGCTTGGCAAACACAAACCTACTTTTACGCCTGGCGTGGAAATGGGCGATTTTGTTGTGGTGGTGAATACCGAGCGCGTAAAAGTGACCGGTACCAGGACTAACAGCAAATTAGACAGCAAGATTTACTATAGCCACTCAGGCTATCCAGGTGGCTTGAAAAGCATTTCCCTGCGTGATCAATTGAACCAGCACCCTGATCGCGCCCTGCGTGATGCGGTATGGGGTATGCTTCCACATAACCGCATGGGACGCTCAACGCTCAAGCGTTTGAAGATCTATGCTGGCCCTGATCATCCGCACCAAGTGCAAACCCCGAAAGTCTCGGAATAAAGAGGTAAGTGAATATGGCTCAATATTATGAAGGAATTGGACGCCGCAAGGAAAGCATCGCCCGTGTGCGCCTTGTAACCGGCTCTGGCAAATTTGTTGTCAATGAAAAAGAAGGTGCTGTTTTCTTTCCCCGCTTGGGCGACTTTGAAGACATTCTGCGCCCATTTGGTGTAGTCGGTCAGGAAGCCAGTAAGTACGATGTCAGCGTTTTAGTTAATGGCGGTGGAGTTACTGGGCAGGCTGAATCAGTGCGTCTCGGCATTGCCCGGGCTCTCCAGATCATTAACGCGGAATGGACTGCTGCTTTACGCAAAAAAGGCTTGCTTACCCGCGATGCCCGCGTGAAGGAACGCAAGAAACCCGGCCTCAAGAAAGCCCGCAAAGCTCCTACATATACCAAGCGTTAGTCTTTCTTTTACAAGACTTGCTGCTATCACCCTCCGGGGTGTCATCCTTTAGGATAATCCGTAATACGTAATCCGTAAATTTAATTTACGAATTATGAATTACGGATTACAGCTTTAAGAACAGGGCCTATTATGGATTTTATCATCGTATCTTCGGTTTTTGATGCATTACGCATCGTGCCACCTGCCAGGTTTACCTTGCTTGAGGCGCCGGTTCTATCAACGGCCCATTACCCACCTTTTCCGCCTGATGCGCCCGCCCTATTGGTAGGACTTAAATCACGCGAACTGGCTTTACAGGTTAAGAATGTTTTGATGACCAATTATCCTGCGTCTCATGAAGTCCGTCTCGTGAATGGAAGTGATACGCATACCCTGCCCCTAAATATATTGGACACATTTTCAAGGTATGACATGTCCACCTGCCTCTACCTCCCAATGCTTGGTGAGGGAACCTCGTTTGAGGCGTTTGCCGAAATCGTAGCTCACTTGCGTGCGCCCACCGATGGCTGCCCATGGGATCAGAAACAGACTCACCAGACATTGCGAACTCCATTGCTCGAAGAATCGTACGAAACCTTATCTGCCATGGATGAAAATGACCCGGCTGGAATGTGTGAAGAGTTTGGAGATCTGCTTTTGCAAATTGTTTTGAATGCGCAAATTGCAGTTGAATCGGGTGAATTTTCGATGCCTCTGGTGGTCAAGGGTATTTATGACAAGATAATACGCCGCCATCCGCATGTATTTGGCGGTGTGGAGCTGGACTCAGTGGATAGTGTTCTACAGAACTGGGAGAAATTGAAGGAGAAGGAACGAAAAGAAAACGGGAAAGCGGAGCAGCAAAAGGGTTTGCTGGATGGGATCCCTACAGCTTTACCAGCATTGACACAGGCACTTGAATATCAGGAACGAGCCGCCCGGGTCGGATTTGACTGGCCCGAAGTTGAAGGAGTTCTTGATAAAGTCCGGGAGGAAATTGATGAGATAAAACAAGCGCAAAATATTGAGGAGGTAACAGCTGAATTGGGTGATTTATTCTTCGTGCTGGTTAACCTCGCGCGCTGGCGTAAAGTGGATGCCGAGTCCGCTTTGCGTGGAACGAATTTAAAATTCAAGAAACGCTTTGCCTTCGTGGAACAGGGCGCAAAAAAACAGGGACGAAACCTATCAGATATGACTTTGGATGAGATGGATACGTTGTGGAATAAAGCTAAAAATATGGGTTTGTAATCCAACGGCGGCGATGTTTTTCCCCGGACTTACACCATTGGCGGGGATAGATAAAGGGCAACCAATATTTCGACGCAGCCCCGGATTTACATAGAATAAACGGACCCCGTATGTTTTGAGAATTGATCAAATTGGATTATTTCATTTCCTGGGGGATATTAATTTTATTGATCACTGACCACAGGTGAACCTGGACATGGCTTCGGCGAATAAGGAGGCCGCAATGTCTGCCTGTTGAGTGTAACTTTTCCAGGCAAAAACCCGGTCGCCGCAAACCCATGCCCCTGAGCTGCCGAAGGGGACTTCAGAGATCGAGGTTGTAATAGGAGTGTAAACTACATTCATATTGTGGATCAATTTTACTTCGAGCGAACCAGTTGAAAGATCAGCCTGGTCGTCAAGTATGGTTTCCAGTAGGAAGCTTGGGTCTGTGGTTCCAGGCGCTTGCAGCCAGATCAGGCTGATGATTATACTGGGAATTTGATAGGCATAAATGAATCCATTGCCATATGTGCTTGGAGCGCCTACATCCAGAGTAGCCAGGTGGTCATAAAAGGCGACTCCGACAGGATGTCCGATACAGAATTGGTATTCACAGTATAGACCAGACAAGCTGACGGTTGTGGGAGTGGGGAAGGGTGTCGGCAGGGTGACTTGTGTTGGTGTTGGAATTGAGGAAAGCGTTGCAGCCACAGCCTGGTTGACCTGGATTTGAAAATTTGGATCTGGGGTCGCTATTTTTGGAGTGCATGATACCATTAGAATCATAATCAGGCTGAAAGAGGGGAAGATCAATAAACGTTTTTTCATCCCAAAATTATAATGGAAAAGCCCTGTTGATTGTGCATGCTGGCTTTTCCATTATTAATTATTTGTGCCTGCTCATAATAATCCCTGCGGACATGCTTTGCTCCCAACTTCGTTTCATCGGAAAGTTATGGGAAGCTTCCTCTCTGATTGAAAGCCCAAGTTTATTAAACGTCAGCCACTGTGTTAAAATATGACTAAAAATATCTCTTTAGTAGCAATAATCATGCTTATTTTTACATCGATATAGGGAATTCTTTCGGAATTCATGATCCTCGCTTGGTATCCGACTTCATCCTCCTTTGCAGTTTCTTGCACAATATCAACTTCTTCAGCACCTCCGGGTATTATATTATTTTTTTGCCTTTGGAAATAATGACAAGAAAACCGGGCTCAATTTGTGTGTTTTTTCCTTGACAGGAAATTGTTGCGAGTGTATTATTGAGTAACCCACCCCCTGGGGGGGGGGGTAAAGATTGCGAATTATATCTGGAGTATAGAGGTCAAAATGGAAGTTGACAGCACGATCAGAAGATTAAAAACCGTGGAAGGTCACTTGCGAGGTGTGATTCGTATGGTGGAGGAAGACTCTTACTGTATTGACGTAATCCGTCAAATACAAGCAATTGAAGCAGCTTTAAATAAAGTCAGTTCGCGTATTTTGGAAGATCACTTGAATTCATGTGTGATCACTGCAATTCAAGGAAATGATAAAAAAGAACGCGAGCGAGTTTTGAAAGAAATAACTGAAGTGTTTGAAATGTCCACGAAAGTCTAACGTTAAACGATTTACGTTAAACGTTTAAAAAATCTGAAACCCAAGGAGAAATAAAACCATGACAACAGTTACTTATTCCATTCCAGCCATTTCCTGCGGACATTGTACTCATACCATCGAAACTGAAGTGAGTGAGTTAAAGGGCGTCCAGTCGGTAAAAGCGGCAATTGATACTAAGAAAGTGGAAATCACCTTTGAAGCACCCGCCAATGAGGAAATGATCAAGGCTTTGCTCTCTGAGATTAATTACCCAGCTGAAGGATTACTCAGCATCTAAGGCAACATCACTTGGGAGATTTCAGAAATCTCCCAGGTCTGTTTTATAGTTATTTGCAAGGATTCGTATGAGCGACACAAAACAATTAACTTTACCCATTACTGGTATGACATGCGCGAACTGTGTTGCCACAGTGGAACGTAATTTGAAGAAAATGGATGGCGTACAAAGTGCGGTGGTGAACCTATCTTCCGAGCGCGCCACCGTAGATTTTGATACAACCAAACTTGTGTTAACCGATGTTATTGCGCGGGTGCAGCGTGCCGGTTATGGGGTTGCTACCGGGGAAGCTGACTTGGTCATCAAACGGCTTTCTGATGATAATGATGCGCGGCGCTTGGAAAAAGCTTTGGCAAAACTTGATGGCGTGCTCGAATCACAGGTGACTTTTACCACTGAAAAAGCGCGTATAAAATACGTCCCAACGATTGTCACTCAGGCGGAGTTACGCCGTGTGGTTTCCTCTGCGGGGTTTGAAGCCCTGGAACTTGGCGGCGAGGCAGAAGATGCCGAAGCCAAAGCACGGGAACACGAGATCAATGACCAGCGCCGTTTGTTGATCATTGGCTTAATTTTCACAGTACCGCTCTTCCTGCTTTCGATGGGCAAAGACTTTAATCTGCTCCCGGCTTTTGTTTATTCAGAGAATGTGATGGACGGTATGCGCGAAGCTCAACCATGGTTCGGTTGGTTGATGTTGTTTCTTGCTTTGCCTGTTCAATTCTATGTAGGCTGGCAGTATTATGTGGGTGCATTCAAGGCAATACGCAATCGATCTGCGAATATGGATGTGTTGATCGTGATGGGTTCCTCGGCCGCATTCTTCTATTCATTGCCGATCACCTTTGGACTATTGATGGGGCATGTGTATTATGAGACTGCAGCGGTCATCATTACCCTAATAAAGCTGGGAAAATTCCTCGAGGCCCGTGCCAAGGGACGCACTTCTGAAGCGATCAAGAAATTAATGGGATTGCGTGCAAAAACAGCCCGTGTCATTCGTGACGGGATTGAAACCGAGGTGCCTGCAGATGATGTTCGCGTAGGCGATATTGTGGTTGTGAAACCTGGCGAGAAAATTCCGGTGGATGGAGTGGTTGTGGAAGGACGAAGCGCAATTGATGAATCCATGCTAACCGGCGAGTCTCTGCCGGTTGAAAAGATTCCCGGGGATATGGTCATTGGCGCGACATTGAATAAATTGGGGATGTTGAAGTTTGAAGCCACCAAAGTAGGCAAGGAAACTGCGCTGGCCCAGATCGTCAAACTGGTGGAGGATGCCCAGGGAAGTAAGGCTCCGATCCAAAAATTGGCAGATCAGGTTTCAGCGATATTTGTCCCGTTTGTGATTGGAGTTGCAACCCTTACTTTTGCAGGTTGGTATTTCTTTGGGCCAACTTTGCCCATTAATTCTGATATTGATAATTTTACTAGGGCGCTGATCTACATGGTTGCTGTTTTGGTGATTGCATGTCCGTGTGCAATGGGTCTTGCCACACCTACAGCTATCATGGTTGGAACCGGCAAAGGCGCGGAATCTGGAATTTTGTTCCGCACAAGTGAAGCCCTGGAACGTGCTGGTAGAGTTACAGTGGTCGTTTTGGATAAGACTGGGACGATCACTAAGGGCCAACCTGCTGTTACTGATGTGGTGGTCAATCGATCATGGAAAATGAGAGAGCAAGGTGCTGACCATTCTTCATTAACGGCTGATCAACTTCTTCGATATGCAGCAAGCGTTGAAAAAGGGAGTGAGCATCCGCTCGGGGAATCTATTTGGGCAGAGGCAACTACGCGCGGGTTGGTTTTAGTGGAACCTGCCGGTTTCAAAGCTGAAGCCGGTTATGGTGTTCTGGCTGAGGTCGAGGGGAGAAATGTAATGGTTGGAAACAGGAGAATGTTCGAGGCGAAGGGGATCGAGCTGGGAAGCCTCGAATCTGAAGTGGCCCGACTTCAATCCGAAGCCAAAACCGCGATGCTTGTTGCCATTGACAATGAAGTTGCTGGGATTATTGCAGTTGCAGATACGATCAAGGAAAGCTCGAAGGATGCGATTACTGATTTGCAAAAAATGGGTTTGAAGGTCGTGATGATAACTGGTGATAATCAAAAGACCGCCAATGCCATTGCCAAGCAGGTTGGCGTTGATTATGTACTGGCGGAGGTATTACCTGAAGGCAAGGCAAATGAAGTGAAAAAGCTTCAACTTCAGTCGAGTTCTGATAAAAATCAAAAGACCTCAACCCATACAAGTCAACAGATAGTTGCAATGGTCGGCGATGGGGTGAACGATGCGCCTGCCCTTGCACAAGCTGATGTGGGACTTGCAATCGGTACGGGAACCGACGTGGCGATGGCCGCTGCGCCTGTGACCCTGATGAGCGGTGACCTGCGGGGTGTTGCGCGTGCGATCAATCTTTCGCGTAAGACACTTGGTACGATCAAACAAAATTTGTTCTGGGCATTCTTCTATAATGTGGTGCTTATCCCTGCTGCCGCACTGGGGTATTTAAATCCAATGCTCGCGGCGGGTGCAATGGCATTCAGCAGTGTCTTTGTCGTGACGAATAGTCTGCGATTACGCGGGCAGAAAATCTAGTTTTCCATGAAAATTTACGGTTGTCAGTAGTCGGCATAAACCAACATCCATGTAACATTTATTGACCAAAAGGAAAAACTTTAAAATGAAGAAGATCTCCCTCCTCCTAATTTCCGCACTTCTTTTTTTGACCGCATGTGCTGCCCGACAAAGCGGGCCAGCTAAAGCTGAACTGCCGGCAGGAAAGGCATATGCTGAAGGAAACGAAATTTATTTTATTCACACGGAAGCCTCTGACCCAGGTGTTGCCGATAAATTGACAGGCATGATGAAGTCACCTGTGATTCTTGTTCCATCGCTTGCGAATGTGCCCGATGAATCCCTTGCAAATGTCTATGCTTTTTCCAATGGAATTAAAGGTTCCGGGCCTCTTGGTTACCAGCCTGATGTTTTTGACAATCCTCCAGGAACTGATGGCTATTCTCCACTTCGCCGCCTGAATGTGGTTGTGTGGGTTGATGAAACAAAAGCCCGTGAACTTAAATCTGCTGCTGAAGTATTGGATGCGGAAATTGCAGGTGAGCTGAGCATTGATCAGTCTGGTATTGTCATAAATATGCCGTTTGTTGTTTGGGACGGAGGCAAGAGATAAACCTGCCAGGCTTTGAAAGCTTTCGCGATTATCCTAAATATTTCTCTGAGGCTAAATGTCAAAACAACAAAATAAACCTATTAATTCTGTTGTGGTTGTGACCTTGGGAGTCGTGTTTGTTGCAATTGCTCTCATGCTATTTGTGTTTCAACCCAATACACAATCCCTAAATATTACTGCGGATTTGAGCATATGGAGTCAGCTCGTTGTCGCTCTTATTACAGGTATAACTACAGGTGGATTAAGTTGCCTCGCTGTACAAGGCGGATTACTGGCAAGCTCGCTTGCCAGTCAGATCGAACAGGATTATGTTGTTCAAACTTCGAATAAAAAACAAAAAGCGCCAATTCGAGTAAATTCCGCCCTTCCCATTTTCCTTTTTTTGGTTGCAAAGATAATTGCATACACTTTGCTTGGCGCACTCCTTGGTTGGCTGGGTTCATATCTCACTCTCAGCCCCATAACGCGTGCCATACTTATGATCACCATCGGCATCTTCATGATCGGTAACGCGTTGCGTATGTTCAACGTACATCCGATCTTTCGCTACTTTTCCATTGAGCCTCCCAAATTTATTACGCGTTATATTCGCCGTACTGCCAGGGGTACTGATACAGTCACGCCGCTTTTCCTGGGTGCGCTTACAGTCTTTATCCCATGCGGCGTGACGCAGGCAATGATGGCCACTGCTCTCGGAACAGGTAGTATTGCAATGGGCGCTGCGCTCATGTTCGCTTTCATCCTTGGAACAAGTCCCGTCTTTTTCGTCGTTGCCTACCTGACCACTGAGCTGGGCTCACACCTTGAAAAATTCTTCATGCGCTTTGTGGCCGTGGTCGTTTTGATCTTGGGATTTGTAACCCTTGATGGCGGGCTTAACGTATTGGGCTCTCCCCTTTCGTTTCAAAACCTAACTCGAAATTGGATACCCTCTCAGTCTGAATCCGCACCCGCAGCGGTATTGCCCCAAACAGCCGCACCTGAAGGGAATGGCGTGATCGTCCTCAATGTGAAAGACAACGGATATTTTCCGTCAAACTTAAAAGTCCCCGCTGGAAAAGCATTCACACTGAACCTGATCACCAATAAAACCTTTTCCTGTGCTCGTGACTTTGTCATCCCGGCTTTGAACTTCTATAAATTACTTCCTGATACGGGTGCGGAGCAGGTAAATATCCCCGCGCAAGAAAAGGGGAGTATCCTGTTCTTCACCTGTTCCATGGGAATGTACACAGGGCAAATTGAATTTGAGTAAAATGGCCAGGTCTGCTGGCTGACAGACCGCGATCTGTCAGCCAGCGTCAAAGGATAATTTATGATCAAAAAAACCTTCAAAGTTCCGGATATGACTTGCTCTGCTTGTGCCATGAAACTTGAAAGTCTTGAAGATGAGCTCGACGGAGTCCGGGAGATAAGCGCCAGTTACCATAGATTGGAAATGGTGATTGAATTCGATGAATCCAAACTCACGGATGAACAGATTGTCAGAGCAGTAAAAAAGAAAGGCTATCAGGCAATCGCTGGATAAAAAATATATATGGGAAACACGATTATTAGCATACAAGATTCTTTATGCTGGAAATATGGGGAGGCGGGTGCCCGGTTTTGGAAAGAAATCGAAGCGGGGTATTCAAGTGGTTAGTGAATCAATTGAATGTATTCCTGTTGTAATATCATCCTGTTTGTTCTATACTACCGTG
>CAYLOW010000143.1:0-10398 GCA_964385315.1 uncultured Anaerolinea sp.
TGAAAAAAGGTATCCCCTTAGCTTTTTAGGTCTCGGATCGTTCGTTTATGGTTTTGTAAACGATCGATATAAGAGTCTTGCACAGTGAAGGATGAAAATGGTATGCTCAGGCTACAGCAGACAGAGTTTCCTAGCACATTGGCGATATTCATCCCGATTGTAAACGTAAACCGATTGCCTGTGAGTACAGTGAATTGTCGCGGCCTAAAAGGCCAGCACGTGTAGCAAAGTTCTAATTGTCTCGGCAATCCCTGCTGTAATCTAACCGGAGGCAGGATCAAGATGGAAGACATTTTGGAATGTTGTTGCGGATTGGATGTTCATAAAGAAAGTATCGTAGCCTGTTTGATGAAGGGCTCTATCGAGGCGAAACTTAAGCCTGCGAGTGAGATCAGAGAATATGGGACCCAGTTGATGGATCTCCTTGCTTTACGGGCGTGGCTGGAAGAGAAAGATTGCCATTACGTAGCCATGGAAAGCACTGGGATTTACTGGCATCCTGAATATGCTGTTTTGGAGCAAGCGCTTTCAGATGATATGCATCTCCTGGTCGTGAATGCCCGGCACATGCGAAATGTACCCGGAAAGAAAACGGACATGCGAGATGCCGAATGGATCGCTACTCTGTTGCGTGCCGGTCTTTTGAAAGGTAGCTTTGTACCCAATCAAGATATTCGAGATTTGCGACAATTCACACGATACCGCAAAGCTTTGATCCGAGACATAACTTCCCAAAAGAACCGGATCGAGAAACTCTTGATATCGAGTGGGTTTGGTTTGTCATGCTTTCTTTCTGACATCTTTGGCAATTCTGGTTTAGCGATCATGCAGAAGTTAGTGGAAGTCGGTTCACTTTCCAGCCAAAGCCTGGATGTATGCTTGAAAGGGCGCGCGCGGAATAAGGCCACAGATATTTCGTCCAGCCTGACCGGGATGTTGTCTTTGCCCCAACGCCAACTTCTAAAGATGCAATTGGCACATCTGAAAGATTTGCAAGACAATTTACTGGAAGTAGAAGAACAAATTCGATCGGACTTCTCCAAGTTTGAGGCGCCGATCCAGTTATTGGACTCAATCCCTGGAATTGATCTTACTGCCGCCTATGCCATTCTGGAAGAGATCAGCCACGATATGACTTCTTTTCCAACCGCCCAGCACATTTGCGCCTGGGCCGGGCTGGCTCCTGGAAATCACGAAAGCGCCGGGAAGAAGAAAAAACAACGGGTTTTACCAGGCAATAATTATCTCAAGACCATTTTGTGTGAAGTGGCCTGGGTCATTGCTGCTCACAAAGATCAATATCTGTCCGGTTGGTATTGGCGACTAAAGCAACGTACAGATGCGAAACGAGCAATTGTTGCCTTGGCCCGCAAACTTCTTGTGATTATCTATGCGATGCTCAAGTCCAACCAACCTTATAATGAGCAAAAGTTCGTCGACCGCAAAGAATCTGCCAACCGGAAACACATCACCCGGATGATGAACGAATTGACCAAATTAGGATTCGCGATTTCTGCACCTTCCGCTTAATCTATTTTCGTAGCAAGGTGCTCTCTTGCTCTTTTTCTCAAGCAAGTTTTTTCAAGTTGTCAAAAGTCCAATAGTAAAGAATAAAGATATTAATGGAGATTCCCATGCCTGATCTCTGGCAGCATAATACACCTGAAAAATTCTGGATATGCCAACCTGGTCTACTGCCAGCCATCTGGAATTCCGCCCTAAAGCAAGCCCTGCCAGTGTTGGGTTTACCCGAAGGGTCTGTTGCAAGGGATATTCCAGCACTCACGTTGGGCGAGGGCCGTTTTGGGCCGGATCATTGGCGGCTTAACCTAAAACGTCGAATATATTATTTATTAAAGCCCTTCATCCCCAGACCTCTAACACGTCTGTTACGCCGTAACATTGCTAAAAAATCTTTGGTTCAGGCCGTAGGCAAGAATTGGCCAATAGATGAGCGCTATGTCCGTTTTCAATGGGAAATTGTGCGGCATCTTTTAATGATTTCTGGCAATCAAACCATAAATTATAAAAATTTCTGGCCAAATGATTTTAGATTCGCATTTACTCTGACTCACGATATCGAAACAGCGGAAGGACAGGCTTTTGTCCGGAAGGTCGCCGATCTTGAAGAGAATTTCGGGTTTAGATCTTCATTTAATTTTGTTCTGGAAAGATATGCCTTGGATTTTGAATTAATTTCAGATTTAAAAATGCGTGGATTTGAGGTTGGTTGTCATGGTGTAAAACATGATGGGAAGTTATATAGTTCCCAAGCAGAGTTTTCGAAAAGGGCCGCGAAGATAAATTTAAAAATGAAAGAATATGGGATGGTTGGATTTCGATCACCCTTGACCCATCGCAATCCCGAGTGGATGCAAATTCTTGAAATAGAGTATGATTCGTCTTTTTTTGATACGGATCCTTTTGAACCTATCCCAGGTGGTTCAATGAGTATTTGGCCATACTTTTTAGGCCGCTTTATTGAACTGCCGTATACCCTTGTTCAAGATCATACCCTGACCACAATCCTTGGGGAAACCACACCGAGTATTTGGCTGGATAAAGTGGAATTTATAAAAAAATATCACGGAATGGCGTTGTTAAACAGTCACCCGGACTATTTAAAAGATCCCATCACCTTTAACGTTTATGCTCAATTTCTCGAGACAATGAAAAAGAACGGAGAATATTGGCACGCTTTACCGCGGGATGTCGCTCGTTGGTGGAAATTTCGTGCTGGAATGGCCGAGGATAAGGAACAATTCGAAATGGGATACAGTACCGCCTCTTTGGAAGGTGATGAAATAATTGTTTGATGATTAGCAACGTGAATCTTCAATAATTTTTTTTCATGGATTGATTGTCGGGCTTTGACTTGGTGAGCGGGTATAATTTGTAGCATAGTCATGCAGACGGATAGCAGTATTCAATCTTCGCTCAAAGAAGCAGCGCAGCTTTCTTCAGCCGTGTGGGCTGTCCTGGCAGAGCGCGTTGGCGGGGCGTGGTTATTGCGTGCCGTTTATCATATCAATAAATCCGCGCAGACGGAATTGATGAATTTCATGGCAAAGCCGTCGATTGATGCCTGGTTGTGCGGCGCGTTAAGCGGGGGATATTCACGTTCCAGCACTCTTCCTGAGGGGATGAGCCTTGAAGTCTCACGAATCTTTACTTTTCCAATTTTAGGGACATCGCAGGCTATTTTAACAGGGGCAGATGAGCTGTCTGCCGATTCCCAGCGAATTTGGAAACTTACGGCTTCACTCCTGTCTGGTCGGTCAATTTCCACCACACAGCCGTTCCTCCCTGACCTCCAATCTGGTCTTGCCACTGACCTCCCACTCGCAATAGAAAAGACGCTGGGTTCATTTGTGCAACTTTCCACCTGCCAGGGAGCATGGTTGGCAATCCGCCGCGGGGAGACCCTGGATATTCAAGCTGAATGGAACGACCCCAAAGCAAAGGGCGTATCCGTGCTGATTGAGGAGAATCCCATTCTCCGCCGCGTGAATCGTTCCTTATCCGATGTGATCATCACCCATGATCAGCCCAATTGGGATAACCTTCCCTATGGAACTCTTAAATCAGGCACAAAAGTTTGGATCTGCCTGCCCCTGGTTATTGGCCAGAGGCTTATCGGGGTTGTGGCTGTGTGGCGTCAAAAGGAGTTTTCACTCGATGAACTGGGAGAATTGCGTGAACAGGCTGTGCGCGTTTCACCTTCAGTCGAGGTGCTTGCAACCTTTATGGAAATGGCGGCGCACCTGCGAAGGCTGGGGCTGCTCAATGATTTCGTCCTCACTATTTCCTCCGCCCAAAACCTGGATCAAATTGCCCGGCGGGTGATCGGTTTGCTAACGCGTGCATTTAACACCGAATTGATCGCACTTTTCCTGCGGTCTGGCGACGGGCGCTTCTTGCGTGATTACCGCATGATAGAAGGCAAATTAAATGTGGTCAATGTTGCACTCGAGGGGCATTCGATTCAGCCCATGTTGAAAGACGGGCATGCGCGCCGCATAGTGGATACGATTCAGGAAGGCTATGTACCTTTGAATAAGGGTGCGCGATCCATGCTGATCGTTCCACTTAAATATCGCGGACATGCCATTGGCGTATTGACCATTGAAAACCTGCGCGCGGAAGCATTTAGTCAATATGACGAACATCTTATGGTGGTGATCACCAGTCATCTGGCCGGGCTAATCGAATATACCCGTCTGCGTGAAGAGGCTGAGGGACGTGCCCGCAGCCTTGGCTTGATCCATGAAGTGGTGCAGCAGGTTATCGGATTAACGGATAAAAAAGAAGTGGTCTCCATATCAGCGGATCTGGTTGCGCAGTATTTCAAATATGAATTGGCTGTAATTTTATTGATGGATGATGAACGACAAACATTTATTCAGGGAATCGGCGGAACACAGTCTGAAACCGTAAAGCGCGCCCTTGGCGGTCGGGAATTTCCCGCAAGCAGCGGGGTTACCGGGCATGTTGCCCACACCGGTGATAGCATTCTGGTCAATGACACGCGTTTGGAGAAATTGCACACACCGCTCAAGGGCTGGGAGGCACGATCTCAAATTTGTGTTCCCTTGAAGGACGGCGAAAGGATCCTAGGTATTATTGATGTGGAAAGCCGCGAACAGAACGCATTTTCGCACAATGACCTGACATCGATCGAGTCGCTCGCGGGTATTCTCGCTTCGGTCATTACCAGCGCGAATCAATATCAAAAATTGCAAGAGACAGTACGGCAGCTGCGGACGATCGAAATAGAATTAAATGCACGCATGGAAGCGCAGCTTTTTGCAGAAAGCAGGTTGATTCAAGCAGCAAAACTTGCCGCAGTCGGCGAAATGGCGGCTGGTATTGCCCATGAGTTAAATAACCCGCTGACCACAGTCACGGGTTTTTCAGAACTCGTGCTCGAGGATATGCCGCAAGATTTTATTTACCGCGCCGAGCTGGAAATGGTATCGCATGAGGCACACCGGGCAAGCGATGTTGTCCGCCGTCTGCTTGATTTCTCGCGTCAGGGCGAGCGAACACGCACCCGCGCTGATTTGAACGAGGTGGTTAACGATGTCATTGCGCTCACCCGTCACTTGATCCAAAATAATAACGTAAATTCGCATTTGAAACTTGAGGAAAACCTGGTCTGGGTTTCAATTGATCGCAACCAGATGAGACAGGTTCTCCTTAATCTTATTCATAATGCGTTGCAAGCCATGCCCAATGGCGGAGATCTAACTGTCAGTACGAGTGCGGCCAGTCGGGATGATCGCAACTGGGTTATCATGTCTGTTCAAGATAGCGGTGTGGGCATATCCCGCGCAGACCAAATACGTGTTTTTGAACCTTTCTTCACTACAAAAGGAGACCGGGGCGGTACAGGCTTGGGGTTATCAATTACCTATGGAATTGTCACTGATCATGGTGGAACCATTGATATTGTAAGCGAGCCGGATCACGGCTCCACCTTTACTGTCTGGCTGCCTCTCTAAACATGGATACCCCTGTCATTTTTGTTGTGGACGATGAACCAGGCATTGCGCTTTTGTGCAACCGTGTACTCACCCGTGCAGGCTATAAGGTGGAATCTCAGACCAGCCCGCGTAAAGCCATCGAATACCTGAAAGAAAATAAAATTGACCTTTTGCTGGTTGATATTCGAATGCCTGAGGTTGATGGCTTCGAGGTCATTCAGCATGCCCAACGGTTGCAACCTGACGCTGCCATGCTTATTATGACCGGTCATGGCACGGTGGAAACCGCCATTCACGCCCTGCGTCAAGGTGTAGATGGCCTGATCCTTAAGCCGTTTAGCAAAGGAAGTGAATTGATCGATGCGGTGAAACTCGCCCTTACCGACAATCAGCAAAAACGTGATGCTGCCCGTATTCAAGCCTTACGTCCGCTGTTTTCAGTTACTGAGGCCCTGCTTTCTGAAACCCGCCGTGAACCACTTCTCGATCTCATCGTTAATGCCATTAACCAGCAGTTGCACTGTACGCATGCCGCCTGTTATCAACGCGGGGAAGGCGGAAATTTCACCTTGCTGGCTTCACAAGGAAGGGAGTTACCGCCGCCATTTTTGGAGTTGGTTTCCCGGGTAGACGTTTCAGCCGCCCCTATGCTCATAAATGCAAATGGACCTGGTGATTCCATTCTGAGAAAAAATATTTCCGATCTTGAATTAGGTGCCTTGATCCTCGTTCCGATTGTCCGGCAGAATCTTCGTATGGTCTTGTGTGCCGCCCGTGAAATGAACGAGGCACCTCTCAGCGAAGCTGATTTGGAACTATTCCAGATTCTTGGGCGTCAGGCGGCTGTTGCCCTCGAAAATTCACGTCTGTATGCCGAACAATTGGATTATGTCCGCCAGGTCGAGGAATCCCAAATGGCTTTGCTGCAGGCTGAAAAGATGGCGGCTGCAGGACGTTTAAGTGCATCCATTGCCCATGAAGTGAACAACCCATTGCAAGCTGTCCAGAACTGCCTGCATCTTGCGGGGCGTGAAGATTTACCCCAGGAGAAAAGAAACGAGTATTTCAGCCTTGCCCGTACTGAATTGGAGCGTTTGATCCTTACGGTGCGCCGTATGCTCGATTTCTACCGTCCAAGTGCAACTTCACTGGAAAAAGTTGACCTGGCCGAAATGCTGCAATATATTAATAGCTTGATGTCCAAACAACTTTCTGAATCGAATGTGAATATCAATCTCGATTTCTATGGGACTATTCCGATCATAAAGGCTGTAAGCAGTCAGATACAGCAGGTGTTCATTAATTTGATCTTGAATGCGATGGATGCAATGCCCGAAGGCGGTGCATTGGATATTACTGCCCGTCCATTAAATGGGGGGGTTGAGATCCTTTTTCAGGATCATGGCAGGGGGATCCCGGGCGAAAAACAGGCAAATATTTTCGAGCCGTTCTTTAGTACCAAAGACGGAGGTACAGGCTTGGGATTGACAGTGAGTTACAATATAATTATTGCACATGGAGGCACACTGGAGCTGCTCTCCGATCGCGGCCCCGGCGCTTGTTTTCGAATATATTTACCATTAGGAGGATAAAGAATGAAACCCAATATTCTAGTAGTCGATGATGAACCTGTTGCGCGCCAATCGCTAACTGATATTCTCAAGCTTGAGGATTACAATGCAATATCCGCGCCTAATGGTCAGGCGGCGGTCGAATATGTCCGTACGCATCCCATTGATTTGATGATCGTCGATTTGCGTATGCCGGGTATGGATGGATTGGAAGTGGTGCAGGTGGTCAATCAAATTGCACCTGATACAGAAGTGATTCTACTGACAGCCTTTGGCTCCACTGAAACAGCCATTCAGGCTTTGCGCTTGCGGATCCATGATTATTTGCTGAAGCCTGCGTCCCCGACCCAGATTTTGGCAAGCGTAAAAAAGGGGTTGACGCGCCACGCCGCACGATCACGAATAGGCAGCCTTACTACTGAAAAAGACGTGGATGAGACAGTGCAAATTTTCTCATTTAAAGACGGCACAACCGTTGACCTTTCCCGCCGCGAGATCAAACATAAAAACAGGGTGGAGCATCTTACACCAGCCGAGGGCAGGCTGTTACGAATTTTGATTGAGAATGAAGGCAAGGTATTCTCCCATCGCGAACTGGTGCTGTTGGTTCAGGGGTATGATACCTCGCAGCGTGAAGCACCCGAAATTCTTCGCCCATTGGTCAGTCGTTTACGGCATAAATTGGATGAATTTCCATTGTTATCTGAATGTGTGGTGAGTGTGCGTGGTACAGGTTATTTGTATGAAGGGAATGCGAGTAAACGGAGTTTGCATCTTTCCCCGCAAAAATAGATATATTCCTGGTAGAAGCCACTTATAGGCGAAGTCTTAAATTACTTCATGGTATGTCTTGAATCCATCAACTAATCTTGGTGGATTTTTTTATTTCCAGCCTTGCTTTCATGTTAACAAATTTCTCAAAATAGATCGACCTGGTTCTTTTGATGGGACTTAAAATTTCGATTGGCGCGAATATGGTAAAAGTACCCGGTTCATTCATACGGGCCAAAGACATCTTTTGGCAGCCCTGGAGCGCGGATCCATGACAACCATCCGGTTTTTCCGCTTTGGGCCGGTGAAGTTGTTTTTTCGAACATGACCAGGATAAGACTGAATCCCAGTCCAATAGCTCCGAGCCATTGGGCAAGTGTCAGGTCTTCTCCGAGCCATATGTGGCTGAAGATGATCGCGATCAAAAGCTCGGCAAGTCCCAATAATGCTGTTTGCATTCCCCCGATCTTTTTCACACCAAGAAAAAGCGCGATCCGTGAAAAAATGGTAACAAACGTCAATCCTGCAACAGGAAACCAGGGGGTGCCATGCGGGGGCAGGCTGTGGTCAAATAATAAATAGACGGGAATAACGACAGCGCTCATGGCGAGCAGGGTATAAAGTGCAACTGTCGGTGCGGGAACTTCATAAAGCACACGTTGATTGATAGGCAGGTGCATTGCGTAAAGTATGGCCGCCCCGAGCATCATTAGTACTCCTGTAAGATCTGCCGAACTCTTGGGCATGCTTGTTAAGAGCAAAACTGCAATTGTCGCAATCCCAACGCGAAAGAATGTAAGTCGGCTTGGAGGCTGATGGTCAAGGATAAGCCAAAGGGCGACGAAAAATGGATAAAGCGAATAAAGCAATTGCCCAATGCTTGCATCCAGCCTTTGTAGTGCAAGATAATAAAGTAAAGAGCCAAGTCCGTTGATCACACCTGCCAGGATGCATCCAGCAAGCCCTACCGGGAAGATGTAAAGATATTGGCGATAGAATAAAGCGATCGTGAGGAGCAGGATTCCTGCAGCCAGGCCGGTACGCAGCGCCACAACCGCAAAAGGTGTAAAGCCCAGCGTAATGGCCAGTTTACCGAAGACTGGTGCAAACCCGAGAAATAGGGCTGAACTGAAAGCGGCAAAAACCCCAGTTGTATGTTTCTTTTGCAAAAGTACCAGCCTTGGTGGTCAATAAAGAAAACGATGAAGGATCTATTATCGGTTATCCAATATAACCAGGGGTTCACAGGATCCGGGCAGGCGGGAGGAGGATTATTTTATGAATGCTTTTACTTCTTCTAAAAATTCGTCGTTCAGGAAATCGCCCTTTTGCATGAGAGATTGTATCTGACCGCTGAGTCTGTTTTTCTCGTCAGCTGTTAATTCTTTTGCCGTTGCAACGATCACCGGGATGGTGGCTGTTTCTGGTTTTGCTCGCAGGGCTTCGAGCACGGCAAAGCCGTCCATTTCCGGCATCATCAAATCAAGGATTACCAGGTCTGGCAGTTCACGCTGTATGAGGTCGAGCCCTTCGCGCCCATTGCTTGCCTCCAAAATGGTGAAATTACCCTGTGATTGTAAAATACGGCGGAACAGTCGGCGAGCCTCGGCTGTATCCTCAATAATGGCAATTTTAGGGAAGCGTTCCGGGGCAACCTGTCTAAGTGCAGAGAGCAACCCTTCTTGCGGGGTTTCTTCGCTGGACATGAGTTTTACGTCGCGGGACCAATTGTCTCCGAGGATGCCTGGTTCCGCGGGCATCGTGTGCCCGGTGCAGTTCACAACAACCGTATCGCTTGGCTTAATCACGCCGGCACGGATCAGTTTGAACAGCCCGGCAAATGCTACAGCAGCGGCCGGTTCAGCAGAGATCCCTTCCATTTTTGCGAGTACATGCATTGCCCGGAAGGCATCTTCATCGCTTACGCTTTCAAACGCACCATTTGTACTATTCACCTCATCCCGCAGGAATTGATAGGAGCGCCCCGGATCTCCGGTGGCAAGCGTCTCGATACGGGTCTTGGGTGAGGTGACAGGCTCAGCTTTTTCCAACCCCTTCTTCCAACTGTTCACCATGGGCGCACAGCCTTCAGCCTGGATGGGCGCAAATGCGGGGATCCGTTCCACCCAACCCATGCTTTGCATTTCGCGAAATCCTTTATAGATGCCGAGAGGGCCCATGCCGCCGCTGACCGCCTGTACATACCAGTCGGGTGAGCGCCACGGGGTATTGGTATCAGGTCCCTGAAGGGCGGTCAATTGCTCCGCAATTTCAAAGGCAATTGTCTTCATGGCTTCAACGGAGGTTATGGTCCGCGCGCCCATATCCTGGTAAAGATTCCGTTGGAGCGCAAATTCTGACGCCACTTGTTTACATTGGTCATAAGATCCGGTGATCTTAATCACCTGACTTCCATATAACGCGATCTCACGCATTTTCGTCGCCGGCACCAGGCTGGTGACGAATGCCCATAACTTGAGACCGGCCCGGGAAGCATACGCCGAATAGGAAATGGCTACATTACCTGTTGATGCCGCCACCATCTCTGTGATCCCCGCTTCTTTTAACGC
>CAYLOW010000144.1:0-10331 GCA_964385315.1 uncultured Anaerolinea sp.
CGCGGCGTTTGATGACCAGTTCCATGATGGGACCGTAATAATCGGTGGGCGTGATGATCTCAATATTCATCCACGGTTCGCGCACTTCGACGATCTTGCTTGGGTCGGGCAGCTCGGCAGGCGAGTCAACCGTCATAACTTTGTCGCCGATCATCAACACTTCATATTCCACTGAAGGCGCAGTGAAGAGCACGTTCAGATCATACTCGCGTTCGATACGTTCCTGAATGATCTCCATGTGGAACAAACCGAGGAAACCGGCACGGAAGCCAAAACCAAGCGCCTGTGATGTTTCAGGTTGGAATGTTAATGAAGCGTCATTCAATTGAAGCTTGTCCAGCGACTCGCGCAGGGAACTGTAATCATCCGCCTCAACGGGGTAGATGCCTGCAAAGACCATCGGTTTGGGTACGTGGTAACCGGGCAAAGGTTCAAGCGCGGGCGCGGCCGCAAGCGTGATGGTGTCGCCTACCCGACATTCGTGTACGGTCTTGAAACCGGTCGCGATGTAACCCACTTCACCGGAGCCAAGTGTTTCCACCGGCTGCATGGCGGGGACAAAAATGCCGATCTCAACCGGGCGCAGGTCTAATTTTGTGGCCAACATGCGCAGGGTATCTGTGGATTTGATCTTGCCTTCCACAATACGGACATACGCGATGACACCTTTATATGAATCATAATGTGCATCAAAGATCAGTGCGCGGACGGGTTTATCATCCACATCCTTTGGCGGGGGAATACGTTTGACGATCGCCTCAAGGATTTGATCGATGTTAATGCCTTCCTTGGCGGAGACGCGCAGAACCGTGTCCGGATCAATCCCAAGCAGTGATCCTACGTCCTCAGCCACTTCGGCGGGACGGGCTGAGGGAAGATCTATTTTGTTAATGACAGGAACAATTGTGAGGTCGGCTTCAAGTGCCTGATAAAGGTTGGCCAATGTTTGCGCTTCGATCCCCTGCGTCGCATCCACCACAAGGATCGCGCCTTCGCAGGCCTTGAGCGCGCGACTGACCTCGTAACCGAAATCCACATGCCCGGGCGTGTCGATCAGGTTCATCTCATATCTTTGGTTTTCTAGTGAAGTGTAAAACATGCGAACAGCGGAGGACTTGATCGTGACACCTTTTTCACGTTCGAGATCCATACTGTCGAGCGTCTGCTCGGTCATGTCACGCTCAGAGATGGCGCCTGTTAATTGAAGCAGGCGGTCTGCAAGCGTGGATTTGCCATGGTCAACATGGGCAATAATACAGAAATTGCGGATATGGTCTGTCATAAGCGGACAAGAGTATAACTCAATTTTTGTGGCTTAAACACAAAGGAAGAGCAGTTTGTTGAATATGATATAAAAGCGAGCTTATTTTAGCCCCCGGTCCTTAAAATACGCTGACTGGAATTCTTTACTGGCTGCGCGGATGATGCATGCGGTCGGCGGCGTCTTCGGTCAGTGGAATATAAACCCGGATCTTTGTGCCTTTCCCCGCTGCAGAATCGATCTGGAGCAGGCCATTGACCAGTTCGGAGCGTTCACGTAAATTCACCATCCCGAGACTGCTATTCGCACGTTTATAGTACGATTCTGCCATGGCTTTCACATCAAACCCCTTGCCATCATCCGCGATTTCCAGCAGGGCGATCCCGGTTTCCACCAGCCGTAATGTAATTGCGATCACGGGAGCAGAGGCGTGCTTGCGTGCGTTGTTTACCGCTTCTTCAATAATATAGAAGATCACACCCTGCTTGCCCATTTCCAGCTGGGTGATCACCCGTTCTTCCAGGTTTAGGGTGACTTTCTGGCTATAGGTTTCCATCATCTTGTCGGACATGGATTGCACTGCCGCGGTCAACCCCTGGGATTCAAGAATCAGCGGGCGCAGTGTAAAGAGCATGTGGCGGATTTCCTTGGTGGTGCGGTGGGCCAACTCTTCCAATTTAACAATTTCGTCCATCGCGCCTTTCACATCCTTGGCCAGCATGCGTCGTATGATATTCAGGCGCATGGCCATTGCCGCCACAGATTGGGTGGGACCATCGTGCAGATCACGGGCGAGTTTCTTGCGTGCTTCTTCATGGACTTCCATCATGCGTTCCTTCTCCTCCACCAGATCCTGGTAGAGGCGCGCATTTTGGATCGCGATCACAGCCTGGCGCCCAATGATATCCAGCAGGTCGCGGCGTTCAGTGGTGAAATATTCAGGCTCGGGGTGCGCGAACAACAATACTCCATATACATTAAGACCGCTGCGTAACGGAAAGCAATATCCGCTAGTACAGGTCCTTAGCCCCACCACACGCCCGAGTTCCGGGTCATACCCTACATCCCTGAAGAAGAGCGGTTCACCTTCGTCCAATGTGGTTTTAAGTACGCCTTCCGCGGCATCAAAAGTAACGCGGAGATCAGCAGTGGTAAGGCGCCGTGAGGAGCCGATTCGCAGTTTTCCGCTGTTAAATAACAGCACTGCACCCACCAGCGGGTCGGTCTGCTGCTGCTCAGGGTCGGGGTTCAAGACCGCCACGCTCATATTCAACGCCGATTCGAGCACGCGCTTGTAACTCAGCGTGGAGGAAAGGGTTGTGGTCAATTCATAAATGGCGCGCATCCGCTCGGCCTGCATGGCGCTCTTCTTTTCTTCAGAATCCTGCCACATTTTCCGGTTATTCCTGGTTTGCAGGATCATGCGCTGCCCAAGGAAACCAAATACCAGACTCAATAAAACAAGCAGGACGGAAATAAACAATGCGATCGGCAGTTGACCTTGCGCCTGCAAACCGGAAAAAGTCATCAAGCCGGAAAACATCAACGAAACGAGCAAGGCCCCCAGGATTTCATAATAGATCGAACTGGTCAGAATGGGCAGCAATCCGACCCACACTGCCGGCCCCTGCAACCCTCCCTGTAGTTCAAAAAAGCCCCCCGCGACAACAATGTCAATAAAAATGCCGATCTGGCGATGATAGGGCATGCGTAAATTCATGCCCGCTAATGCGGTCATTACCAGATTCCATAAGATCAAAAAGATCAGGGGCCACGATACGGATAACGCCAGCTTGCCCCCGATTCCAAGTGAAACGGTCAAGCCGATCAGCACAACCCATCGTAATGATATGGCAAACCAGTCTGCCACATAGGGTGTATCGTATGTTCGCAGCATAATTTCCCTATGATAATGAAAAACAGCGCGGACGGCAACTTAAACGGGCGGAAACCTGATTATCTTTCATTCATCATAGCCCATGCGGAGCAGATACGCGCCGAGTTTTTCTTTTAAGATCGATTTTTGTTCTTCATTATAAAATTCACGGAAGCGCCCGATCTTGCCTTTGAAAAAATGCAGACCCTGCTGGCCTTCCACCGCGTCGGATCGATATTTATCAATGACGGCCTGAACATTAGGCCCGGTGCTGTCCAATTGGAGGTATTCCGCCAGACGGGTGGTTTCGGCATCGTAGTTGGTCAACAGGTCCTCATAGCGCGCAATTAAGACGTTCTTCTCCTTCATCCACTTTTCCCAAATATGGACATAGTCCATTATAAAATTCACACTCTTCTCAAAATCAGACAGGTGCGAAAAGGCGTTGGGGCGTCCCTTCTGGAGCGCGCGTTTTCCAAAATCATACGCAGACAGCATGGCGTCGCGTGGGTCACGGTAAATGTATATGATCCGCAGCAGGCCCAGGCTTGAGAGCAGGCGCGAGGTGGGGGACGGTCCGGCGTGGGCTTTAATAACAAACGTATTCAGCAGGCCGGGGATCAGCACCATGCCAAGCCGCCGCGCCGAAAGCACGCCAATATTGCAGTTGACTTCGGTCAGGATCTTTTGCAAATGGTAACGCTTGCGGATCTCACGCGCATCCACACAGCCCGTGGTTTTCATCAGATCATGGATAAGATTGTAGTGCCAGCCCGAACCCGCGCGCGGCATGCCAACAGAAAGAACGATCATATATTTTCCTTGTTTTGAAGCGCGGCGTCTCCGGATGCCGCGGCAAGCCCCGCCAATATTCCCGGGATTAGCCAGATATTTGGTGTTGTGAGCGAATCCTGCGTAAAATTATAGAATGCGATTGCCAGCCACGCAAACACCCCGGCGACTGCGGCAAAGCGTGCCCAGGCTTCTTTGCGCTGCAGCAAGTTTAACATATCTCCCAGTACATGGAACTGAAATGCGATGAACAAAATGAAGCCGATCAGCCCTGTTTCGGCCAGCAGGCGGACATAAATATTTTTCGGGTTGGGATACAAACGACTGTCAGGACTCAATTGCTCTGCAATTTCAGGCACGGTGGTCAATGCCCAATCGGGCAGGTTCGGGTAAATATAAAATCCACTTGCGCCAAGCCCCACGCCGGTCAACGGATTGGCCTCAAAGGCAGACAACGCCCCGACCGAGTATGCGCTGCGTGAACCCGCATTGATGGCCACCAGGTAGCCGGTTAAATTTTCAGCCCTTGTTTCCCACAAACGACGGAAGAAGTTTTTCTGTCCGAGAAAATGAAATGCGCCGAAAAACACACCGAAAATTAAAGCGATCACGCCGATGCGAAATAGGATATGGATAATGTGCCCGCGAAAGCCGTTAACAAACCAGATCCAGGCCGAGCGGATAAAGTCGAATCCAAAAAATAAAAAGGTCAACCCGGCCGCAGCAAGCGTAGTCAGCAGTCCGCCCCGTGAGTAGGTTGCCAGCACCACCAGCAGGGATGCTCCCAGTAAAACAGGCTCTAGCCATTTCAGGCGTGTGAGGCGAAAATTCGTTAAAACGGCGGCAAACAAAAAGGGAATAAAGGTCGTGGCGAACTGCCCCGCAAGCCAGGCGGGTTCAAAGGCCAGCCCTGAGATGCGGTTCGTGCGGACAAGTTCGCGCATCGAAAAGGCAAGCTGCCAGTGAGTGACCGTTACCTTGTTAAGCAGGCCCGTGTAGAATGTGACGGCCTGCAAGCCGCTCCACGCCAGATCGAGGCCCAAGCCCGCAAACAACCAGCGGACTGTGAACCGAAAATCATTCTCATCCTTGTTCATCCATATCGCGGTAATAAAGAAGGCAAGGCCGATGAAGAGGGTCGCCAGCGCGCGGATGGCGCGGCCGGAATAGGTTTGCCCGCGCAGCGGGATCGGGACAATGGTTGACCCGAAACTGGTCGATGCAAAAATGAACAGAACCAGCGCCCCCAGCGGGATCAATGCGCCAGCCCAATTGAGTTTTGTCTTCCCGCGCCAGACCTGGATCAACAACAGCGGCAGAAGCAGCGCCAGCGGATACATTGAAAGCGGGCGGACGAGCGTGCCTTTGTCAAGAAATGGGAACCAGCGAAAACTGGTGACAGGCAAAGCGAGCAGGGTCGCGCCCCACAGGATGCGGGAGAACTTATTTAGATCAAGGGTTGGTCGTTGATTCATGGTTTTGGACACAGAGAGGCGCCGGTGATATGTTCTGTCAGGTCAGCGTTCTTCGGTATCTAATTTTTTTGGTTTTATGAACAATACAATAAGAACGGCGAGGGTTAAAAATCCAATGGACCCGGCGAGCAGATAGCCGCCGAGAGGGGTGCGGCGTTCTACCGGGAGATTCTTCGATTGCGTGGCTTCCAATTTGACAAACTCATTGATATTGCCCGCTTCTATCTCCGTCTGCGCTTTGGCCGAGAAAGCTTCAGCCCATGTTGAAGCGAGCGCATCTGCGATCTTCGAATTGGCATCGTCGGCATAGAAATGCCAGCCGGCTTCGGCGGGTTGGCTGAGTTGTAACTTGCCCGCGCGCAGCTCCCCGACGGGTATGGAGAATTTATTGGATACCTGGTTCATTATGTCGTCAGACCAGGCAATTTCCTCCAGTTTGCGCGACTCGCGTTCGAGATAATAGAACTGCTGGCGGTCGGTATTCTGCGGCCAGGCCTGTTCCAGGTTAAAGTCCACGTTGACGGTGGCTCTCGCACGGAACGGCGGCGGGACAATGAAATAAACCGCCGCGCCAAGCAGTGCGCCAAGCAGCGCGCCGAGCATCCAGAAACGCCACGCCTTCAGCAGGCGGATCAGGTCATCGAGGGAGGGAGGGGTGAGTAGATGATTCATAGGGGAATGGGTGGAAATGAAATTTTACACGGGGCTATTTTTTAATGCGCCATTTCCATAAGGGGCCGATGATCTTTCTTAAATAATATTTTGCCACGATCACGGAAAAGAAGCTACCGCCGTCACGGTAATGGACACGGAGCATTTCGGGCCAGCAGCGGTCGTCGGCTGCGACGGTTTTACCGGAGGTATGCAGGCGGAAGTTCGCCCACGTTTTCCCGGCCAGGTACTTGACTGAAGTGTGCGCGGCGATGCGGGTCCACAGGTCGTAATCCATTGCAAAGTAAAAGGATGGATCGAGCGGGCCGAGTTCCTGCCAGTATTTGGCGCGGAAGAACATGGTCTGCTGCGGAATGTGAACGTAGCCTTCACGCAGCCGGCGGAGATCGGTCTGCGCCGAGTTGAATTTGCCGATAACCCGGTCTTCTTCGTCAATAAAATTGCAGTCGGCGTAGACCAGGCCAACATCGGGGTGGGCCGTCAAATATTTTACAGCTTCAGCCACTGCGCCGGGGTTGTAGGTATCGTCTGAATTGATCCACGCGAGGATCTCCCCAGAGGCGCGGTTGAAGCCCTTGTTGATCGCGTCGGTCTGCCCCTTGTCTTTTTCACTCACCCACCAGACCAGTTTATCCTGATACTTCTTGATCACAGCCACGCTGCCGTCGTTCGAGCCGCCATCGACAATGATGTATTCGATGCGCGGATAATCCTGCCCCAGCACCGAGCGGATGGTGGCTTCCAGGTAGCGTGCCTGGTTGAAGGACGGGGTGATGATGGAGACAAGCGGGGAGTCGGCCATTGTGAATTAAGGGTTGGTTACCATTCGTGATCGGCGTAAAAAAGATGTGATACATCTTCGGTCAGTTTGCGAATGCGCGTGATCTCTTCGGGCGTCAGGCGCTTCTTCCAATTGCCCATGTTGGCGCGGCTGTCCAGTTTGACCGAGTGGACCTTCTTCTTCGACAATTCGGTAGGGTTCTCAGAACTGCTGGAATTGAGGATCGTGTCGCGGATTTTTTCGTCAAAGGTCAGGCCGAGCGACTCATACAACGATTTATACCCCGCAACAGCGTCGAGCGAAAGGTCTTCGTGGCGCACAACTTTGAGGTCGGGGTACAGGCTGAGGTTTGAATGGACTGTGCGATAAATCACGCGCCAGAGCAGGGCAGATTGCCCGACCCCGTCTTCGGCCGGCATGGCTTCCATATCCGCCCGGTCGGCTTCAAGGTGGTCACGCATCAGCATGGGCTGGTCGAGCAGGTCGCGGAAGTCAAAATTCCAATCCAGCCGCTTAAGGCTGCTGGCAAATCCGCCGGGGTGGCGGATGGTGACGACGATCTTGCAGTTCAATGTTTGCGCGAACCAGGGCGTGGAGAAAACTGCGAACGGGTCTTTAAGCAGGGCGCGATGACCCAGCAGCCCGCCTTTCATAAAAATGGAAAGGTCACGCCCCATGCGCAGAAGATCTTTTTGAGAGCGCAGCGAGCCGAGTTCCGGAAATAAATGGTATCGGAAGTTGAGCAGCTCCCGGAAGGCGGGCAGGTAATCCGCTTCATTTTCGGCGGTGATGTACTGGTACCAGTGTTTCACATCTGCGCGGTACACGCCGCGGCGGTGCAGGACATTAAGCGGTTCGCTGATGTAGGCTGTGCCGCGGCTTGTGGCCAGCATTTTGCCGACCCAGGTGGTGCCGCTGCGATGTGCGCCTGTTACGAGGATGGGTTGTTTCATGATCATTTGTCCGTGATGGCGCGGATGGAATCAACCCGATAATATTTTGCGGCGCACCGGTTGATCCAGTGGTTCGCGTTGACATCCAGTTCCTTCACGCCCTCCAGCCCGTCAAATTGAAAAACGATCAGGTTGGTTTCGCCCTGCGCGCGCGATGTATAGATCTGGGCCTCGCGTATATCCCAGGCCCTGGCACGCTCGCGATATTCAGGGATATCTGCCAGGGAGATCCACCCGGCGCGCAGCGGATACAGGGCGGCGGCCGCCAGCAATATTGCAGAGACCCATTTAAGATTTAAAGTCTCCACAATGCGCGCTTTGAACTGGGCAATTAAACTCCCGGATAAGGCGGCTTCGATCATTAACCCCGCGACCAGACTCACCTGGCCTGTAAACCGTGCGCGTTCCACGGGAAAGGACTGGCCATAGACACTGGGCAGGAAACTGGCAACGATCAGTAGGTAGGAAAGGACCGGAATGGCTGCCAGCAGGATCAGGCTTTGTTTTCGCTGCAAGGGAGTCAATGCGGGGAGAGGCGAAGCATGGATATTGTAGAAAATAAGGAAAGGCATAAAGGCTGTGAAGAACATCGGCAGCGGGAGCGTGTTGAACGAGTTCAGGATGAAATCAAATCCATAGCGGAAGGAGCGCGAGATCAGGACCGGAATGGTCGGGGGTGCCGCGTTGCCCAACCTGAAGGAGTTGGCCGGGGAAATTGCCATCACGACCAGCGCCAGCACCGCCCCGGTAAATGAAAAAAACAAAAGCCACAGGGCTGTTTCGCGTGTCGGGCGTTTCATCCAGACCCACGCTGAGACAATTGCCAGGGCCAGCAGGGAGATCATCACCATGGCTGCCGGCTCGGAAAACCCGCCCACGATGAAGGCTGCAAATAAGATCAGCGGATACACCCACAGGGCGGGGCGGGCTTTTGCCGACCGGGTAATGGAACACAAAATAGCCGAGGCCAGGTACGGCATAAAGACCAGCGGCGCAAAATGGGTTGCCGCTGCGGAACGCCAATATAAAATTTGAAAACGGTTCGGGGCTTGAAGCAGCGCAAAAAACACCAGCAGGCTGGTCAGTGCCAGGATGGTGGATGCATCCCAAGCCTGTCCGTTGAAACGGCTGGCTTCATATAACAGCCAGGCGATGCCGATGACCCACAGGATGATCATTAGGGCCGGCAGGACCGCGACACTGCGCGCCCCCAGGGTTTCGCTGAATACTATCAACATGAAATTTGAGAAGCGGTCGGACACGTTTGTGTAGTTGGTCCATAACGCGCTGAAAAAGTTTTTATCGATAAAGTCCACTACGCAGTAATCATCCGCGAGGTGGCGCGAGAAGATGCCCAGGTAGGCGTAGATCGTCAGTGCGAAACCCGAAAAAGCCGCAGTGAGCCAGAGTACATAGGTAAAAAGTTTTGAGGGTGTCCTGGTCATTTATTGCAGATCCGTTGAAGTCAGGTCATAGATCCTGTAACCGCCGCCTTCGGCAAAGATGGGATACCCCGCTAATTTTTCCTTCAAAGCCGGTTGACGGTTCAGCTGCTCGAAGTCTGTTATCAAAAATAATTCCTTCTTCGAGGCGATCGATTTAAATTGCTGTTCAAAGTTGTTCTGTGCGCCGCGCAGGTCATCATGATAGACCAGGTCGCCGTAGGTCGGCCAGGAAGTGAGGTCCTTCCAGCCCCAGTATGCGAGGCGCGAGCCGTAATCCTGGGTCAACCCCACAGAATTCCGGCCGTCTATTTTTTCGCTGATCTCAGCCCACATCTTTGCTTCGGGGCGGTAGTCGATGCGTTTCATTTCGGCACGGTTATCCCAAAGGGTTACAAGCAGTCCGAACAGCAGCAGGCTGACAGCCGCGATCCGCGCAAGGCGCGCAGTAGTGAGTTTGGCCAGCTGCGCCAGGAACCAGTCTGCCAGCGGCGCGAGGGACAGGGCCGCGATCGGGATCAACGGCAGGCTGTAATAATCATGAGAGGCAATGTGATAGTTGAAGTAAAGACCAAAGAAAGCATAGGCAGCCCACAGCCCGAGGGCAAAGCGCCGGCCTTCCTTTTCGAAAAAGAACAATCCCATTAAAGACAGTGTCAGCGCCGTTCCGCCAATCACGATGTTCAACATCCCGATCCAGCCGATGTAATAGGACGGGCTGAGAAAATAGGAGGGGATGAACCGCCCGCCAAACTGCTGGCCGAGGAAGCCCGCGATCCACACCCCGTAAATTACATAGGCCGCCCCGGGCAGGACCCCAAAAATAGCCATGAGATAAACCTGCGGTCTGCGGATCAATTCGAGCAGGGAATCACGCCGGAGGACTGCCCCGAGCCCGCCGCCGATCACAAAAAAGGCCGCGACAAATTTTACATAAATGGCAAAGCCGCCGATCAGCCCCGCGAAGACCGCCCATTTGTAGGAACCCGGCTGGTCTGCCCATTTGGATACCGCCCACCAGAAAAGTACGATCAGCGCCACCATCAACGGGTCGGGCTGAAAACTGCGACTGGCGGTTA
>CAYLOW010000145.1:0-10286 GCA_964385315.1 uncultured Anaerolinea sp.
TAGCCTAGGCTCTGCCTTAGAAGCCCCCGCATTCATGCGTGGGGATTAGTCACCCGCTGTTTATATCCTTTTTATCAGACATGGCAAATCAGCTCTTAAAGTCCCTTTGAATTGTATGATATTTATATGAAAATTGTCCAAATTCTTGCGGGTATTTCCTGTTGGGAGTAGAATAATGTCATAATAAATAATATTCAATATCTTTCAAGGAGATAATATCATGGCTTTCGAACTTCCCAAACTCGCTTATGCGTATGACGCTTTGGAGCCGCATATTGATGCGCGCACTATGGAAATTCATCACAGCAAGCATCACAATACCTATGTCACAAATTTAAACGCCGCAGTGGAAAAGACCCCTGAACTTGCCGGTAAATCAATTGAATCCATGCTCAGCAATTTAAATGATGTGCCTGAAGGTGTACGTACGGCCATCCGTAATCATGGTGGCGGTACATATAACCATAATCTATTCTGGGAATTTATGGCGCCCAAGGCGGGTGGTGCCCCTAAAAACGAATTAGCAAAGGCAATCGACGCATCATTCACTTCCTTTGATTCATTCAAGGCTGAGTTTGAAAAAGCCGCCACCACCCGCTTTGGCTCTGGCTGGGCCTGGCTTGTAAAGAAAGGCAGCGGGCTTGCGATCGTTTCAACTGCCAATCAGGATAATCCTCTTTCTGATGGACTTACCCCGATCCTGACCCTGGATGTTTGGGAACATGCCTATTACCTCAAGTATCAAAATCGCCGACCCGAATATATCAGCGCCTGGTGGAGTGTTGTCAATTGGGATGCGGTTGCCGCACGGTATTCAGCAAAGTAAGGACATTAAAGACAGGAGAGCAATATCCTGTCTTTTTTTGATCCTTCGAGTCCCGCAGATATATTCACAAGGAGAAAACCATGACCCACGTGATTACAAGTTTATGTGTTCGTGATAGAGGTTGTATTGAAGTATGCCCTGTGGAGTGTATCGTCCCCGGTCAGCCTGCAGAAGGCTGGTCCATGATGTATATTGACCCCGACACTTGTATCGATTGCGGCGCGTGTGTGCCGGAGTGTCCATTTTCAGCGATCTTCCCGGAAGATGAGGTTCCCTCCCAATATACCGCCAAAGGCGGGGAATATTTGAACATGAAAGGGTTAACAGGACGTTATACCGGTACGAATCATCATGGCAAACAGGTTTTACTTGAAAACACCAGGCAGCTGGCGGCTGGTGAAACCGTTGATCTTACCCCAGCCATCAAAGTCAACACGGATTTCTTCAAGTCCGGCCCTGGTTATTCGGCAAAAGACAACGATCAGGGTTCGTAATTCACCAAAATTCATAATAGCTCAAAAAGGCCGGGGTTGACCCCGGCCTTTTTGAGCTATTGATTTAAAGCTGAGTCAAATATGGAATCCCTTATATATTGGGCGAGATAAGTATTGTCTTCTTCCAATGTAACAACCAACACAAGGGGGGTGCCTTTCCAATCAGGCAGGGTGCCGGCAATTAACCAGGTGGTAATGTTGTCATCCAGACTTGCCTGGCCAACATGGCTCCAGTATGATTTACCATCCACGATAAATGCTGCGGAGGCGCCTTTCACAGCTTCGGGTTGAGAGACCTCAACGGGTCTTCCCTCTGCAGACAATACGACCCACCCTTGTTCGAGGGTATTAACTGCTGTTGCAATGCGTGGCGCCGGTATAACGCCGTTGTGACATAATAATGCACCGGCAAGGCTCATCTGTAATGGGCTTACTCTCAAATCCTGTATTGAAACAGGTGTAGGATCAAAGGCTACGGGCATGTTTATTGCGGGTGCTTGAAAAAAGCCAAGCTGTTGATAAAAAATACTCAGTTCTGAATCAGTTGGCTGTGCTTCCCCAAATTCTGCACGAATAAGCGGCAAAGTGGAAGTGCCAATTGGGTACAAGCCCTGTGTGTCCCGATTTACCAAAGGGGAATAGGGATTTTGCAATAGTAATTCGCCTTCTTCGCTTAATTTTGACGGATCATAAGTCGGATGAGATGCCATGGCGAGAATTTCACCCGTTTCTGCATTCATCAAGACGATCCCGCCTGCGTGCCCCCCTAAGAGTTGATCAGCTTTGGATTGTAAAACAAGGCTTAAACTTAAGCGTACATCCAACCCGGGCGGGGGGGTGCCGTACAACAGGTGATCCCACCAAATGAGGCTGGCTGGGTTTCCCTGTAATCCCCGAAGGTAAGCATCCAAAGATGCTTCCAATCCAGCTTGTCCATACACGGAATTTGTGTAGCCGGTTACTGGGGCGAGGTCCGGGTAAAGATAAATGCGCTCATATGAACCGCTGCTACCCTCGGTGGTGTTGATTGGCTGGTTGTTCCTATCCAGCAATTTACCGCGCGGCACAAAGCGATCAGCGATCGAGCGGCGGGGATTGTCAGTACGGTTTAGTAAGTCTGGTGCGCGAACGATAGCCCACCACGAACTTGTCAACGCGACAGCCGCCAACCCCAAGGCGAGTAACCCGGTCAGGATCACATAAGGTTTTGAATCCTGTAATGAGGCGGGTTCGTTGTCTTCAAGGTTGCTGATGGCAAGCAGGAGAAACAAAGCGATATAAGATGTTAATAACGATGAGCCCCCGTAGGAAACAAAGGGCAGGGTCACGCCTGTGAGGGGCAAAAGCCGTAAATTTCCACCGATAATCAACAGGCTTTGGACGCCAAGGTAAGCAACAATTCCTGCCGCCAGGTAGCGGCGAAATCGGTCCATTGCGTGTAGAGAGGTGATCATTCCTCTGGCAAGGATCAGCCATATGAGGGCAATTAAACCCATTGTCCCGACTAGTCCAGTTTCCTCCGCAATTGCTGCAAAAATAAAATCCGAGATTGCCACTGGCACAAGAAGAGGGCTTCCGATCCCAATACCACGTCCGAGAATTCCTCCATTTGCAACTGCAAGGAGAGATTGCACGATTTGGTAGGAATTGCCGGAAGGATCAGCCCATGGATTAAGCCAGCCTTCCACGCGGACACGAATGAGGTCAATGGAAAAATATCCAAGGACCAGGGATGCTGTCAAAAAGAGGATTGCGATCAATAATACGCGCCGTTTACCGGAATAGATAAAAATGGTTATGGTGAAAATACATATAAAAATTGAAGCCGTACCAAGATCACGTTGAACAAGCAACAGTAATAGCGCGAGTCCGGTGACAACAAAAGTCGGTATCAGTAAGGGTAGCGAGGTAAGACGAAAATTAATCCGGTCCGCTAGATAGGCAGACAGATAAATGACCAAAAGCAATTTGAGCGGTTCAGAGGGTTGAAAGTATATGCCGCAGCACCCAAGCCACAAGCGTGGTCCAATTCCCAGCGGATTGGTACCGAGGAGGAGCGTAAGTGCAGTGATCAGCAAACCGCCGGTGAGGAGTAAATATTTATAGCGTTTTAAAAATGGGAATATTTTTTTCTGGATGTACAAAGCGAGAATGAAAATGAAAATACTCACACCAAACCAGATCGTTTGGCGTAGGCCAAATCCTTCATTCAACCGCCAGATCGTAATTGTGCCCCAACCACTTAGCAATGCGGCTGCGGGCAGGAGGTAGGGGTCGCGCTCCGGCAGGAACCTAACCGTTGCATGATGAGCCAGATTGGTTAATATGACCCAGGCAAAAAAGCCGATCCAATGTGAAAATCTATAATTTACATCCCATGTCCGCTCCCGAACGGCTGGTGACAATGTAAGGATTGTGGATTGAATAAATAGGAAGAAAGCCGCCCAACGTAAAAGGAGGCTCTGGGTTTTATCATACATGCTTCAATGGTACATCATTTCTGGATTTAAATGTAACGGCCACTTCTCTGATTGGAAAAGGTGACCGTCATTTGGATTTATTAAGCGCGTTTATTTTAGATATTTTCCAACCAATAATTTAAGTTTATTTCGCGTATCAATGGGGATTACTTTAGGGTCTGTGATTAGCGCAGTTGAAAGTGCCTGTTCACAATCGCAGCCGCGATTATATTTTAATTCGCGTACCAGATTGCGGATCGCTTCCTGTGCTTTTTGCGTGTTTTTGTTTAGGGTTTGGATGACCATCTCTACGGTTACAGGAGACTCACTTTCGTGCCATACATCATAATCAGTGACGTGTGCCATGGTCGCATAACACATCTCAGCCTCGCGTGCTAGAAAAGCCTCTGGAGCGGCTGTCATACCGATTATGGACATCCCCCAGGAACGGAATGCCTGCGATTCGGCCTTTGTGGAAAAACGCGGGCCTTCGATCACGATAAATGAGCCGCCACGATGTGTGACAGCCCCGGTTGCATGTACTGCATCTGCCACCATGTTGGAAAGTTCCTCACAAAATGGATTGGCTACACCGATGTGGGCAACCATTCCTTCACCGAAGAAGGAGCGGGTACGGTTTTTGGTATTGTCAAAGATATTTTCCGGTATGACAATGTCCCCAGGCGCGTAATCTTCCCGCAGCGAACCGCAGGCACTGATGCTGATGACACGCTCCACGCCGAGTGATTTAAGGGCGTAAATATTAGCCCGATATGGCACTTCGCCCGGTGAGAGGTGATGCCCGTGTCCATGCCGCGCGAGAAACGCCACACGCGTATTTTCCAATGTGCCGACGACGATCGGGGCGCTGGGGTTCCCGAACGGAGTCTCCAGGTTGTATTCCTTAGAATCCTGCAGGCCAGCCATTTGATACAGCCCGGAACCACCAATTATCGCGATGGAAACTTTTTCCGTCATAATTTTTTCTCCAATCTTAGGGTGGGCGAAACAGGGACGTTTGCCGGCAGATTTACGATCAGCCGTGTGGCGCCGCATTGGATTTCATCACCGACGGCCAGAACCGTGGGCATGGTAATGGAAATTTGATTGAGGGTCGTTCCGTTTGTCGAGGAAAGGTCTTCAAGCCACCACTGGTTGTGATGATAGGTTAATTGAGCATGATGGGTGGAAGCCAGGTTGTCAATCAGCGGGATGGCACTATTTGGGTCGCGCCCAATCGTGATACTTGGCTGGGAAAAAATTTTTGTGCTGGATGTATCCTGGGCATTAATAATGGTAAGGTTAATACTTGGAATTGGTCGGCTGGCAAGATTGTTTCCCTGTCTGCGTATTTCCCGCCATAAAACCAATAATGTCCAACCAAGGAAGCCATACAAGGCTATTGCCATGATTAGCCGCAGGGCCAGAATAATTGCGCCGCTCATTTTTTCTTCATTTTTGCCGTGGGCTGTTCAAGAAAAACGACGGTTGGCCTGTCTAATGTAATATTTGATTGGGACGGCGCATCTTTCGATTCCGGGGGGAGAGGCGGGTTATCCTGTCCAAAAATGAGCGCCACCCCTGCCAATGAAATTACGTCGCCTGGATAAAGCACGGTTTGGCTGGCTTGTTGCCCATTAACAAAGGTACCCCCGGTTGAATTCAGGTCGAACACAACAAACCTGCCTTTTATTGCACGTAACTGCGCATGATTGCGCGAGACACGCGGGTCATCAATTACCAATTGGTTATCCAATCTGCGTCCAATATTAATCACTGGAAGTGACAGTGGAAATACCTTAACACCCTCCACGATCAGAAAGGCATTTTCAGGCATTTTACTTTGATCTTCAAGACTTCCGGTGGTATTAAGTGGAGATGCATTTGTTTCAGCCATGGGTTCATTCCAATGCGATGCCGTGATAACGGCATCATTTAAAGGTAGGTTCGGGTCTGTTGTTATGGTAATTGTTGGGGATATTGTAATCCGAAATCCCGCTTCCTGAGTTACTGTGTTAATTGATTTTAATAATATTGTGATTAATTGCTGGTCCTGCCATTTTTCCGATTCCTGGGGATTCATGGCCAACGTATACATATTTGGCGGAATGACAGAACCATCTTCCTGTACTCTGGTATTGAGATGGATCGCTGCTGCCAGTTTTTGGACGATCACATCCTCCACTTTTTTTCCGGGTAAAAATTTTAGCAGATCCACTTCGATAAGGGATTGCAGACGGGTTTCAAGTTCCTGAAGGTTCATTTGGGTTGAAAAAGAGGTTGGTTGCAATTATTACATTTTTTATCGCCAGGCTGGAAAATATAGCCGCAGTTACGGCAGGTATTGGGTTGCATATTACCCAGTGGAGCGCCGCAGGCGATACAGGAAGGTTCCCCGACCGGATTGGCTGTTTTACAGAAATCACAGGTCACCCTTTTCAACCGCTCTGAAAGCTCTGTGGAAACCCCGACCGCATGCGCTGACTGGGCAATCACCAGCCAGATGCGTTCACTGATCTGCAGGTTTTCGATATCCTGGGCAATGTCATCCAATCGTCCCAGCAGGTTAAATGGGTTGCGAATTGCGGTCAGAGCACTCATGCCTAAACTGGCCGCCACACCCAGCCATGCCTGCTCTCCCAATTCCACCATAATACCGTCTTCCCATTTTTGAATGGTAACTGTTACTGCGGTTTGGCCGCCAGACATGGATCCTGGCCTCGTTCCAATTTGGACGACCATTTTGTCACGCGCTCCAAGTATTTGCGCGCGCAAGTTGCCTTGATTAAATTCGCCAAGCAGGGCTTGTGCGATGTCTGCAGGGATGATATTTCCATGAAAAATCTTTCGGTCCATGAATTAGATTATAATCGCCTTTGCGATTCTCCTTAAGAGTGACTTACGAAATGAAGCGAATTTGGTTTCCCCCCAGCATTTCCATCCTGATATTTGCCGTGTTTTCCCTCGGCATATTTTTAGAATCCAACTCGACGATGGTGGTACGTGCTTTACAGGCTGCAACCCCATCTGTCCCCGATGCAGGGATGTATATTACTGTCATTACCGAAGAACCACAGATTAATGTACGTATGGGACCGAGTTCGTCCATTTACCCCATAGTTGGCACATTACCTGCCGGTAGTACCGCCCCCGCCCTTGGCAGGTCATCCGGGGGAGATTGGATTCAGATCGAGTATGCGGGAGCGCCAAATAACATTGGCTGGGTATACTCGCCGCTTGTTCAGGTTTCACCGGGTACACTGCGGATCGTGGATCCGCCCCCGACGCCGGTTCCACCTGCGACATCCACCATTGACCCAACTCTTGCTGCTCAGTTTAATATCTTGCCGACCAATACGCGCCTGCCTACTTTTACGCCACCGCCATCGCTTAATGTCCCGACTTATATTGTGGGAACCGCTCCTGAAGCACAAGGCGCGGTTCCAGTTGCTGTGATTATTCTGGCCCTTGTCGCCCTGGGAATTATTGGATTCCTGCTTTCCTTATTTTTACGGCGTTAAGTAAATGAGATTTTCCCGGAAGATAGGATTTATTGCAGGTTTTCTGGTTATGTTTGGTGGAATGGCACTGGCATTTCCGATACCATTTCGGCCATCTGTATTTGCCCAACAACCAACAGGGTCCATTCCAACAGTGACAGGCACACCGCAGGGGGTGGTAGTTGCAGTTTATCTAGACCGGCCGCAGGAAGATGTTTACTCGGGTCCAAGTTCCTATTTATATCCGCGGATTGGGGTGGTAATTGCCGGGCAGGAAATGCCCGCGTATGGACTTTCTGAGGATGGGAATTGGGTGCAGATCTATTATCCGGGTGTTCCTGATTCCATTGCCTGGGTTTATGCCCCTTATGTCAAAATTATAAAGAACGGAGACTTGCCCAAATTGGCATCTCCCCCAACGCCCACCCAGGCATCTACGCCCGTTGTTGATATCAATCCCACATTGATCGCGGCATTTGTTACTCCGGTTGCTCCCGGTAGAATGCCAACCTTTACTGCCCCAGCTCCGTTGGTCATTGCTACATTTGTTGATGAGATATCCGCAGCCAATCGTATTCCTGTTGGCTTGTTGATCTTTGGTTTCGGGTTTATCGGCGCATTTGGCATATTCATTTCTTTCCTGCGCGGGCGATAAAACCTACGGTATAAAACAAATAAAATAGGGCTGCCCCTTGAGTTGGAGCAGCCCTTATTGATTGACTCTTTTTGGAGTTAACTCCTGCTATTTAATGGGGAGTTGAACACTTTTGGTCTGAACCGCAGTCGCTTCCCAATAGCCTGCAAATGGTTCAAGGGTCGCAGTTGAGCCGCTAAGCGAACCAAATTTGTACGCGCCGGTGCCGCCATCACCGCTGTTAAAGGCTTTTGTGCTGACGATCGAAAAAGCCGGGTCAGATAATTTGGTCAGGAAATCAAAATCCTGTGTATTTAAGTGAACAAGCACTGTCAGGTTATCCACTTTTTCAATGCCATCATAAATGGACTTGGCTTTTCCGCCTTCGCCAACTTCACCTTTGAACCCGCCAAAGTTCTTTGCCCATGCGGCATAAGAACCCGATCCACGGTTGGGATTGTTTGGGTCAAACCAACGGTCAAAGTTCGCAATGATCACATCCGCATTTAATGCAGATCCATCATGGAAAGTTACGCCGGGGCGCAGGTTAAAAATATAGTCCAGCCCATCATCAGATACAGTATAGGATTGGGCAAGGACACCGACCGAAGCGCCATCCTTTAAACTTACCAAACCTTCGTACATGTGCCCGGCAACTACCAGGGCCTTTGCTCCGGTTTCATTGGCAGGATCAAGTACAAGGTCGATGGATGCGGTCTCCCCGCTTGTTTTGGAGGGAGCTGCTGCCGGTGCTGCGACAGTTGGTTTTGGCGCCGGGGCTGTGCTGGCTGCTCCACCGCACGCTGCCAAAATCAGACCAACGATTATTACTAGACTTAATACTAGGAATTGTTTTTTATTCATTTGGTTCTCCTTTGCAGATATTATTTAAGCCTCTGGAAATGCGGCAATGTTTAACCGTGTTTCAAGCATATTCATAATTATACTTTTGGGTTCCAGCTGCTGCAAAACAAAGTAGCTTGTAATGTTGTAATCCGGCTGATTTACATGATTATACTGCACAAAAAATTCCGTAAATATGCGTAGCCGGAATTGATATACCCTTAAGCGCTTGGCTTTTTAAAGAACGAAACACCCGGATTTGAGAAAATTTATTCAATTGAAGTCCCTTTTTGTTATGGTGGTTTTATTCGTTGGTTAACACGATCGTACAACCCGCCGCCTTTTTTACCGGTGCCCGCCTCATTAATGCGGGAATTGATCGTATCCCAGACCTTTATATCCTGCTCGAGATAGACCGTCCTCACAAACATCATACAATAAGTTCCTGCCTGCTTGCGCAAGATCTCCATTTCCCTGCCAAGTGAGTCGATGATTTTCTCGATCTCATGCCGCTTACTTTCGCTGGGGGTTGCCTCAAGCAGTTTTCTTTTGATACCAATTTCAGCCTGTTTTCGGATAATTTCTTCAACGATGGAAACCTTTGCCGGGCCAAACTGTTTTTCGATCGGAGCAAGTACTTCACGTAACCCTTCTATATTGCGAACAACCTTTGCTTCACTTTTGGTAACGCGATCTCCCATGCCAAGTTTTTCGCCAACCCAGCCTTTTTGAATGATCAGACCGCGCTTGATCGCAGCCCAGATCAGGCCCATGCCTGTGAAGCCAAAAATGATCGCAAAGGCCAGAATCGTTCCTGAACTTACCATGGTATTAAATGCCATATGAAAAGCGATCGAAAAAATAAAGCCAAACAATACAGCAAACCAGCCCAGCCAGGAGTTGTCTCCACGGCGAAACGCGAGCGCTGTCCCAATTAACCCGGTCCCAGTGGCGTGAACAAGATTGGTGGATAATACACGGGTAATCGCAACGGTTAGGGCAATTGCAGAGTGCCCCATAATATATTCATAATTTTCAATGATCGCGAATCCAATCCCTGCCCCGAAACCATAAATCGCGCCATCCACAACATAATTAAAGTCGGCCCGCTGTACAAGATAGATCAATATCAGGATCTTCAGGATTTCTTCGATGAAAGGGGCAGTTATGCGGACGACCTGATCATGGGTTGCAAAACCGGAACTAACCATGGCAGGGTTTATTCTCGCTGCCAGTAAATATGCAATGAACCCCCAGAGAATGGTAATTATATTAATATGGAATTTGCCTGTACCGTACAAGTCTCCTTTCCGAATAAAATAAAGGAAAAATAACGGTATAAGGAAAGCGATGCTTAAAGCCAGATATAAGACCATGAGTGGAATGATACCGTACCTGCAATGTACTCGCAAGCCTGAGCCAAATAGAGGGGGTAATAAGTCATGAGGAGAGAGCGGCACCAGTTATAAGGCTGGTGCCGCTCTTGATACTATTTTGACGATCAGATTAGAAACCGCGGGAACCGGGTTC
>CAYLOW010000146.1:0-10273 GCA_964385315.1 uncultured Anaerolinea sp.
ACCTGCTATACTCTATTCATTCAGATCGATCTTGTGAGGGAAACCAATGCCAACCCGTCTTATGATCTCGCCGCCCGCAGCAGGGAAAACAGAATACTGTATTGAACAGATCCGAAGTGTGTTGAAGGAATATCCACTGTCACAGGTGCGGGTTGTATTGCCGGACCGCTTGCAGGCTTCCTACTTTCGCAGGCGTCTGTCGCAAAGCGGTGGGGCGCTCGGCGGGTATGTCGGGACATTCAGTGATCTGTATCGGTTGATCCTGGAACGGGCCGGAAACTATGTGCCGGTGGCCTCCAATGCGCTGCTGCATCGCGTATTACAGGAAGCGGTGGACAGTGTGGACCTTGTTCATTACGCGCCCCTGCGCACCATGCCGGGATTTCTACAGGTGCTGCGCGATTCATTTGCCGAGCTTAAACGCGCCCTGATCTATCCCGAAGACTTTATCGAACACGCGAAACACGCGCCGCCTGCCCGGCAGGAACTGGCACAGTTGTACGCGGCATATCAAGCCATATTAAAGACTTTGGGATGGGCGGACTGGGAAGGCTTGAGCTGGCTCGCGGTTGCCGCGCTCGAGGCAGACCCTGCGCTTATGGATGGAGCCATTCAACTGCTGGTCGTGGACGGATTTGATTCCTTCATCCCCACGCAGTTGCGGATATTAAAACTACTTGCAGATCAGGGTCAGGTTCTGGTCACCCTGGAAGGCGTGGCTGATTCACCCCGCCCGGCGCACCGTAGATTCATGAGAACCCTCGGAGTATTTCGTCAGGAGCTTTCGCCTGAGCTCACTTCGACTTCACGCCAGCCGTCCCTGCCGCCTGATGCGCTTCATATCGAAGAGCATGTTTTTGAATCAGGGGCAGGCAAGGTCAAGGAACCGGATCATACCTTCATGCTGGCACTGCGGTCGCCGGCCGATGAAGCGCGCGAGTCATTGCGCTGGATCAAAGCCCTTGTGGTGCGAAATGAAATTCCCCTGGCGGAATGCGCGATCTTCATCCCCAACCCGGATGTCTATCGTCCTGTGCTGCTCAGCGCAGCGCGTGAATTTGGGATTCCCGTGCACTTCACGCGCGGTGAGCCGCTTACCCTGTCGCCCGCGATTGCCGCGCTGACAGGTCTGCTGGCCCTGCCTGTGCAAAATTTTCGCACAGGGTCATTGTTCAAGACTCTGCGCTCGCCCTATTTTTTCTTTTCATTTGACGATCAGACCATTGATCTGCTGGAAAAGGTCAGTCGCATGACCCTGATCCTGGAGGGCCGGGCGCAGTGGAATGAAGCCTGGGAACGGCTCATTCCCGAAAAAACCCAGGCACAGCATGACCTGGATGATGAACGGTCCCTGGTGGATCTGCCGCGCGGAGCGGATGCACTTGCGCTTCGCGAAAAACTCGATCCTTTCTTCACCCGCTTGACCCCGCCTGACCGGGCGCAGACCCAGACCGAATGGGTACGCTGGCTTGAAGACCTGCTCGATGAAATTAAGTTTTATGAAAACGCGGACAGCGGACGTGATGAACCCGCCTGTGAAGCCTACCGCGATGCGCTGCGTGCCCAGGTAGTGAGTGAATCGGTTGCAGGCGCGCGCACGGTTGATTTTGCCCGTTTCATCTCAGACCTGCAAAGTACGTTGGAGGGGGCTGCTCTCAGCGACCCTGAAGTTAAAGGCGGTTCACTGTTGGTCGGAACCATGCCTGAGGCGCGCGGCTTGCGCTATCAAGCCGTTGCCCTGCTGGGTTTCTCTGAAGGAATTTTCCCTGCCGTTGAGCGCCCCGACCCCTTCCTGACCGAGGATCTGCGTGCCGCGCTTGGGCTTGAGTCGCGTTTGGAACGCGATCAGGCCAGCCTTTTTTATCAGGCGGTTACCCGTGCTGATGCGCGCTTGTTGATCACACGCCCCTATCTCTCCGAAGATGGCGAGAATTGGGAGCCTTCCCCGTTCTGGAATGCTGTTGAACAATTGTTTTCCAGGGAAGCGATCAAAAAGCTGCGTCCTGATGATCCGCGCCAGCTGGCAGATGCTGCCTCTTCGCAGGAGGTCTTGTTCCAGTCCGTGCGCCGTCAGGAGCCGCCCAAAGCCTATACCGCCCTGGATGATCGTTGGCAGGACTTGCAGCATGCCGGTCATGTGATGCGGGCACGCCGGGCAAGGCAGGCTCAGGGAAAATACGAAGGCGGTGTGCCCGACCTGAAGGATGCTCTGGCCGTGCGCTATGCGCCTGACAAAGTGTGGTCGGCTTCGCGGCTTGAATCCTATGTTGCCTGCCCGCAGATGTTTTACGTCAGCAAGGCGCTTGGGCTGGAAGCGGTCGAACTGCCTGCGCTCGGTCTGGATGTAAGGCAGGTTGGTTCGATCCTGCATAAGATCCTCGAAGAGACCTATAAGAACGCGGAAAACCCGGCCGATGTGGAATCGGTACTGAAGCAACTTTCCAAAGAAGCTAAAAAAATATTCGCCAGCGCGCCCCAGGTGTATGGCTTTCGTCCATCCGAGTTATGGGAACTGGAACAGGGTCAATTCCTGAACACGCTCGAGGTTACGATCGAAGAGCTGGCGGTCGTCTCAGCGGGCTGGATGCCCGTCGCATTTGAACAAAAGTTTGGGTTTAAAGATGCCCCGCCGCTGGAAATTCAACTCAATGATGAAAAGATCCGTCTGCACGGTGTCATCGATCGCATTGATAAAAACGAGGACGGCGGCCTGCGGGTGATCGATTACAAAACAGGCAGCGGACATCTTGATAAAAAAGAACTGGTTGCCGGCAACAGATTACAACTGCCCATTTACGCGCTTGCCGCGCGCGACGCGTTGCAGCTTGGCGAGCCGGTCGACGGCCTGTACTGGGCGATCAATGCCGCCAAAGCGGGGGCCTTGAAGTTGGAGGGATTTGCTGCCGAACACGGGACAGGTGTTGAGGGCGCCATTGAAACGGTCAAAGCCCACCTGGGGAATATCGTCACCGGCATCCGAGCAGGCAGGTTTTCCCCCGCCGCGCCCAAAGGCGGATGTCCGGATTATTGCCCGGCTGTGCAGTGGTGCTGGCGCTATGAAAAGGGAGGCTGGTAATGACCGAAACAAGAACACAACGGGCGGTGAATTCGTTTGGGTTGACAAAAGACCAGGCCGCCTGTGCGCTGGAACGCGGACGGGATGTCATCGTCACCGCGGGTGCGGGCAGCGGCAAGACGCGTACCTTGGTGGCGCGCTATGTCTCCCTGCTGGCGGACGGACTGATCCCGCGCAGGGTGGCGGCCGTCACCTTCACCGAAAAAGCGGCGCGCGAAATGCGTTCCCGCTTGCGCGGCGCGCTCAATAACCTGGTGAATCAGGCTGAAGCAGGGTATGAACGTGAATACTGGTCCGCGCTCAGCAATCAAATGGACTCGGCCCGCATCGGTACCATTCACAGTTTATGCACGGAGATCCTGCGCTCGCATCCTGCAGAGGCGGCGATCGATCCGCGCTTCGAGGTGGTGGATGAAGGCCTTGCCGCGACCTTGAAAAAACAGGCGGTGGAGGAAGCCCTTGTACAGTTGGTGACCCTGACTGAATACAATCTTCTCTTTCAGGTGCTGGGGACAGCCGGTGTGCAGGAATTGCTGACAGAACTGCTGGCCCGCAGGCTCGAGGCACAGGAGATCCTGGCAGATATCAATAAATATGATTTGGTCGTTTCCGAATTTATCGGAGAAAGATTGAACCTGCCCGTTTTTGCAGATGCGATCAGCGGCCTGCGGATGTTCAATAAAAATCAATTGCTCGATGACGCGGGCGAGAAACTTGCCGGGCAGGTCACGGAATTATTGGCGTTATGGGGTCAGGCAGAATCTGCTTTGAAAAATGGTGACTTGGTTGCCTGCGCGGGCTGCCTTTTTAAAGTACGCCGCGAGAAGCTTGATCTGAGACCCGGCAAAAAAACCAGCAGTGCGAAGGGCATGGTTGCCGGGTTACAGGAAGCCTATGATGAATTATTGAATCCGTTGATCGGGGGCAAAACCGCAAAGGATGTGGCCCCAAGTGCAGAATCTGAGACCCAATTCAAAGCAATCCTGCCGCTGATCAAGACGGCCAGCGAACATGTCAACAGGTTGTATCAAGCTGAATTAACCCTGCGCCAGGCACTGGACTTTGATGACCTGGAATACGGCGCTGTCCGTTTGTTGAAGCGCGAAGACATCCGGTCCTATTGGAGGAATGAAATTCAGGCCCTGCTGGTGGATGAATTTCAAGATACCAATCCTCGCCAGCGTGAGATCGTCGAATCGCTGGCGGGGGAACCGGGGCGGCTGTTCGTGGTGGGCGATGCGCGGCAGAGCATTTATCGTTTTCGCCGCGCTGATGTGACCGTCTTTCGTGATGTGCAGGTGCAGACCCGCCAAAAAGGCGGCATGGTGCAGAACCTGGACCAGACCTATCGCGCGCATGGACCATTGCTTGAAGCGGCAGGCGATCTGCTCGCGGCGGTTATGGGGGTCAGCGAAGACCCCGCCCGCCCGTATTTTGTCCCGTTTACACCGCTGAAAGCGGAGCGTAAGACCCAGCCCGAATATATCTCCAGCCCGCATATTGAGTTCATCTTTGGCGCAGGGACCGATGCTGATGAAACGCGCCCGGTTGCCGCCCGTGCCCTGGCTCAACGGCTGCTCGATCTCAAAGAGGAAAAACAGATCCGGACATGGGATGATGTTGCGCTGCTGTTCCGCGCCTCAACCGGTTATGTGTTTTATGAAGACGCCTTCGAAGAGATGGGCATTCCATTCGTCACTGTATCAGGACGCGGGTTTTATGACCGGCCCGAGATCCGCGATGTGCTCAATTTATTGCGCGCCCTGGCAGACCCGGCCGATGATCTGGCCGTGGCAGGCTTGCTGCGTTCACCCGCATTCGGGCTGAGCGATTCAGCTTTGTACCAGCTGCGATTCCAGCAGGAGCAGCAGATACCATACTGGGCCGCGCTGCAGGGCGATATTTCCTGCCTGGATCCAGAAGACCAGGGCAGGGCAAAACGCGCTGCGGAGATCATGCGGGTATTGATTCCCCGGGTGGATCGTGAACCGGTTGCGGACCTGCTTAAATCCCTGGTGGATGCGGTGGATTATCGCGCCATCCTTGCCGTTGATGAAGAGCGGGGTTCCAATGGACGATTGTGGCGCAATCTCGACAAGCTGATCTCCGATGCCCAGTCGAGCGGGTATGTCAACGTGCGCGACTTCCTCGAATACCTTTCCACGCTCAACGATGCGGGCGCACGTGAAGGGGAAGCCCCGGCGGATGCGCAGGGCGCGGTGCGCCTGATGACCATTCACAAATCAAAGGGCCTGGAGTTTCCGGTTTTGGTCCTGGCGGATGCCTCGCGTAAAACACCCGGTAAGAGCAGATCATTGTATCTGCTTCCCGAAACAGGGCTGGCCGCCAAGCTTGATCCCCCGCCGATGATCTACAGCCTGGCGAAACAACTGGATGATGACCAAAATAAAGCCGAGTCGGGACGTTTGCTTTATGTTGCCCTGACGCGCGCGATGGACAAACTGATCATCAGCGGACATATAACCACCTCGCGCAGTGTTGCCACATCCGGTTGGATGAAAGAATTGTGCGATTCATTAAACCTGGACCTGGCGCAGCTCGCGGCCGATTCGGGAAAATTCTCCCGATCTGCAACCGCATCGAACCACCCGGTTCTCGCGGGCTGCTTCATCGCGCAGGCACCCCTGCCGCATGCTTCCCCTCCCAACAGCGGGGACAAACCTGAAGAATCCACGGAAATTCCCCTATATCATCCGCTGGTTGAAATGGAACCTGTGGATGAAGCACAGGATGCACCGCTCAAACGCATTTGGCGCGCAACAGACTCCGCTTTGCATGTCCCGGCGGGTGTCATCGGGAATATGACCCATAAGGCGCTGGAATTATGGCTGTCTGCGGATGACCCCCGCCTGACCTTCCTGCTGGAAGCGCTCGCGTTGGACGCAGGGCTGGCCGCACCGGAACAGCGTGTGGAAGCCGTGCGCCGTGTGCGGGAATTGATCGCGCGTTTCTGTGACCACCCCTTGCGCGGGGAGATCGCCTCCGCGGATGAGCGCCATCACGAGGTTCCCTATTCGCGCATGAGCGGGGAACGCGCGGAGAGCGGATATATTGACCTGCTCTATCGAAATGAAAAAGGCTGGCAGGTGATCGATTTCAAGACGGACGGCATTCGTAATGAAGCCATGCGGAACAGGCTGGTCGCCGGGTACAAGTCTCAACTGCTGAGGTACGAAAATGCCATCCAAAGCCTGCTCGGGCAGTCTCCGAAGATCAGCATCTGTTTCCTGGATGACCATGGATCCATCAACCTGATCCAGGTCAATTAATTCCGGTAATGGCATTAACTTGATTTGGTTTGAATGATTCATCAACCAAATTTTGATCCATTCCCAATTGCTCAAGGGTTCATGATATATTCTGCGGGCAGGATTTGCGTTTGCTTACCCTGCTTTTTTTCATTATTCAAATAAATAAAGTCCGGCCAGGAGTAAATTGAAAACAAAACATTGGATCGCCTTCATTGCCCTCGGGGTCATTTGGAGTTCGTCTTTTCTGTGGATCAAGATCGGTGTACAGGAAGTCGGTCCCACCGTGCTTGTTGCCTTTCGCATGTTGTTTGGTGTGCTTAGCGCAGCGGCTGTGGCTCTTACCCAAAAAGCCAAATGGCCCCGTGATTGGAAAACCTGGGGCGTCTATGCCATCCTTGGCCCCACCAGCCTCGCCATTCCCATATTCCTCATTTCATGGGGCGAGCAAACCATCGATTCCGCGGTGGCCTCCATTCTTAACGCCACCGTCCCGCTCTTCACGCTGATCATCGCGCATTTCTTTTTACACGACGATAAGATGAGCCCGCAAAAAGTGACCGGCTTGTTGGTCGGGTTCGCGGGTATTGTCATCCTGCTCAGCAAGGACCTGTTTTCCAGCGCGCACAACTCCGCCATCGGGCAGGCGGCTGTCATTCTCGCCGCGCTCTTTTATGCCGGCAGCGCCGTGTGGGCGCGCAAGGTCACGCAGCATGTGGATGGCGCGGTGCGCGGCGCGGCGCCCCTCCTCACCGCCACGATTTTCATGTGGGCTATTGCGCCTTTCATTGAAACCCCGTTTAAGATCCCGGCCCTGCCGATCACCTGGATCGCCGCGCTCTGGCTTGGTATTCTTGGGTCAGGCATTGCAATGGTCTTGAACTATTATTTACTGCACGAGATCGGGCCCACGCGCACCACCATGGTCACCTATATCTTTCCACCCGGTGGTGTTATCCTTGGGGTCATCTTTCTCAACGAACAGCTGTCATGGCAATTATTTGCCGGCGCGGTATTGATCATCGCCAGCCTTGCCGTAGTCAATTGGAAACCAAAAAACTCATGAACGAACACCATTCAGGTTTTATCGCCATCATCGGGCGCCCCAACGTGGGCAAGTCCACTTTGCTCAATGCGCTGCTTGGGCAAAAGGTTGCCGCTGTTTCACCCCGTCCCCAAACCACCCGCCGCCGTCAGTTGGGTATTCTTACGCTCAAAAACGCGCAGCTCGTTTTTGTGGATACGCCCGGCATTCATCAAGCCCGCCATAAATTGGGTGAGTTCCTGAATTATGAAGCCGGAGAGGCCTTGGATGGCGTGGATTTGATTCTCTGGCTGGTGGATGCATCGACCCAGCCGACGGAGGAGGACATCCGCATCGCCGACTTGCTCAACAATCTCCGTGATCACGCCCCCTGTCTGCTGGTGCTGAATAAAATCGACCTGGTCCAGCCTGAAGACGAATCTGCCCGCGCTGAAGAATATCTCAAGCTGCTGGAACAGGCCGAGGTCTTGAAAATATCCGCTGCCAAAAAACTTGGCCTGGATGAACTGCGTGAGAAGCTGATTGGCCTGCTCCCGGAAAGACCCGCGGATTACCCCGAAGAACAGGTGACCGACTCCTACGAGCGCGATATCGCCTCGGACCTCATCCGCGAAGCCTGCCTGAAAATTCTACGGGATGAAGTCCCTCACAGCCTGGCTGTCCGGGTGGATGAATTCAAGGAGCGGGAGAACGGCATGGCCTATATCGCCGCCACCATTTTTGTCGAGCGTGAATCACAAAAGGGGATCGTCATCGGCGAAGGCGGTAAAATGCTGAAGTCCATCGGCAGCGCCGCCCGTAAGGAGATCGAAGAAATGGGCGGGCGAAAGGTGTTTCTCGAAGTGCGCGTGAAAGTCTCCAAGGACTGGCGCGACAACCAAAATATGCTTAATCAGCTAGGGTATACAGGAAGAAAATAGTGTCATTTCCGGGAGGGCAGCAAATGCCCTCCCGCTCGTTTAACTTTTGGGAATTTATGGCGGGGAACAATACAGAATCAACTCCCCTTCAAAGGTCTGAAACCCTCTCCCAATGCCTCGTGCGCGACACCGATGACCATGAATGCCACGGGATCCGCTTCATGAACGATGGCTTTGAGCGCGGCAACTTCTGTGCGATTGACGACACAATATAAAACAGGACGCGAGTTTCCCGTGTAGGCTCCCCTGCCTTCAAGGTAGGTTATGCCGCGTTCAAGTTCTTCGATCACCCGTTTGGATACCTGCTCAGGTTGATTGGTGATGATCATTGCCGAGCGGACAGTTTCGCCGCCTTCGAGCACGGTCTCAGACACAAGGCCGCTGACGTACAGTGTGATCATGGCATACAACGCCTGCTTCCAGCCGAAGATGAACCCCGCTGAAAGGATCACAGCCGTATCCACCATCAAATAGCTTTGGGTCATCGAAACCCCGCGCCATTTGTTAAGGATGCGCGCCAAAATGTCCGAACCTCCGCTTGTGCCGCGTGCGCGATACACCAGGCCATAGCCGATTCCGCCGGTAATGGCGCCGTATAATGAGTTGAGAAAGATATCGCCCTTCAAATCATTGATCAAAATATCCGCCGCGCCGCCCGGGCCAAAAAATGGCAGCTTCACCAGCAGGTCTGTGAACAGGGAGTAGGCGATGATCGCGACCGCGGTCCGCAGGGCAAAGTGGCGTCCGCCGAGAAAGCGCCAGCCCAGCAGGAAGAGCGGAATATTGCCGATCAATACCATCAAGCCGATGGGCCAGTTTGTAAAGTGGTTGATCAACTGCGCCACGCCGCTCACGCCGCCCGAGGCCAGATTCGCGGGGACAAAGAATATCCGCAAACTAACTGCCTGGATCAACGCGCCAAGCGTGATTAGGACATAATCCTGAATACCAATCCAATATTTTTTCATGCGGCGATTTTACTTTGTTTTTTCATCCTGCATCCTTTCCTTCCCTTTTCCTTTGGTACAATCACGCTCTATGAAAATAAAAAACTGGCAGTTTTGGCTTGGCGTATTGATCAGTGTCATTTTTATCTGGCTGTCCCTGCGCGGACTTCGCCTGAATGATTTCTGGGAAACGGTACAAAAGGCGAATTACTTCTGGCTTATCCCGGGCATTGGCGTGTACTTTGTGGGAGTATGGGTGCGGGCTTGGAGATGGCATTACCTGTTGGGACCGATCAAGAAGATCCCGACCAGGACCATGTTCCCCATTACCACCATTGGCTACATGGGCAATAACATTTATCCCGCACGCGCGGGCGAAGTCTTGCGCGCCGTGATCCTCAAACGCCGGGAAGGGGTGCCGGTCTCTGCGTCGCTTGCCACCATCATTGTGGAAAGGATTTTCGACGGCGTGGTGATGCTGGCGTTTGTTTTTGTCAATTTGCCTGAACTGGCAAAACTGACAGGCGCGTCCGGCTTTGTGGGCAACATTCAACAGGTGGCGGTTGTCGGCACCGCGGTGTTTCTCGGAGCGCTTGGCGTTTTCCTGCTGGCGGCGATGTTTCCCCAGGTGACGGCAAGGATCGGAGCGTGGATGATCGAGCGTTTCATGCCCCGGCGCCTGCGTGAGAAGGTCAACGGCATCATGCATAAGTTTCTTGACGGGCTGGCTTCCCTGCGCTCCCCGTTTAATGTGTTGATGGTCTTCTTTACATCGGTCATCATCTGGCTGTTGGAGACAGGCAAATACTGGTTCGTGATGCACGCTTTTAATTTCCATGTGTCATTCTTCGCGTTGATGTTGATGAACGGTATCGTCAATCTTGCCACGACCATTCCTTCCGCGCCAGGGTATATCGGCACGTTCGATGCGCCGGGGATTGCTGTTCTCACAGCGTACGGTGTGGATCAGGCTACTGCAGCGGGTTACACCCTCACCCTGCATGTGGCGCTCTGGC
>CAYLOW010000147.1:0-10231 GCA_964385315.1 uncultured Anaerolinea sp.
CATCGTAACGAACATCATAGCGAAGAACGCAGAAGCGGTAAATTCAATAAATAAATATACCTTGATTGCATCTAATTTGAAGTTCGGAAACATGAATACAACTCCTTGGATATGGAGGGATACCTGCTAATAATCCTGCCATCGCGTTGAATAAGTCCGTAAAAAACGCCAAAGTTCCGGCACTTCCAGAAGTGATTGGTAAAAGAAAAATTCATTAACCAATTCATGAAAAAAAATCCTTGTACGATCGTGAAAATAAAGTTCTTATGCTCCTAATTAACGATCATCCCGCAGGTTTTGAACGAAGTCTTAAAGGACTTAACTCAACCTGCGGGATGATTATTAAATACTACAAACTTTAATTGTGATTCAACACACGATTTAAACGGGCCAGGGATTTTTCAGGGTCGTTAAATAAGACGCCTGTCATACCGATTTTTTGGCAAGCCAGGATGTTCTCAGGCATATCATCCACAAAAACCGCTTCATCCGCGCCAACCCTGGCATGTTCCAGCGCAAGGTCATAGATTTTCGCTGACGGCTTGGATGTATATACCTCAGCTGAAATGATGACCGTATCGAAAAGGTCAAGAAGTTTCTCTTTGGCAAGAAAATCACGCAACCCGCTCCACGCATTGGAAATCAGTCCCGTGTGAAAATTACTGTGTAGGGAGCGAATGTATTCAACAAGGTGACGGTCAATCATATCACCGCCAAAGAACTGGTCGCGAAAATTTTTGGCCTCTGAGGCGGGCTGTTTGAACCGTTTCAATACTGCAGCCCAATGTTCATCTTCGGTGATCTCGCCAAGGGATGCTCGCCGGGCCGAGTCACTGCCAAAAACTGCCTTGTCAATCTCATCATAGTCCATATTAAAACGCTCAGCCAATTTTTGGCGCGGCGCCTGATATTCGGTACGCATGATGACGCCGCCAAAATCAAAAAAAACAGCGCGAATTGACATGGTGCTTCGTGCCTACTTTTTCTTGGTCTTGGTTTCAGTTTTCTTGACTGCAGGCTTCTTAGCCTTTGGCTCGGCTGACGTCACTGTTTTCTTTGTCTTCTGAGAAGATGTTGAGGTTTTTTCAGTGGTTTTTTTTACAGCAGGCGCCTTCTTCACTTTTTCCTTTGCAGCTTTCGGCAGAGGTTCGGTTTTAACTGATGCAGAGGCTGCTGGTTCCACTTTGGGGGCCGGCGGAGGCGCGGCCGCCAGTTGTTTGGCAGCATCCTGCCAATTTGGAAAAAACAACTCCATGCGCTGTCGTGAAATTGAGTTGGCGCGGCGGCAGCGCGGACAATGCGCATCATAGTGACTTTGATGCCTTTCGTTCATTGTAACGATGGCGCTCAGCATTTCGGGGCGGGCAAGGGTAAACGGGGTCTGACAATAGATACAACGCAGGTTCATAAGAATTTCCTTTTCTGGCTAGCCGGTATATCTTGATTCTACACTGAATTGCCACGTATGGTGAGGCCAACTTTGAATTTGCTGGATTTTATTCGCACACAAATTACATTTCCACCCGTCACGCATACCTTATGCGAAATTTACGAAGAATTTGAAAACAATGCCCGTTTGGGGTTGGTATAGGGGGAATATGGAACAGTTACCCTCCGTTTATTTCATATTGCTAGGGGCAGTCTGATAATAAAAGTGCTGCCGGGGAAATTCGCTTCGTCGTGCCCGCTGCTTTCCACCCAAATATTTCCCTGTAGAGCTTTTACAATGCCTGAAGCAATAGCCAACCCCAACCCGGCTCCCCCGCCCTTGAAATTGGTGCGGCTCGAGGAATGCAGTTCCACTGAACCCAACTGGAATAATTTCTCAAAGATGATCTGATGATGTTCAGGGTCAATTCCGATGCCGGTATCTTTCACCTGTACCTCGGCGCACTTTCCCAGGAGCGGGTCCTCTACTACCTGGGCTGAAATATGAATCGAACCGCCGTCGGGCGTATATTTAATGGCATTAACAATTACGTGATCAAGCGCTTTTTTGAGCAATTCAGAGTCAGCCGAAACCGGGGGGATATCCTTTATCGCCTCGTCCAGACTCATCGTCAGGCTGCGGGCCGACAGGTCCTTAATATAATCCTTGTGGATCAAACGCAGGATCAAACCAAGACTTACCGGTTCCACATGCGGGTTGACGATCTGGTTGTCCAGCCGCGCCACATCCAGCATACTGTTCACAATTTGATGCAGCCGATTGGCGCCTTGCAGAACACCTTCAACAGCCTGGGATAATCTGTCATTTTCTTGAATGACTGTATCAGCCTGCAACATGCCAAGGTAGCCTTTGATCACCGTTAGCGGTGTGCGTAATTCATGCGCTGCGACTTGAATGAATGCCGACTTATTCTTGTCATGCTTTGAAAGTGTGTTATAGGCGCTGTTCAATTCCTTCACACGCTGGGCAACCATACGCTCCATCATTTGATTGATGCCTGTCACTTCGTCGTACAGGCGCGCATTTTCCAATGCAACAATAGCCTGCATTGCAAAAGTCGTTACCATTAAGCCGTCGTCTTCACTGAAAATGCCCTGCGAACGACTTAATGCCAGCAAACCGACTACTTTGTCCTTTGAATAAAGCGGCACGCCGATCCATGAACGATCCCATGGCAGCCAATCCGGCTGGGACCAGTCCTTTATGGAGTTCACATCACTGATGAGCAGGGTTTCCCCTTTGCGCGCAATTGTGTCATAAAAATCCCCGCCATTGACGCGCAGGAAAAATTCGGAAACATTTACCCCAAATGGCATCCCAAGGTGCGAACGAATGTCCGGCGTGCCATTAACATCTGCCATGAGCAAAATACCGCGGTCATAAGACAGTATTTGTTGCAGCTGTTCCAGAATCTGCTGTGGGAGTTTGTCAGCCATGGTTAATGAGGACAATTGGCGCGACGAACGGGCAAGCGCCTCTGCCCCGCGACGCCGGGCCTGTTCAGACTGAAATAGTTTCGCATTTTGCTTTGCGGCTTTTTCTGCCACATCACGCGCGCGGGCGAGTTCCACAGCCCGTTCACGCGCATCATTCAATAAACGTTCGACTTCCTTTTGCGCCTGTTCACGCTGCTGCACAAGCAGGGTACGGAGGAGCGCACTGGATAGTAGATTTTTTATGCGGACGTATATATCCCAATCGGTGGGCCCTATCTCCGTCCACATAAATCCAAAGCGATTGCTTGCCAGCGCAAGGGGCATGATAATGGCGGTATAACGGCGATCCTCGGGGGTTTTTCCACGCGGCACCAAGCGCCCTGTGGCCATTGCAGATTTCTCCACCGGAATTTCAAATTTATCCTGGTCATATTGCAGGAGCAGACGATAACTTTCCGGTGGCGGAAAGGAGATTGAATCTGGAGAACCGGCATCACTGTAGTACATGACAAACCAGCGTTTTAATCCAAGCAAAGGAAAATGGGATGAAATTGCCTCACCAATTTCATCCCACGTCATGGCAGGCGCCATGGAAAAGGCAAAGCCGCCCAACACTTCCTCTTTTTGTTCAAATTGCAATCGACGAAATGCCTGAGCCCGTTGTGATAATTCACCCACCAGCATACGCGCTTGTTGAAAAAGGTTTTCTGCATGCAGCATGGTTGTACTGCTGGTGATGCCGCCCAATGCGTAAGTTCGGAATGTTGAAATGACATTATGCCAGGTGGTCGAATCATGCCCTTGACGCTGTAAAACATCCACCGTGGCTTGTAGCATTTTCAGGAAAGCTTCGTTCTTATTTGATTCACGTAAACATTCAAGAAATATGTCCCAGGTACGTCCAAACACATCGCGATATTGAGGCTGGACCGGGTCACTATCGGTGATACCCGCCGACACAAGCAGGGCGCGAATGGCTGCATCGCGTTTATTCTCCAACCTGCCGGTATGTGCCACCTCTTTTGGAAGCACCTCAGCTCTTTTCATACTTTCAGGCAAACAACCACAGGACCAGCGCACGATCATATTGGCAGGCATGACGTTAATTCCATCCACGTGCTCGCCGTTCATACGCTTGGCCAACGCGCCTACAGCCAATTTCCCAGCCTCGGCAAAGGATTGATGTACCGTCGTTAATGGAACACCCATGGACTGAGATTCGCTCACATCGTCAAAACCAGTCACAGCAACACTATCCGGCACTTGAATACCGCGCTGCTGCAAGGCCTCTATTGCACCAAATGCCATTCGGTCATTGGATGCGGCAATCGCTTGAATCCGAAGACCACGATCATCAAGCAAAGTCCGCACTGCAGCGCGTCCGCTCTCGGGAGAGTAATTCCCTTTCACAACAATGCGCTCATCAAATGGAATATTGTGAAATTGCAATTCCCGCTTATAGGCCTCAAAACGCTGGTCCGCTTCCAATTGCCCGTCGGGACCGCAAATAAACGCAATACGCTTATGGCCGTGAACCTCGATCAAATGGCGGATGACAGCACGCATTCCGCTTTCGTTATCTGCAATGAATGAATTTACTCCTTCAACCTGTATTGCAACGGCTGCAATCGGGGCAGGCGCAAATTCACGGCAAAAATTTTTAATATCTGCGCCCGATGGCCCATGCCCAATATCGGCGGCAAGTAAAACTCCATCGAACTGTCCCGGCTTGATCAGGTCATACAAACCATAGGAGTGTCCTTCATGCTCTGGAGAAGCAAGCGCTACCGGCTTCCCGCCGACAAAACAGACCACATTCAAGTCATGGAGCTGGGCGGCATCCAATACACCTGACATGAATTCAGCGCCCCATGCCCGGTTTAACTGTGCGCTGAGCACGGCAATTGTTTTTCGCTTGCTGGCAACTTTTATCGGCTCTATCATTTTAGAATGCTGAAATTATACGTCAGGGAACATAAATCAGGATCGCCAATTTCAAATCGATATAAAATTGCCATGAATAATCCAAACCACAATTGCAAAAAGCTACGGGCGGATCATGGTCAAGAGCATTTTAAACCTTTGAGTGGCTTTCAGGGCGTGGGGCTCGTTGGCAGGCATAATAATGGCCTCTCCGGACTGCAGGTCAAAGTACTTGCCTGCAATACTGACCTGGGCCTGTCCTTCCAAAACTTGTACGAGCGCATCATAAGGCGCAGTGTGTTCACTCAAACCCTGATCTTTATCGAAGGCAAAGAGTGTTGTGTTACCTGCCTCGGTTTTTGTGATCTGGCGGCTAACGACGGCGGCTTCCTGATAGGAAATCATTTCTGTAAACTTTAGAATTTCAGACATTGAGGCTGTAGGCATGGTTTCTCCTGAATTATTATTTTATTTCAATTTGATAGGCGGTAGTTTTTCTCGTATAACGGGCCGTTCCAGTCACAATCAATGTTGCATCCTCGCCCTCCTGCAAGGAAAGCGGAATTTCAACATACTGACTGTTATCGGGTTTGATCATTTGGACTGTTGTACCATCCAAACCTTTTTTAATGAGCGCAAGATTGTAGGTCTGCGGAACAATATTTTCGACACGAGAGAAACCCGACGCCTGCCAGCCGCCGTCATCGGTTTCAAAATCGGCAGCATAATTGATTGCGCCTACTGAAATGTCATCCAGCAAGAAACCCTCACCCAGTACTTCTGCATCAGTTACATACTCAAAGCGAATTTGTATTTTTTTGCCGGCGTATTGCGAAAGGTCAACATCCTCCTGTATCCAATCATGGGTCGCGCCATTGTAGCCCCAGCCGTAGGAATTGCCGGATGGGTTTTCCCCTGTTCCTGAAGGTGTTGTGATGATCTGCCAGGATACGCCATCCTCGGAAACCTCAAGATAGGCATAATCATAATCCTTTTCGATGTCATACCAGGTATGGAATGATAAATCGATCGGGCCGCTGACACCGGTGAAATCAAATTCTCGGGTTAGGGTCATGTCTGATTGATCGCCACGGTTGGTAAGAAAAGCGTATGAACCCGAATATGGGTCTGAGGGCAGCAGGTTGACGGCTGTGGAACCAGTAAAAACAAGGGTGTGCTCACCGGCGCATGAGACGTTAATATAGTCGATCCCATATTGATGAACGTCACGCAGCAATGGGGATTGCGGGCAGTAGGATATGGTTTCGGTGGCGGAAGTCTGCGGGGCGCCGGAATAATTGTGATAAATATAGCGCCCGTCACCCACACTTGCATCCTGCAGATACATGGCGGCGGCCCAATCCATGAAGACCTCGTCAGCTGTTATCAATTCTCCGGTTTGAGAGTCTGTGGCATTCATGGTTTTAAGCGTATCATCCACGCTGGCTAGGTCATTTTCGGGATTGGCAGTCAGGGCTTTTGTAGCTTCTTCACCAAACCGGTCGAGAAAGTAGGCAAGATAGAGAAAACTTTGTCCGTAGTGTCCGCTAAAGTCAGGGGAGTCATGGTTTGCCCAGCCATTCAATTGCAGGTCAGGTGATTGGGCATAAGACCAGTCAGCACCACCAACATCATAACCGTTCAAAAATGCGCCAAGTTCGGCAAAACCTTCACTGAGCCAGGTTGCGTCATTGCGGTCTGTGGGCCACTGGATCATATGAACAAATTCATGCGCGAGTGTGCTGTAGGCGTAGTCACCGCCCAGGGGCTGGGAACTGGTTAGTACAAAAGCCTCATGCCCATTTGAATATTCGCTTACCAGAGGATTGTATTCATCCGACGAAGAGAAGTATCCGCCGATGTTATCGCCAAGTCCGCCTGCGTAGAGCACATAGATATGCGGGTCGCCATCCACACCGGGAGTCCATTCACTGCCGAAAAATTCACGATCAGTGGGAATGATCTTCTGGTCAAAGGTATCCATCAATGCTTTTACTTCGTTTTGATCTACCTGCACACCCTGCTCTGCCCAAAAATAGGTTAGCGGAGTTACATAAAGAAGTTCTGCTGAAATTTGAAAATTCTGATTCGTATTTCCGTTGAGCAGCCAGAATTTCTGTACGGTTCCGACCGTTAAAGGCGCAGCAGGCGCGGTCAGGGTTGTGGAAACGTTACACTTGCCTTGTAAACGGCATGACAGTTCGTAAACATCATTTTCAGGCACGATGGATTGGGATAATATTTCGATGGTTGCGCTCGAAATTAAATCCTCAGCCGGGCGGAAGATTTCCGGTGGAGTTACGGTTTCAATGGATGGTACCGGGGCACTACCTGCGGTGTTCGGATCAACTTGGGAATAGGCATAATATGCGAATCCCGTCATACCCGCTACCAGCAGACAGATACAGCACAGTAAAACCACAATTCCGATGACAATGGCATAAAACCAGGGTTTATTTTTCGTTTCGTCGTTTTCCATCAAGTTATCCTCTGACAATAAAGTCTTTACATCATACCGCGTGCAAGTGAAAGTGAGATTAGCGAATGAGAAAAGGGGCTGAAGGATAAGATAAAAAAAGACGAAAGAGGGTCAACACCTTCTCTCGTCTTTTTTTTATTAGTACTTATATTTCAACTTTTTGTTTTGACTTTTTCTTCACCGGCAGCGCCTCGGTGTGGAATATGATCTTATTGTCCTTTACATCGATCAGAACCACCACGCCATCCTTGAATTTTCCACCGAGCAGTTCCACTGAAAGCGGACTCTCGACATATTTCTGGATCGCACGGCGCAGGGGACGGGCGCCAAAGGCGGGGTCAAAGCCTTCCTTGGCCAGCCAATTGCAGGCCTTGTCACTCAACTGAACGGTGATGTCGTGCTCGTTCAGCCGATCCTGCACTTCCTTCATTTGCAGGACCACGATCTCTTCCATCTGTTCGATGGTAAGCGGCGAGAACATGACGGTTTCATCAACGCGGTTTAGGAACTCGGGACGGAACGCACCCTTAAGCGCCTTCTCGATCTTATCATGCATGGCGCGCTCATCATCGTCGGCCTTTTGGGTCAAGAAACCAAGTGTCCCGCCTCTGGTCACGTATTCGGTGCCAAGGTTCGAGGTCATAATGAGCACTGTATTGCGAAAATCCACAACCTTGCCCTGACCATCCGTGAGTCGTCCGTCATCTAAAATTTGCAGGAGGGCATTCCAGACCTCCGGATGTGCCTTTTCGATCTCATCAAAGAGGACTACGCGGTAAGGGCGCCTGCGGACTGCCTCGGTAAGCTGGCCACCTTCTTCGTAGCCGACATAGCCGGGAGGCGCACCAAACAGGCGGCTGACTGTATGCTGTTCGCGATACTCAGACATGTCAATGCGAACAAGTGCATCCTCGTCATCGAACATAAACCAGGCGAGGGCTTTGGCAAGTTCGGTCTTACCGACACCGGACGGCCCGATAAAAATAAATGAACCGATCGGACGGCTGGGATCTTTCAAGCCTGACCGGGCACGGCGGATGGCGTCGGAGATGGCGTGGATGGCTTCTTCCTGACCAATGATACGCTCATGCAAACGCGCTTCCATGTTTAGGAGTTTTTCAGATTCAGTTTCCATCATCTGAGTGACCGGGATGCCCGTCCACTGATGTACAACAGCAGCAATGTCATCCACATCCACCACTTCATCGAGCTGGTGTTCGGTCTCCCATTTATCCCGCTTCTCTGCATATTCCGTCTCGAGGCGCAGGCGTTCCGCCTTTTTTTGCGCAGCGCGTTCATAATCGCGCTCTAAACCAGCCTGCTCTTCTTCGGCACGCAGTCGATCCACATCCGTCTTCATAGCCTTCAAATCAGGAGGCATGGAGTAAAGCGCAACGCGCACCTTCGCGGCAGCTTCGTCAATCAGGTCAATTGCCTTGTCGGGGAGGTGACGATCAGTCACGTAACGATCAGCGAGGCGGGCAGCGGCAGTCAGCGCTTCATCCGAAAAATGGACTTTGTGATGCGCTTCATAACGGTCCCGCAAGCCGTGCAGCATCTTGATGGTGTCGTCAACGCTGGGCTCTTCCACATGGATGGGTGCGAAACGACGTTCCAATGCGGCATCTTTTTCTATGTGTTTGTGGAACTCATCAAGGGTGGTGGCACCGATACATTGGAGCTCGCCGCGCGCAAGGGCTGGCTTAAGCATGTTGCTGGCATCCATGGCACCTTGAGCAGCCCCCGCTCCGACAACTGTGTGCAGCTCGTCGATCATCAAAATCACATCACCCTTGGCACGCTGAACTTCATCCATAACGGCTTTAAGACGTTCTTCAAATTCGCCGCGGAAACGCGAACCGGCGATCATGGCACCAAGGTCAAGGGCGACGACTTTTTTACCTGAAAGAATTTCAGGTACGTCATTGGTGGCGATCTTTTGCGCAAGGCCTTCCGCGATAGCTGTCTTTCCGACACCCGCCTCGCCGATGAGAACAGGATTATTCTTTGTGCGGCGGGAGAGTATCTGGATAAGGCGCAGGATCTCCTTATCGCGCCCGATGACCGGATCAAGTTTACCTTCGCGTGCCAGTTGGGTAAGATCGCGTGAATATTTTTCGAGGGTTCGATAGCGAGTCTCTGATTGGGGATCAGTCACACGCTGCCCGCCGCGCAGATCTTGAATCGAATCATAAACACGATCGCGAGTCAATCCGGCACTTTCCAAAATACGGGCGGCGGGTGTATTGCGTTCCGTCAAAATGGCGAGAAAGATATGCTCGGTAGAGATATATTCGTCTTTAAGGCGGTTGGCTTCCTCGTTGGCGAGGTCGATGATCCGTTTGACACGCGGTGTGATGAAAATCTGTCCCGCGCCGCCGCCAAAGATGTTGGCTTTTGGACTGGCTCGCAGGGTGGCATCCAGCCGTTCAGTTAGAGCCTCGGGGCTGACGTTCAGCTTTTCAAGTATTTGAGGAATCACACCACCCGGCTGCTCGATAAGTGCAAGCAGGATGTGTTCTGTGTCTATTTGGTTGTGCCCATAGCGCTGGATGATCTCAGCAGCGCGTTGGGCTGCTTCCTGCGCTCTTTCAGTAAATCGGTCAAATCGCATCATAGGAATTATCCTTTTCCAACAAACAGACCCGAAATCTGTTTGAATACATTTTTCAACCACAGATAAAACCAAAAACAAGATTTTTCAATCCAATTTATCTGCGGCGAATTTTGCCTTAATATAAAGTCTCAAAAGGTATCAGAGTCCCTTAGAGTCTAAGGTGATAAGGGAGATTATAACAAAAGCGGGATTGGCGGGTTGTATGTGGGATATAAGAGGTGTATTAGATTTTGTCCCGCGCCCGGCCGGCACCAGGCCTCTAGTGGCATGGGTATAAAAGGCGGGCAGGGAGTGCACTTTCGTAATAGCAAATCTATTCGTAACGC
>CAYLOW010000148.1:0-10231 GCA_964385315.1 uncultured Anaerolinea sp.
GGCGGGCCCGCAGACTTGCCATCCGTGCTGTGACGCTGGGGGCATATTACCCGGCGATCGTGAGTGACCCATTGTTGGACGTTTTTTTTGTGAATGACTTGCTGGCTGAAAGAGATGTCGCCGCCAAAATATACAATGTTTTACTGATAATCCGATCTTTTGCAACGACAAAGGTATTGCACTGGAAGAGGGATCTGTTTGTCTGTGGGTGGATAAATAAACGGGTAAGCAGAGTTTCCTATTGGGCAGGCTTCTTTTTAATGATTTTCTTTTTAGTGTCTTTCTTGCCATCCAGGTTGAGAGTGCCTGATGTGTCACGATGTACACCGGTAGTTTGCCTCACTGTGAAATCTGGACCATGCAAAATTACATGGGCAATTGCTCTGGCATGCCCCAGGCCCAAGCCATAATCTGCCTTAAGCCATTCAACGATCTCTTTATGTGTGGTTAAGTTCTTTCTCTTCGCCTCGACAACGAACTCCTTGGGCGCTTTCCCTGTTATCTCTTCAACTTTATCTAAATAGGCTTGAAATGACATATATTTCGAAGTTCCTTCTTTTTTTGAGATTCCCTTATAACCATAGTGGTTAAGATAATGTTTTTATATCATGATGTCCATAGGAGATGGCTCCTACCAACCGGGTGATCGTGCGGGACCCTGTGCTAGCCGCACTTCCTACCCTTGAGAGAGAAATTTGCCATTCCAAATTACTGTTTCTTCGGGTTTCTCAAACCCAATCTTCTCGGCCACTCGAACTGATCCGATATTATCCTTGTTGCATTCCCAATGAGGGACAATACTCTGATTCATGCAAAGCTCGAGAAAATGTGTAGCTGTTGCTGTAGCGATGCCTTTGTTCTGAAATTCATCAATAACCTCTATGCCGATCCCGCAATTGCCCTTGCTAACATATTCTGCTGTACACCAACAAATAATACGCGCATCCAACACCGCTGCCGTCCCAAAACCTTTTTCCAGAAATTTCTCCAGGGATGGCCACATCCATTCGATTTCCGACTTTACATGGTGGTTGTTTTCATACTTGCCTTCCTCAAGAAGATCTGCGTCGATCGGAAGATATTGAATGCCTTCCAAACCTGCATTTGGGAAAGTCTTTACACTTTTGGCCCGGAAGGTATAAAAAAGCTTGTTTGTTTTGTGGAGCGGGATGTTCTGGAAAATATCTGTGATCGAGTTTTCCAGCGAAGGCGAAAGAGTTTTTACCTGAAAATAGGACAGCCTTTCCTTGATGGCTTTTTCTTTTACATTTGTATTGATAAGCAAAGCCAAATCTTTAATCGTTTCAGACAATACCACCTGCCCCGATAAATAAAAAACGTTATTGCCTTTATCCCACAGAAGGCAAAATATATGATCGTCAGGTTGGGAGGTAACCCAGAGTTGAGCTTCTGTATTTCCTTCAACAACCGAAGCAAGCACCATTCCTGCTTGAGTCCCGGGGAAATACCCGGCATATTCTTCCATCCGATGTTCAGAAATCTCTTTCATCATTTGAAATTCCTCTTTCCTTATTGCGCAGTACCCTGTGGGCATATTCGATCTCCGGACTTTTCATCCCATATGAACTCTTGACACCTGCGCTGATCGGAAGCTTGCTCTTTCTTCAATACAGAATATCCAGCTTCCTGGTTCAGCATCCTATTTACTCATCGCCTGAACTCAAAACCTTTTCAATTCTTCTATCGGGCACCATCCAGATAATTGGGATTAATATGTAGATGATTAGTGATAAGTAAGTCTGGAAAAATGAGAAAATTACCGCAAGAACGATTAACCCAGAAGTGACCTTTCCTTTCCAATCATTCCCAATGGCTTTCTTTAGTGTTGAATTTTCTCCATCAGAAGCAATTATGCTTTTCTGTAATATGAGATATGAGATTCCAGCCATCAGGAGAATAAATCCATACGCTGCTGAGGGAAGCGGACGGAATAGATTTTCCCCCATCCAATCCGCAACGAATGGAAAGAGCGATAACCAGAATAAGAGGCTGAGGTTTGCCCACAGGATGCCGCCAGTCACTTTTTTAGTTGCGTGGAGCGTGTGATGATGATTCATCCAGTAGATTCCCACAAAAACAAAACTCAATAGATAAATCAAAAGTTTTGGAACTACAGCGAGCAAAGAGTCTAATTCGAATCCATCGGGCACCTTCAGTTCCAACACCATGATTGTTATGATAATTGCCATCACTCCATCAGTGAATGCTTCAAGCCGTCCTTTTGGCATTTTTCGCCTCCTTGTTTTTTATGGGGCAGGAGAATTTCAAAAACAAATTCCTTTCATCAGTTGCGGACATTATCCGCCTACAACATAACAATATTAGTATGTTTATAGATGTTCTTACATTATCCACCGGGCAAGCTAACGGCTGGCGTCATTATCCCCGAGGGTGATCGCGGACTTGCCCTGCGGGCTGTGGCGCTGGGATTGGACACTAATTCTGCCTGGGGACAGGAATTTTCCTACACCAACTCCGCGTTTAATTATTTAATCGATTATACGATCTCTTCCATCTGGATTGGGTAACATCGCTTCAATCGCCCGGTTGATGACGATCTCAGTGGCGCTCGTGATGGCTTGGTTTCCGAGAACGCGGTGCTGCGCAACTTCCATGAACGCAAGACATGCTAACCAAACAAGAATATTTGTCTAAATACGGATAATAAAGCCTTACGGTTTTCGAGTCCCTGTTCCAAATTTTCGAAATGCCAGGGGTAACGGAATTCCTACTGCAAGATAAGCCCCAAAGTACAATAAACCACCAGGGCGTTGGGAAAAATTGAAAAGAGTAAGATATGCAAAGGCCGCGAGCGTGATAATGACAACCAAGCCATACGAGGCGAGAGAGTGATGTAAAAGGGAGTTTAGATTTTTATCCCGGATGTGAGGGATCATAGCCAGAGTCAGGGATAAGTAAAAAACTGCAAAACTGCGTAGTGTAAATGGAGACATAACTTCAGGGAAAATACCTCCATTGGTACCAAATGCTCCGGTTTTTGCGATTAAGCCGTATATGGATAAGAAACCAACAAAAAGTATAAAAACGACCACAATATTAATTGCCGGCCTATTCATCTCTGGTCCAAATTTTTCGAGTGCTGGACGGATTCTGAGCCAATCAAAGATGCCGAAGATCGCAGCAAGGTCGTTAACCAACAAAGCCGCAATGTACAACCAGGCAATGGGATGCTCAAGGTTGAGCTTTTCTCTAAAGGCAATGACAACACACGTCTCCAGCAGGCCAAATAACCACAAATAGATCAGGGCTGAATAAACTAACTTCCATTCCCATCGCCTTGCAGTGATCCACGCTAGAAAGGCATTGCCCAGGCACCACGCGCCGATCGTCATTGTCACGAAGCCGGTCACTTTCCAGGCGAATAATGGCGCCAAACGTTCAGGTAAGACGAACATCAAAATTCCGAGGATAAAATAAAGAATTGCAGTTAGGTAGGTTAAGGTTCGCGATGTTTTAGTCAACATATTTATTCTCCCGATAAAAATAATTGGTGCAAAATTGAGTTCAAGGAGGCTGCCCAACGAGCCTTATCCCCGAGGGAGCTATTCCCGAGTAGGGTCGCTGACTCGCCCAGCGGGCTGTGGCGCTGGCGCGATTGCAGGCACAGGTGGCAGTGTGATTATCTCCCCACATTGCTGGTAATCAGTAGGCATCGTATTGTCAGGACTCTCATAAGGCGCATCTGACCTTTCATAATTTTTGCGCCAGCCATCCCCCCAGAAGTTGCAACTGATAGATTCTCTTGATATTAACAAATCCTGCTTCTCGGAGCAACTCTTGAATACGTTCTTCAGAGATTAGCGAATCTTCCGCTGTCGCCCGTTGACGCACGTTGTCGCGTGTAGTCTCTGGCAGTCCCTGAAGTGTAATAAATTCAAGCCACGCCTCAAGATCACTTTGTACATTCTCCGTGCTTAAATTCCCGTGCAGTCCGAACAACACGAACCATCCCCCTGACACCATTCTGCGATGGATACCTTCAAGAAGATGTAGTTTTGCGCCATTATCAGGTTGGAGATGTTCGACAAGGATGCAGGTCGCAGCGTCAAATTTAGTTTCATCTGGTAGTGTGTCGACTGTCCCTTGAATAAAGGTCACACGCTGCTCTACGCTTTTTGCGCCAATCTTGCCACGTGCAATTTCAAGCATCGGTTCGGCTGGGTCAACCCCAACAAATGACCAGCCAGGTTGATGAGTGGCAAATACCGCCAACGTTGCACCCGTGCCGCACCCGGCATCCAGCAAATGAGCTGCTTGACCAACACGCTTTCGCAAATATGACAAAATTACAACTGGCAGTTGTTCATAACCTGGAAACACTTTTGCCATCATGCCGTCGTATTTAGCGGCATCTTCGAAACGTTTCTGAATGTTAGTACTCACAGCATATCTCCTATAAATAATGCGGATTGGCAATTGGATGGTAAGGATACTCAAATGTGGTTAAGGAAGCGATGCCAAAGGGTTCGCGATAACGGTCCTTGTTCCCGAGGGTGTACCTCCCGGGTTGGATCGCGGACTATCCCTCCGGGCTGCGGTGCTGTAGCGGCGTGGACAAGGCTTGGGAGCAGGACGCGAGGCGGTTCGAAGCCACCCTGCGCAATATGCTTGACGCGCAGCGTCCCAAGCGTCAGGCGCATACCATCCCGGTGTCCTTGCGGGACGCTTTGTCAGGCGGCTCTTCCCTACCTTATTCGATAACGGAGGTAAACCGTACCATTGCCAAAGCGGCGTTCCTCCAAAAGCTCGAGCTCCGATCGAACATTGTCAGGCAGGGATGGTTTGCCGCCTCCCACAATGATCGGGATAAGGAATAGATGACACTCGTCGATCAACCCGGCCCGGAAGGCGTGGGTAGCGAGTTCGGCCCCCCCGATGGCGATTTCATGTTGGACAGTCTTTTTCAATTCTTCAATTGCTTCCGGATCGAAGGTTCGCTCGATCTTAGTGTTACGAGTGGATGGGGTTGCCAGTTTCCTGGAGTACACAATTTTATTGGCTGCCTGCCAGATCTGCGCAAAGTCTTGCATGAGCGGGGACTCAGCGGCTAAATTCGGGTCGGTCTCCCAAACCATCATGATCTCATACATTCGTCGTCCGAGGAGATAAGTACCGACCGAACGTTCGAGGTTATTGATGAACGTGTGCACTTCCTCATCGGGCATTGCCCAATCAAAGTTGCCGTCCCTGTCTTCAATAAAGCCGTCGAGTGACGAGATCGCGGAGTAGATCAAGTGTGCCATGGTAGAACTCCTTTTATACCTCTAATTTAAATTGCATTAACGAACCATATGGTTAGATCAAGGCCCGTCTAACGGACATTGACTCCATGGGTGTTCTTTCCGAGCGGGGTCGCGGACTTGCCCTGCGGACTGTGACGTGTGGGCGGGCGTGGATTCTGCTTGGGAGCAGGAAAATGCTGAGGGTAGAAAAATGCTTGTCGCGAAGCGTGACGCACGCAAAGCGTCCCACACGCCAGGTGTATACCATTCCGGTGATCGTACGGGACGCTTTGTTGGCTTGCCTTTATGGATGCAAGACTCATTTCCTGTAAACCAAAACTGCCGCCACCCACATTTGATTTTTCACCACCGTTCATTTTCACAAATTTATCTTAAGCCTTTTTTCAATAGCAACCGAAAGGTTTTCCATAAGTTCTTTGTCCCGCTCAAAGTCAAAACCTATTGAGTCGAGTTGTTCTTGTGGATATGACCATGGCAAACCTTCACGTAATTCTATCGGTTCATCAAGATAACGAGGAACGATATGAGAATGTAAAACAGGTTCAAGATTTCCCAGAGTTGCATAATTTATTCGATAGGCATTTGTAACTTCCAAAATGGCGTCACCTATAATTGTCATGTCCCGCAAGTATTGTTCCCTTTGCGGAATTGTCAAAGAATTCAATGATTCAGTGACAGGGTCTGATTGAAGAATGCAATACCCACGAAATAATTGAATATTTGCCAGGAATACCCAGCCAGATGGGACTTTACAAATGACAGTCGGGTTTGTTCCGTTTCGTGCTGTTTCAATGCGTTCAATGTATCTGGGTTGTGACATCGTTGATTTATTCCTGTGTAATTTTAGCGCGGGGCAAGCCAACGGGCATTGTCCCCGAGGGCGTTTTCCCCGGGCGGGATCGCGTCACATGGCGCCCTGTGGGTACCTGCATGTGGGCGGAGACCACGAAGCCGTCCAACCGGAAAAAGGCTAGGGCGCAGGAAACTGCTTGAGATGTGCGCACGCGCAAGGCGCAGTCCCCAGCATCAGGTGCATACCATCCCGGCGATCGTACGGGACGCTTTGTTGGGCATCTTTTACGTTTACCAAAACGATGACATATGAAAACACCGCCGCTAACAAGCCCAACTTTTACATATAATCCAAATTTCAGCAACTAAAAAATAAATATGCCCAAATTTGGTTTGAACCTAATCATTTTACCCTTTTCCAATCCCTAATTTTTTCGGCGCGTGTGATAATTTTGCCCAATGCGTCTTTGTCAGTTATATAGGTCTCGAAGTATCCGCAATCGATGCAAACGTAACTTTCGTTGGCAATTCGATTTCCGTTTAGTGTTAATGTGTTCAACTCATATTCTTTGACATAAATATTAGCTGAGTTGCATTTAATACATTTTCCATTTTTCATATTCAGCCTCTTTTCAAATGAAAACCCACGATCTGTTAATTGAAATCGTACTCAAAAAAGATTTGGCATTACTGAAGAAATAGAACCTGAAAAAAGATATACTAAAACGCAAAAAGTGATTTTGCTTTTTCGGACAAATAAAAAGTAAACTTGTTCTTCAAAGGTGGTTTTGCTCTTTGGTTGCCCAACAGTTTGCGTCGCTAAGCGCCATGTAGATACCTGCGCTGGGACGGGGACGGCAAAGCCGTCCAGCCAGAAAAATGATACAGCACAGAAAACTGCCTGACGCGAAGCGTGCCGCGCACGCAAAGCGTCCCCAGCGTACACCATCCCGGTGATCGTGCGGGATGCTTTGTTAGGTGGCGGGTTATCCCTACCGATATTATTTCTTCGCTGACTTACTATAATGAAGCGGAAATATACCAGCAGACAATTTTTTCCTTCCGTTAAAAACCTGAAATTTCAAGAACTTGCAGGAACACAAGCACAATACCCACACCGCCGAAAACCAAACCCAATCCTCCAAGCAACACTGGCACGAAATACAAATTCATCCATTTTTTGATGCGGGCTTTTTGTGGATTTTCAGATTCATATAACACATTTATCTCTTGACCGGCTTGGAATAGCGGTGGGTTGCTCGATAGGCTGTCTTGTACCACAATGGTTTGACCCTCTAGTGTTCTGAATTGATATAAAGGCGAGTAACTGCCGCCTCCTTCCGAACTATGGCTGTACACCATTTGAATGACGGTGCCCTTCACTTCCTGCGCTTTGCCGATAAAAATTCTAGTGCGGATGAAAAGAAACACACCAATCAGCGCCGTCAAGCCACCAACAAGACCAAAAATAATTCCAAGCGTTAAGTAAGTAGACATCGTTTTCTCCATCTTAATGAGACAACATTCCTAATCGTGTTTCTAAATCAACTCTTGAACAATTTGCAATCGGTTTTATAACACTGCGAACAAATGAGAGAGGCTGGATTAGCCGCCTAACGGTCATTGTCCCCGAGGGAGTTCTTGCCGAGCGGGATAGCATCGCATTGGCCCTATGGGTACTTGCGTGTGGGCGGTCGTGGATTCTGCTTGGTAGGCAGTATAAACCAAAGCCATGCACGCGAAATCCCCCATCTCAGCTATGCGCTTTGTAAAATGAGTTTCTCTTGACCCTAAAACCCAAACCGGCTGGCAAGTGAAGCGGAACTTTTGGCGCTGGGACCTGGAGTTCAGAAGATCAAATAAACCAAGCCGCATTCCCGTTCGTCAGCAACCACCCCACTTTGAAAATAAATAACGGGCAGGGGTGTTTAAGGCTGTCTTCGTCTAGAAAATTATGAGCACAGGGAATACCCCTCCAATATCTGAATCGTTTTTCATTCCATTTTCCTTTTCAGCCTTTTTTTTGTTGATCTCTTGACACCGGCGCTAATCAGCAGCCCGCTTTTTGCCTATGAAAATCGAGTATTAAAAAATTTTATGTCGCTACCCAAATCAGTGACAGAATGATTCCTCCAATGATTATGGCTATGACACCAAAAGCCCATAATACAGAAGGCACTATCCATTTTGCAGCTTTGAGATTAAGCATGGCGTTTTTGGGATTTCCTTCATCGTACCAAACTGACACTTGTTGCCCCTGTTTATGTTTTGCTGGATAAAACCCCAGATCCGATTCAAACCTGACGATTTTTCCCGTTTTGGTTTGAAACTCAATAACAGGGTAATAATGGAAATTAGAGGAACTAATGGTGTGTGAAACTACCTTGGTTACCATGCCGCTGACCGATTTCCAAGTGGAATACTTCCGATGTGCGCGAAGCCAGATTAAGCTTCCTCCAAAGAGAAGAAGCACACCTGAAATGAAAAGCAATTTGCCGAGAATCAAGAATTGTTCGTTGTTCATTTTGAAAAAGCATATACAGGTTGACTATTTCTGGTAAGTTTTTTGAAAACTATTCAGAAAATCCAATCTTTGCAAGGGGCTGCCCAACAACTTGCGTCGCATAGCGCCCTGTGGGTACCTGTGTGTGGGCGGGCGTGGACTCTGTTTGAGGTGTAGTATAGACCTGAAGCCAGCCTATCCTCCCACTCTCTCCGCTTCGGGGACAATCTGGTGCTCTCCCAGGGAAAAATGCTCGATGCGAAGCGTGCCGCCCAACAAAGCGTCCCCAGCGTCCAGTGCAAATCATCCCGGTGATCATGCGGGTCGCTTTGTTGGGCTGTGTTTTATTAAAGTTTATTCAATCCGATCACATACCTTATGATATATAAAATCCAAATGTGCAAGGGATAAAACGCGTAGAACAAATATTTCAGACTATAGCGCCCACGTTCGCCATTGTAAAGGATTATGAATGGTAAGGCGGCGATCATCATCCACTGAAACTCGAACACCCAGAAATATTCAAGATTTGTAAGTCCCCACAAGAAAAATAGAATGCATAAACCTGCATAAGCAAAATATAAACCAGGCTTTTTGTTGTAAAAGAAGTAAAAGACAATAAGCATGGCAAGCCCATTGTAAGACGCTTCTGTCAAAAGGCTGGCAAAAGCTAAAAGCCCAGCCAGGGCGAACCCACCCCATTTTTTGGATCCGATTTGTGAGCATCCCCATTCAAAAGCGGCGATCATACTTATGCCAACCGCAATGGATAAAAATATGTTTTGTCCCACTGGAAAAAAGTTTTCGGGTTGAAAAGCCGCTTGAACAATTCGGCTAATGATGAAATTTCCAACCTGCATAATTATTGCCCACAGATACAATCGGACGATATAACGGCGGCGATTGCTTGTTTTGAAGTAACTTTCTACTGCAAGAAAAAAGAAAATAGGGGCAACAATGCGTCCGGTATATTCGAGATAAAGCGGAAAATGGTTTGGTAATATTTCACCCAAGTATCTGCCAAAATGCTCTGTCAACATCAGGATTAGAGCAATGATTTTGAGATGCAATCCATTTAATTTCACAAAACCTCCTCCGATTGATTATGGAGCAACCGCCCAACGGTCATTGTCCCCGAGGGTGTTCTTCACGAGCGGGGTTGCGTACGCCGACTTGTCCTAAGGGCATGCGGGAACGCTTTAACCGAGCTGCTCGGCGAGCCCGATGAGAAGTCCTTCGGGGCCGCGGATATAGCGAAGCCGATACGATTCCTCGTACTGTACCACTTCGCCGACGAGTTGCGCGCCGCGCTTGTGTAACCTGGCGAGCGTCTCGTCAATGTCGTCCACGGTGAACATGACACGCAGGTAACCAAGAGCATTCACCGGGGCGTTCCGGTTATCGGCTACTGCAGGCGGGGTGAGAAATCGCGAGAGCTCGAGTCGGCTGTGACCGTCGGGTGTGACCATCATGGCGATCTCGACGTATTGGACACCCAGTCCGGTAACGCGCCCGGCCCATTCTCCTTCGACCGTGGCCCGCCCTTCTAGGCTCAGGCCAAGCTCAGTAAAAAAAGAGATGGCCGGTTCGAGGGATTCTACTACGATGCCGACGTTGTCCATCCGTTTAATTGCCATCTTATTCTCCTATG
>CAYLOW010000149.1:0-4301 GCA_964385315.1 uncultured Anaerolinea sp.
CATAAATACCAGCTTGCACACTAAAGATATAAATCCCTGTTTTGTAGAGGGATAAAGATAGATTATAGTATAGAGATTCGTTTTATGGAGGTGCAAATCGTATTGGCGAAGATTTTCCTTCTCACAGCAGCATATACTGTGATGTGCTTCAGGCACAAATGTGGCCATTTGAAAGTGCGATATAATTTTATAAGTGCAGGGGTTGTTTATTGGCAGGATGCAGGATATTAACAAGTTTTTGAAAGAACAGTAAAATCAATGTAGGAGATACCATTATGCCCTCTTTAAATGACATCCTGGCTGTAATTTTAGGAGGTGGACGCGGCGCGCGCCTCTACCCGTTGACGCAAATGCGCTCAAAACCCGCTGTTCCCATTGCGGGGAAATATCGGCTCATTGATATTCCCATCAGCAATTGCATCAACTCGGAAATATTCAAGATCGCGGTTCTGACACAATTTAATTCCGTTTCCCTGCATCGTCATATTACGAGTACCTATAACTTTGACGCCTTCCATGCCGGCTGGGTACAGATCTGGGCCGCGGAACAGACCATTGAAAGCGCGGACTGGTACCAGGGCACCGCTGACGCCGTGCGCAAGCAAACCCTCGAGATCATGTCCAGCGGGGCAAAGCACGTCTTGATCCTTGCAGGCGATCACCTGTACCGTATGAATTACAAGGCAATGGCTGAATATCATTGGGCGAATCACGCCGATATCACAGTGGCTGTCCAGCCTGTTATGACGGAAGAAGCGCCCCGCTTTGGGATTTTGAAGCGTGAGATCGGGGGGCGCATTTCTTCCTTTGTTGAAAAGCCCAAGGATCCTGAAGTTCAGAAGAACTATATCAGCCGTGACGACCCGAATCGCCCATTCCTCGGTTCAATGGGGATCTATCTCTTTAGAACAAAGGTATTGATGCAGTTATTGGAGAAATTTCCCAACCACGACGATTTTGGAGGCGACATCATTCCCGAGGCGATCAAAACCCACAAGGTATTCGGTTTTGATTATGACGGCTACTGGCAGGATATTGGAACGATCCGTTCCTTTTACGAAACCGGGCTTATGCTGACAAGATCTGATTCACCTTTCAATTTTCATGATGCAAAGGAACCGATCTATACAGACGTTCGCTTCCTGCCCGGTTCCATTGTGGAAGATAGCAGGTTGAAGGATGTTCTTCTTTCTGAAGGATGTCGAATTTTGCAGTCTGATATTACCCACTCCATTATCGGGATTCGCAGCCAGATTTCATCCGGATGTATTATCAAGGATACGATCGTGATGGGGTCGGATTATTATGAACGGGATTATGAGGAAAATAGTCTGCCCATCGGTATTGGCGCAAATTGTCATATTGAGGGTGCCATTCTCGATAAGAACATTCGCATTGGGAATAATGTAACCATTCTTCCCTTCCCGCATGGGGTGGATGAGGACCATGAAAAATGGTATGTTCGCGATGGTATTGTGGTTATCCCGAAGGATGCAGAGATTGAGTCCGGGTCGAAAATCGCCCCTGAATAGTTATTAGACAGCTCTCATCCCTGTATTCAATGGATGGCGAAATTTGAGTTTCATGCAAAGCCGCAAGGAAAGTTAATAATCTTTCCCCGCGGCTTTTTTTTGGTGATATGTGCAGCAGGAAGTCAAATTTCGGAGGAATTTTCTCAAACCAGGGCTGTTTTCCATTAAATTGTAATCCACTTGCAATAGCCGTGCGTGTAGTATGACACGGGTCAACATTAAAATTATGCTATACTCGCAGAATATGAATTCACCGCGCGAATATTGGCCGCGCTGGGCAGAGACCTTGCGCCGCTATCGTCTTCATGAACTAACTGCCGTGTTGCTTGAGGCAGGAGGTCCGCTTGCCCTGCTTGGGGCACAGGTGTGTTATTTTGGGCGGGGGCTGATCGTGAACGAACAACTCACTGCGTTGGCGTTAACCCTGGAAGAGGATAATGAAGCGCGCGCGTTTGCATCCTTCCTGATTGAGGAGAGGGCACCATCATGCTAATTCTCATCGAATTGATTATTCTCGCGGTCAGCGCGGTCCTGTTGGGAATGTTGGCGCTTTGGAAACGTAAATCTCCCGCAAAGCTGCGTGATGTTCCCGCGATTTCCCAGTTGCTGCGTATGTTGGGGCTGAGTGTGGAGGATGGTACCCGTCTGCATATATCACTTGGGTCCGGGAACCTGTTTGATATGCGCGGCGGATCTGCGCTGGCCGGGCTTGCCATGCTGCGTAATATTGCAGAACGCACTTCAGTAAGTGACTGTCCCCCTGTTGCCTCTTCCGGAGACTCTCTGCTCGGTCTGCTTTCACAGGACACATTACAGGCGGGTTATAAAGCTGCCGGCGCGGAGGAGTTATATTCCCCCACTACGGGACGTGTAACTGGGCTAAGCCCGTTTGGGTATGCCGCCGGTGCGATGCACATTTCACCAAACGAGAATGTTTCTGCAAATGTTTTGATCGGGCACTTTGGTTCCGAGGTCGCTTTGATTGCTGATGCAGCGGAACGCGAAAATGTGGTGGTCATTGGCGCAAGCGACAATCTTGCCGGTCAGGCCGTGCTTTTTGCGCAATCAAAGGATGCGTTGATCGGCGAAGACCTGTTTTCCACCGGCGCGTATCTTGGGGCGGGCCCTTCACACCTGGCAAGCCTTACCTTGCAGGATGTGCTTCGCTGGATAATCATCCTCATTTTGTTGGCTGGCGCGGCCGCCAGGTTTGCGGGGGTCATCTAATGCGCGTGATCACAGTTATTATTGCAATGTTCTCAGGCCTTGCCATTTTGGGCGGATATTTTCTGACGGGCTTTTTTCCTGTACTCGCCGGGGTCCAGACCCAAACGTTGAATGTGGCGGTCACCCTTGCGGGTGTCGCTGTGCTGGTGGGAATTTTTAATTTACTCTCTGTGCATACTGACAAAGTCCGCCGCAGTCAAAAGGGAAGTATTTACAGTGCGCTCCTTGTCAGTAGTTTGTTTATTACCTTCTTGCTGGGTATTATTTTACGCCCCGGTCATGCGGCCATGCAGGCGGTGGTGAATGGCATTATCATCCCCACAGAATCAGCTTTGATGGGGATTTTGACCATATCACTGCTTTATGCTGCAATTCGCCTTCTGCGCCGCCGCCTGGATGTGATGAGTATCATGTTCCTGATTACGGTTGTGATCATTCTTTTTGCATCCGCCACCATGCCTTTTGGCGACATTCCCCTGCTTGGTGATTTTGCCCGCTGGTGGTCTCAGGTGTGGGCGCTTGGCGGGATGAGGGGTATTTTGATCGGTGTTGGCCTTGGCGCTCTTACCACCGGGTTGCGTGTCTTGTTTGGCGCAGACCGTCCTTATGGTGGCAGCTAATGGAAGACGTTATTAAGTGTCCATCGTGCGGAGAAAAAAACCTGTCAGATCAGGAATTCTGTCAGTTTTGCCAGACCCGCCTGCATCCGCTGACTGGTAAACTCAAAGGGGAGGATAAGCCCATTACGCCGGGTCAGGCTCCCACGACAAGAAAAACTGCTGAACTTGAGCCTGCCCTGCCCCAATGGTTAAGGGAGGTTCGCAGTTCGGGCCGGGAATCGGCTGAAGAAGATCTGTCGAAACCACCACAGGCGCCACAAACGCCCGATGCCGACTTTTCCTCCGGCGCTGATTTATTAGCGGGTCTAAACTCTCAGGCACAGGATGAGGAAGAGGATCTCCCGGATTGGCTTGCAAACATTACCGGCGAAACGCAGAAACCCAAAAACTCTAAAACCGAATCTTCTGAAGTGCGTTGGGTCGAGTTGGGCGATACCAAGGACTTTGCCCGACCTGAACCCCGTTTTGAATCTGAACCTGATGCGCCACCCTGGTTATCAGGGATGGACCAGCAGGCCGATGAAAAAAGTGAATTGGATGGTCGGTTGCGGGGTGCGGACGATTTTGGTAAAACACAACAGGCTGCACAACCGTTCTCATTTGACAGTTCACCGGCCTTTAATACGGCAGGGGAAACACCGGATTGGCTGCATTCAATGGTTGAGGATGGGGGGACAGGATTCAATGATTCCGGGAACAATGCAGACGAGTCTTTTTCTTCTTCAGATGCGCCGGATTGGCTGCGCGCATTGGATGTTGAAAATGCTTCGTCCAAAGCCGGGACCCTTTCGAAGGCTTCTTCTACGCCGCCTGTTTCTTCGGATACACCCGATTGGCTGAGGGCAATGGCTGTGGAAAACCCCGCACCCGATGCCAGTATCCCGTCAGAAACCCCTGATGTACCTCCGGTTTATTCAGATAC
>CAYLOW010000149.1:4401-10189 GCA_964385315.1 uncultured Anaerolinea sp.
GCAGCCGATACGCCAGATTGGTTGAAGGGTCTCGAAACAGGGGCATCTTCATCCGATCAAGATTGGTTGAAGAGTTTTCAGTCTGCTGGAGGTGAACAACCTGCACAAGATGCTATGCCGGTCTGGTCCGAATCCGCCGTGTCACCATCCTCCATCCAGGAAGAGCCGGTTCCCGCTGCGCTTTCCTCCGGCGTGAATGAACGTTCCGCACCGCCATCTTCCATGGGGGATACTCAACCAAAAGCTGACGCCGACTCATTTTTCACAGAACTGCCTGACTGGCTTTCCGTTGTGGATGAAACGACTTCGCCCGAATCCATATCCTCACCAATTTCCAATTTGGATGCGATTTCACCAGGTGAGTTACCCTCCTGGGTGCAAGCCATGCGCCCGGCAGACGCCGGCATTTCTCAACCGTCGGTTGGCGATAAAACCATTGAGTCACGCGGTGCGTTGGCGGGCTTGCAGGGTGTACTTCCTGCGGGGATGGGGTTCTCACCCACCAGTAAACCAAAAGCGTACTCAATAAAGCTGCAGGCAAGTGAAGAACAACAGGCTCATGCTGCATTGTTGGAGCAGCTCCTTGCGGCAGAGACGGCGCCAGTCCCCCTTGATTCTTTCCCGGCACTTGGAACTTCGCGCGTTTTACGCTGGCTGCTGGTTTTTCTGTTATTTTCGATTTTGACTGTTGTTTTATTTATGCAAACACAGTTTTTTGCCTTGCCAAACAGCCTGCTTGTTCCGCTTGAATTTGGCGGTGCGCTTCAGGCTGCGCAATCCATTCCCGAGGGCTCCCCGGTGCTGGTGGTGTTCGATTATGCCCCTGCTCTTGTGGGAGAGCTCGAGGCCGCCGCGATTCCGATGTTTGACCAGTTGATGCTTTTGCGCCATCCGCGGCTTGCTTTTATATCGACCAGCGAGACAGGTTCAATTCTGGCGGAGCGTTTTATTTCCTCCGGGAATTTGGCTGGTCACAACTACCAAAACGGGGTTCAATATTTGAATCTGGGTTATCTACCAGGTGGCCCGATGGGCATCCGCGCATTTGCTGAGGACCCATCCGGGACCGCCCGGTATACGATCCCTCAAAGTTCGAATTTGGTTGATTTTGCGCCATCTCTTGCCTGGACATTACCCCCCCTGGAAGGCGTGACTTTGCTGTCGAAATTTGCTGCGTTGATCCTGATTACAGATAACGCTGATTCCGCCCGCCTTTGGATCGAACAGACAGCCTCTGCGCGGGAGTCGATCCCCTTTATCGTGGTCTCCAGCGCGCAAGCCGCGCCGATGATCCAGCCGTATTATGCCTCGAAGCAGATCACTGGATTGGTGAACGGCTTATATGGCGGCGCATTGTTCGAGCAGAATAATAGCGGGCGCCCCGGCACTGCGCGCAAGTACTGGGATGCCTACAGTATTGGGCTGTTGCTTGCCATGGCTTTGATTTTGGGCGGCGGGTTATTAAACCTGATCCTGGGCTTGCGTGACCGCGCCGCGCTGAGGGAGGCAAAATAATATGGCGACCTCTGCCGACCTGATCAACCTGGTTACCGGTTTAATTGGTTTCCTGTTTACCCTGCTTGTTTTTAGTTATGTACTTGGAGATAACCCGCTCTTTCGGACTGCGGTTTATATTTTTGTGGGTGTTTCCTCGGGGTATATTGCGGCGGTTGCCTGGTGGCAGGTGATCGTGCCGCGGCTCGTTTATCCCCTGATGGCTGCAATTGGTTCCGGCAATATGCTTAACCTGGGTTTAATGCTGGCGCTTTTGTTCGCCGTGTTTTTACTCTTGGCAAAAATATCTCCACGCCTGTCCGGTATGGGACGGATCGTGATGGCATTTCTGGTCGGTGTTGGCGCTGCGGTGACGCTTGCGGGTGCGCTGATCGGGACGATCATTCCGCAGGTGCTTGGAACCATCAATGCGTTTGATATGACCGGTGTCGCTGGAAAAGATATTGGTTATTTTATAGAGGCCATAACCAACGGCGTGATCATCCTGGCCGGCACGATCCTTACGCTTGCCTATTTTCACTTTGGGGCGCGTCCCAAGGCTGATGGCTCCATGCGCCGCCTGGGATTGATCGAGGCGCTGGCGTGGGGCGGTCGTATCTTTATTGGCGTTGCTTTGGGAGCGGTGTTTGCGGGTGTGTATTCCGCCGCGTTGACCGCGTTGATCGAACGCATTTCATCGCTGATCAATTTTATTCTTGAGCTGCTAGGGAAACTCCAGGTATTATGACTTCATCATTGGTTGATGGTAACTCCATTCTTGCTGTGGATGTCGGCGCAGCAAATACGCGTGCGGTTATGTTTGACGTGGTCGAAGGTGAATATCGCTTTGTGGCATCCGGAATTGCCCCCTCGACCGCTGAAGCACCCTTCAAGGATGTCACTGAAGGGGTTCGCAATGCGATCATTAATTTGCAGGGGGTTGTCGGAAAGTCCCTGCTCGATGATTCACGCAACCTGATCACGCCGAGTCAGCCCAACGGTTCTGGGGTGGATGCGTTGGTTGTCACCATTTCTGCAGGCCCCCCCATCAAAACCGCCCTCGTGGGTCTGCTAAAGGATGTCTCGCTTGAGAGCGGGCGCCGGTTGATTGAATCCACATATGCGCGGATCGTTGAAACGATCAGTTTAAATGATCACCGCAAACCCGATCAACAAATTGACAGCCTCCTGCGTGCGCAGCCTGACCTGATTGTCATCACCGGCGGTACAGATGGCGGTGCGTCGCGCTCGATCCAAAAACTGCTCGAGCCGATCGGGCTCGCAAGTTTCATTTTGCCCAAGGAAAAAGTTCCCGCGGTCCTGTTCGCGGGGAATGAAAAAATTGCAGAGGAAGTCAAAACCCTGATCGGGTCATTTGCATCCGCCCTGCACATTAGCCCGAATGTGCGCCCTTCGCTTGAAACAGAAGACCTGGAACCGGCCGGGAGCGAGCTGGCTCGTATGGTGGTTAATATCCGCAAACGCCAGATCAAGGGTGTGGATATGCTGGATTTGTGGTCTGGTGGACATTTGCTGCCAACCGCTTATGCCGCCGGGCGCATGGTGCGTTTTCTTGCGAAAGTGTACAGCGCAGATAAGGGGATTTTGAGCGTTGACCTGGGGACGTCCGCGGCAGTCATTTCAGCCGGGTTTAAAAATAAATTTACATTGGGCGTATACCCGCAATTCGGGCTGGGCGAGAACCTCGCAGGCTTGCTCAATTACACAACTCTTGAGGATATTTTGCGCTGGTCGCCGCTGGCTATTTCTGAAGGCGTGCTGCGTGATTATCTGTATCAAAAAGCGTTGTATCCATCAACTGTTCCCGCGACAAAGGAAGACCTCGCATTGTCTCAGGCGGTTGCGAGGCAGGCGCTTTATCTTTCCATGCAGTCTGTGCGCCGCGATTTTCCGCGCAATGCCTCGCGCATCAAACCGACGCTCGCCCCGCTTTTTGAGCCGATCCTTGCGGGCGGCGGTATTTTAAGCGGTGCTTCGCATCCCGGTCAGAGTCTCCTTCTGCTTCTCGACTCTATCCAGCCGGTCGGTGTGACATCGGTCATCCTTGATCAAAATAACCTGCTTCCCTTGCTGGGCGCCGTTGCTGGGCAAAATAACATCCTCCCGGTGCAGGTGATCGATTCCGGCGTGTTTCTCAGCTTGGGTACGGTGGTTGTGCCGGTTGTTTCAGCAAACTTCGGTGTGCCTATTATGCGCGCAACCCTGACGTATGAAAATGGGTCCGAGGTTCGCGTGGATCTGAAATATGGAACCCTTGAAGCCCTGCCCTTACCCAGCGGTGAGACTGGTAAATTAACCATCCAGTGCCTGCACGGTGCGGATGTTGGGTTTGGCTCCGGGCGCGGCGGTACGCTCTCGGTCACCGGTGGTGCCCTGGGTGTGGTCTTTGATGGGCGTGGGCGCCCGTTATCCCTGCCGGCCGATGCCGGTCGCCGCCTTGATCTGATCAAAAAGTGGACCTGGTCCCTCGGAGGCGAATAGACCATGCAGGCGCCTGTACATCATATTGTTGGTTTTGCTTCCATTGTGCGTGAACGGCTTTTGCCGATTCCCGGTACGGTACTTGCGCGTCTCAATCAAAAGGTAAACCCGAACGACGTGATCGCTGAATCAAATTGGGCGCGTGAGCATGTTCTTCTGGATGTTGCGAAAACGCTCGGCGTCAATCCAAACGTGGCAGACCGCCTCATAAAATGCAAGGCGGATGATCACCTTGTTGCCAGTGCTGAGATCGCCGTTGGCAGGGGGCTTTTCCCGCGCAGCGTGGTTGCTCCGCGTGAGGGGCGGGTGGTCGTTGTAGGCGGCGGACAGGTGCTCATGGAAGTGGGCGAATCGAAACTGGAGCTGCGTGCCGGCATCACCGGCACAGTACTTGAGATCATTCCAAATCGCGGCGCGGTGATTCAAACTGTGGGCGCGTTGATACAGGGCGTTTGGGGGAACGGGCGCATTGATTCAGGCCTGCTGCTAAACCTTGCGGATCAACCCGATAGTGTGCTTACCGCCGACCGGCTGGATGTGAGCATGCGTGGTTTTGTTATTCTTGGGGGTGTGGTCAGGGATCCCGAGACATTAAAGGCTGCGTCCAATTTGCCTGTTCGCGGTTTGATCCTTTCAAGTATAAATCCGTCCCTCATTCCGCTCGCGCGTGAAATGCGCTATCCAATTGTCGTGACCGAAGGTTTCGGATCCCTTCCGATGAACTCTGTCGCCTATAAACTGATCAGTACAAACATCAAGCGTGATGTAACTGTAAATGCGGAAGTGCGTGATCGATACAGCGGGGTATGCCCCGAGATCATTATTCCCCTGCCTGTTTCAACCATCCCGCCTGTGCCGCATGAAGTGGAAACATTTGCTCCCGGGTTGCAGGTTCGGATGCGGCGTCCGCCTGCCATGGGACAGATTGGTACAATTGCATCTGTCAAACCCGGGCTGACCACACTCCTGAGCGGCTTACGCGTGCCCGCGGCGGAAGTTAAACTTGATGATGGCGAAACGATCATCGCGCCTCTTATAAACCTTGAAGTTGTGGGATAATATCCACAATTGTAAAATTTATTCACGCCCTTTGAATAACAAGACATTCGGGATTATGCGCATACTGCAATAAAAAATAACCAGGAGAGTGCTTGATGTCTTTCGACGAAACCCCCACAGATGATTTTGGAGAATCCCCTCTTCCAGAGGAATCAAATAACAATCGCACTTTTATGATCGCGGTTGGTATTTTAGGCGGGATCATATTGATCTCTGTTGCCTGCCTTGGCGCGGTGTATGTATTCAGCCAGAACCGCGCGGCCTCGCAGCAGGCAAACACAGTCAGCGCTGCCACTCAAACCGCCGCCGCTGCAATGGCGACCGTTGATTCTGCTTTGACCGCCACGTTTGAAGCCGCCAGTTTCCCAACCACAACAGTCACATCTCCTCCCACCGTAACTCCACCCGTGGCAGCTGCGTCTCCCACCAACACGCCTGATCCCTCCCTGCCTGTTGGACTGGCAGGTACGCAAGCCGCTGCTACAGCGACTGTTGGGGCGGCTTATACAAAAGCTGCCGCTGCGGCACTTACCGTGTATCCAACCACGACTGCCCTGGCAAATGGCGGGTTTGCCGATGACTATGGTTTGCCCGGTCTTGTAGTGATGGCACTTGCCTTTGTGATCGTGATTTTATTCGCCCGCAGGCTGAGAACCACGCCAGATATTAACAGGTAAATCGTTCCGAAAAACCAGGGCTATCCTCTTATTGGATAGCCCTTTTATGTTTAATC
>CAYLOW010000150.1:0-10145 GCA_964385315.1 uncultured Anaerolinea sp.
CCGCATGTCCGGTGGTGTGAGAGGGGGCGGCTAATCACCGCTCCCTACTCGATTTTATGATAACCGGATGAACTAAACTAATGTCCGCCGAGGTATGCCTTTATGACTCCAGGATCATTTAAAAGGTCATTAGATTTGCCCTCTGCAACGATCTTACCGGTTTCCAACACATAACCCCGGTGAGCGACCGATAGTGCCATTTGGGCATTTTGCTCTACGAGTAGTATGCTTGTCCCCTGGGAGTTAATATCCTGAATGATATTGAAGATTTCTTCAACGAGGATCGGGGATAGACCCATCGAAGGTTCATCCAGTAAAAGCAAGGCAGGCTGGGACATCAAAGCCCGCCCCATCGCCAGCATTTGCTGTTCACCGCCTGAAAGTGTGCCGCCGAGTTGTTTCTGACGTTCTTTTAATCGAGGGAATCTTCTGAAAACAGTTTCCAGATTTCCACGGATTTCTACCTGATTGGAGCGGGTGAAAGCTCCCATCTCCAGGTTTTCCAGCACTGTCAGCGGAGCAAAGATTTTTCTGCCTTCAGGTGATTGTGAGATACCCATTCGGACAATTTCTTCTGCCGGGGTGAGACTGATGTCCTTACCCCGCAGGAGGATGCTGCCTGAACGGGCGCGAAGCAACCCCGAAATCGTGCTAAGGGTTGTGGATTTCCCTGCGCCATTGGCGCCAATTAGGGTGACAATTTCTCCCTTATCAAGGTTAAAGGAGATTCCTTGAAGCGCATGAATCGCGCCGTAGTAAACATTGAGGTCTTTAACTTCAATCAACATGGCTGCGCTTTCCACTTAGTTTTTGGGCCAGGGCTGCTGCGCCACGGCCAAGATAGGCTTCGACCACTCTTGGGTCGGATTGGATCTCTTCAGGTGTGCCGCGGGCAATCACCTCACCAAAATCCATCACAGTAATTCGTTCACAGACACCCATCACCACCCGCATTTGGTGCTCGATCAATAGGATGGTCAGGTTGAATTTATCCCGGATGAAGTGAATTAATTCCATCAGGGCGACGATTTCCTTGGAATTCATACCGGCAGCCGGCTCGTCCAGCAGGAGTAATTTTGGGTTAGCTGCCAGGGCGCGTGCAATTTCCAGTCTGCGTTGCTCTCCGTAAGGCAGGTTCTTGGCGATCTCTCCCTGACGGTCTTGCAGGTTGAATACACCCAGAAAATCCTGCGCTTGTTCGGTCAATTCCTGCTCTTTTTGGAAGAATCGCGGAGTACGTAAAATGGCGTCTCCCAGGCTGTATCCGGCGTGGGCGTGATACGCAATCCGTACGTTGTCCAGAACCGTCAGGTTGGGGAATAGGCGGATATTTTGGAATGTGCGCGCTATTCCCAAGTGGGTAATATCATAGGGAGGCATGCCAACCAAATCTGTTGAATCAAAATTAATGGTGCCGCTCGTGGCGACATAAATACCAGTGATCAAGTTGAAAGCAGTTGTTTTACCGGCACCGTTGGGGCCGATCAGTCCAGCCAGTTCACCTTTCTTAATGGTGAGGTCCAGATCTTTGACTGCCCGCAGACCACCAAAACTCTTATTCAGCCCGACTATCTCAAGCAGGGGAGCAGGGGAAATGGTTTTTGTGGTCATTTGCTAACCTCGTTGGTTGGCGGGATCTTCTCGCCGTTGTTATTTTCCGTTTTTTTGAGTGGTGGAAGCAGCTGCTTAAGGAATGGCACTTCAAAACCACCGAATAACCCCTTGGGCCGCAGCAGCATCATGATCAGTAGCAGCACCGGGTAGACCACGAAACGCCAGGTCTCGAAACCTTGCGGAAGCCACAGGCGCAAAAAACCTTCCAGCACCAGGGCCCAGGCGAATGCGGCGAACACAGTGCCGGTGACACTGCCCAGACCACCGAACACGATGATGATCATTGGATCAAAGGATTTGATGAAATTAAATGTATTCGGATGAAGGAAGCCATTGATGTGAGCATACAAAGCTCCGGCTATCCCAGCAAAAAAACTACCCAATACAAATGTCAGGATCTTCTGTTGAGCAACGTCAATACCCATTGCCTTGCTCGCGATCTCATCCTCACGGACCGAGATAATCGCACGCCCATTGCTGGAGTGTAATAAATTTCGTGTGACAATGACGGTGATGAGAAGGAAAATCGAAACCCATAACCAGGATGTGATATTGGGGATTCCTATCATGCCGCGGGCGCCTTTCATTTCCGTGAACCCCAGCAGGGTATCGGAATTGTCCAGCAGCACTTTGACGATGATGGTGAAACCCAGCGTGGCAATACCAAAATAATCAGATCCCAGGGTAAGGACGGGCCAGCCAAAGATATAACTTACCTCGGCTGCGATAAAGCCTCCCACCAGTACGGCAAGGAAGAAGATGATCTGCAGCGCTACTGCTTTCGGAAAGGCTAAAAAGAGATTTGTGACCGGGTCAATTAAAAATTGTCCAAGTTTGACTGCGATCACTCCTGCGATAATGACACCCACCAGGTAAAGGGTAAACCCTGAAAGCGGGTCTATCCCGCGCATGAGCAAAAGCAATTTTGAAACGCCCCAAAAGCTGAGGCCGACCAGTAAAACAATCAATAACAGGACCACCAAGCCGGATGCGCTGTGCATTTGGGTCCAGCGATAAGTGATGTCTGCTGCGGCGTATGCGCCAATGGCGTAAAAGCCCCATTGACCAAGGGAAAACTGACCGTTAAAGCCATAGATCAGGTTCAATCCCAGGCTTACGATTGCCATCACAGCCCCAAAGCGGAGCAGGGTGTTCCAAAAATTATTCAAGATACCCAGTGAAAGGAGCACTTGAATGCCGCCGATAAATAGAACGGCAACGACCATGAATCCAACAGTACTGCGCGATTTCATAAAGTTCATCGTCTTTCTCCCTTACGCTTTCTCGCGCTCAGGTTCGCCAAAAATGCCTGTCGGGCGAACCAATAGCACCAGGATCAAGATCGAAAATGAGATCGCGTCGCGCATTGGTGTGGAGATGTAGCTTGCGCTTAACACCTCGGCTTGACCCATGATCAATGCTCCTACCAGCGCTCCCGGAATGCTGCCAATACCGCCCAGCACAGCTGCCACGAAGGCTTTTAAGCCGGGCGTGATACCCATCCAGAAGACCACCTGGGGATATGCCGTTGCATAAAGAATGCCTGCCGCACCAGCCAGCGCTGCGCCAATGGCAAAGGTGATGGAGATGATGCCATCCACATTGATACCCATGAGGCGGGCAGTAGGTTTATCGTAGGATACGGCGCGCATGGCTTTACCGATCTTGGTGCGTTGTACAATGAACTGCAAAGATACAAGCAGGAACAATGACGTGAGCACAATGATGATGAGAATATTTGAAAAAAGGATGCTGCCATCCGGCGGCGCAACTCCGGATTCTATGCGATGAATACCGTCCTTGATATACCAGATACTGATCGGGAAGGGGCGTTTGTAGGTGATGAAATTCGGTGTAAATACGAAAGGGAGTGCGCCGAAATATTCAAGGAAAAATGAAATGCCGATGGCAGTGATCAGGGCGGATATACGCGGGGCATCCCTCAGGGGTTTATATGCGAAGCGTTCCACTGTTACTGCCAATAATGCACAGGTTGCCATGGAGAGTAGGATAACTGAGATCGTTCCGATAATCAGCCCGAACGTTGGATTAATGCCCGGGAATAATGACAACACCCACAGGTGCAGTTTAAAACCGCTGATGGCATAGTAACTGACAAATGCCCCAACCATGAATACGTCGCCGTGGGCAAAGTTGATCAACTTTACGATGCCGTAGATCATTGTGTAGCCAAGCGCGATCAGGGCATAAACAAAGCCGAGTTGCAGACCATTGACGAGCTGGTTGACGAACAGCGGGGGGGATTGAACTGCTTTGATCGCAATCCCGACTGCTGCGAATAGGCCGATGGCATATATGAAGATCCTGCCAATCCAGCGGCCTTTGATCATTCGCTGATATAGGGATGGTGGTGGTGAGTTGGTGATTGTTCTTTCCATAAGGCTCTCCAAGGCTCACAAAAAAGGGGGGGCAACGCGCGGGCGCGTCGCCCCCCTTTTCGTGGTTATTATTGCGGATTAGGGGGCTACTGAAGTAACGTAGTTGACTTTTCCGTCTTTGACTTGCAGGATAACAGCAGATTTAATGGGGTTATGTTGGGCATCGAAGGTAATCGTGCCTGAAACACCTTCCCAGCTCAATGCTGCCATGGCATCCTTGACCTTCGAGGGGTCATCAACACCGGCTTTTTCAATGGCTGCGATCATCAAATTGGTGGCATCGTAGGCCAGGGTGGCAAGCGCATCGGGAACGATAGCTTTGCCGTTGGCATCTTTGTACTTGCCGCCGTAGGTAGCCAGCCAGGTTTGAACGATCGGGCGGGTATCCTGCTCGGAGTAGTGATTGGTGAAGTAACCACCATCAGCAGCTGCGCGGTCCAGATCTGCGGAATCCCAGCCATCGCCGCCCATGAAGGGAGCGACAATACCTTTTTCCTTGGCCTGGGCAGCAACGAGGTTGACGATGTTGTAATAGTCAGGAAGGTAAATGAGTTCGGGTTTGGCTTCGGAGACCTTGGCTAAGATAGCGGAGAAATCGGTATCCTGACCGGTGTAGGTTTCCTTTCCAACGATCGTACCACCACCGGCTGTGAAGGCCGTTTCGAAGGCTTCAGCCAGACCACGGACGTAGTCATTGCCCTGGTCATAAAGCACGAAAGCTGATTTGGCTTTCAGGTCAGACAGGGCGAACTTGGCTCCCACTGTTCCCTGGAAGGGATCAATGAAGCAGGCGCGGAAGGTATAGGGTTTGACAGAGCCATCAGCATTGATGGTCACGCTCAGGTTGGTTGAAGTGGGGCTGATCTGAACGACATTCTTTTGGTTAACAATTTCAGATATCGGGATGGAAGCTGAAGAGCATACTTCGCCGATGATGTAGCCAACCTGGTCCTGGTCAATGACTTTGTTGGCGGCATTAACGGCCGGGTCAGCTGCGCATTGGCTGTCGGCAACCACGGGGACGATCTGCATGCCGAGGACACCGCCTTTGGCATTCCATTCGTCAATGGCGAGCAAAGCGCCGTCACGGGTGGATACACCGAAGGTAGGTACAGCGCCGCTTAATGGTGCCAAAATGGCAATTTTGATCTCTTTGGCCTCAGCGGCTGGTTCAGCGGCGGGTGCCTCAGTGGCTGCCGCAACGGCTGCCTCAGTGGCTTCCACGGCGGGTGCCTCAGCGGCGGGGGCGCCGCAGGCGGTTAATAACATGCTAGCTACAATCAGCAGGGAAAATACAACGAACAGACGTTTGATCATTTCTGAAACTCCTCCGAATTAGATAATGGTTATGAAACTTTGTTTCCCTTAATGGGCACTACAAACGGCAGACAATGCTCTACTTTGTCAGAGGTACCTCCTTTTATAAACGTTATTAACACCCTCAATTTAGCGAAAAGCCGAACAGATTCTCTTGGGGTAAGTGAATTTTCTGCCGGCTTCTTTTTGACGCTAAAATTTCCATCGCGTTAATATTGGTACTAATAGTATAACCATTTTGTATATAGGTCAATAGTGCAATTGAAACTACTTTTCGATGCTTTTTGTGATAAAACGCGGCAGTGCATCGGGATTGGGTCTTGCAAGATCTGTATGATAATGAACAAAGCGCCATTACTTTATAAAGTAAAAACGCAGGGGGTTGAATCCTCTGCGCTTTTACTTCTGGCTGAATATTGATGTTCGGATTCGGTTTACTCAATACCCAGATATGCCTTTTTAACCATGTCATTTTTTTTCAGATTGGCCGCGGTGTCAGTGAGTACTATTTGTCCGGTCTGGAGTACGTAGCCGCGGTGGGCGATCGAAAGCGCCATGAGCGCGTTCTGTTCCACGAGCAGGATCGTGGTTCCCTTTTCGTTCATCTGTTTGATGATGTCGAAAATCAATTCCACCAATACCGGAGAAAGCCCCATGGATGGTTCATCCAGCATCAGAATATGCGGGTTGAGCATCAAGCCGCGTGCTGTTGCCAGCATCTGTTGTTCACCGCCGGAGAGTGTCCCGCCTTTTTGGCTGATACGCTCTTTTAGCCGTGGGAATAATTCAAAAGCATACTCCATGCGCCGTTCCACTTCGATAGGGTCGTCAACCACGAATGCGCCGATCTCAAGGTTTTCCTTTACAGTTAGTTTGGGGAAGATCCCGCGCCCTTCAGGCACATGCCCAACACCCGCCTTAACGACCATGTGCGGGTCCATGTGCGAAATATCCTTGTCCTTCATCGTGATTTTGCCCTGTTTCGGGTGGATCAGTCCGGAGATGGTGCGCAGGGTTGTGCTCTTGCCCGCGCCATTTGCACCGATCAGTGTCACGATTTCGCCTTCTTCAACTGTTAGAGAGATTCCTTGCAAGGCATGGATGCGCCCGTAATAGCTGTGAACATTTTCCAGGGTAAGCAGGCTCATAGCGTCTTCTCCTCGTGTTGGCCGGCAACTGCGCCTTTGCCCAGATAGGCTTCCACCACGCGCGGGTTGGCGCGGATTTCGGCAGGAGTGCCTTCAGCAAGCTTTTCTCCATAATCCATTACGCTGATACGTTCAGAGATATTCATCACAACGCGCATGTCATGTTCGATCAGCAGGACTGTGATGCCTTTTTCGTCGCGGATGCGGCGGAACAGTTTGATGGCATCTTCAGTTTCCAACGGGTTCATTCCGGCGGTCGGCTCATCCAATAATAACAACAAAGGGTCTGCGGCCAGGGCACGTGCAATTTCCACGCGGCGCTGTGCGCCGTAAGGCAGGTTTTTCGCCAGTTCATTGCCCACACCCTTAACCCCGACGTATTCCATCAATTCCTCGGCTTTTTTCTCAGAAGCCAGTTCCTCTTTTTTGAAGGAGGGCAGGCGGAGCAAAGAGTCAATCGCCGATTGCTTCAGGTGCGGGTGCATTCCAACCAGAATATTTTCGATAACCGACATATTGCTGAATAATCGGATGTTTTGGAAGGTGCGTGAAATCCCGCGTTCAGCGATCTGGTCCGGCCGCAAACCGATCAGGGATTTGCCATTGAACAGAATTTGGCCTTCTTCAGGCTTATAGATGCCAGTGATCGTATTGAAGAAGGTTGTTTTACCGGCACCATTTGGTCCAATGATGCTGACGATCTCACCCTTTTCCAGGCTGAAATCCATTTTGTTGACGGCTGTCAGACCGCCAAAACGCTTTACAACGCGAGTCGCATTTATAAGTGACATAAGTAGTTCCTCGCCTATTTCTCGACTTCGGTTGTGTCCGAGATCATTTTTCGCTTGCGGCGTTCCGCTGGAATCAACCCATCGGGGCGAAAGATCATCATCAGAACCAGGATCGTTCCAAACAGCAGACGCTGGTACTTGGCCGGGTCAAGCTGCGCAGACAGATCCCTCCACGCGAAATTGATTATTGGGATGACGGCATCGCTTTGGCGCAGCTGGCTGAGGTAGAGTGAAAAACCTTGCAGGATTTGCAGGTTCAAAATCGTGACCGTTGCTGCACCTAAAATTACGCCGGGTATGCTGCCCAGCCCACCGAGAATTACCATGGACAACACGCCGATGGACTGCATGAATGAGAACGATTCTGGGCTGACGAAAGTCCGGCTGGCGGCAACCAGAGCGCCCATTGCACCTGCAAAGGATGCTCCAATCGCAAAAGCCATCAGCTTCATCTTTACAACCGGGATGCCCATTGCAACAGCCGCCGTCTCGTCTTCACGAATGGCAGCCCATGCCCGCCCAATTTTTGCATCTTCCAGGTTTTTGGTCACGACAACGATCGTAATAATGACCGCCAGCGCCATAACATAAAACATTACATTGTAGAGCGACGCCTGATCGACCGGATGGCCGACGACACCGCCAAATAACCTGTTAAAACCATCCAGTAATATTGGTGGCAGAGTGGGGCGTTGGATGGGGGTGATTCCCTGAGGCCCGTTGGTCAGGTTGACGGGTTTATCCAGATTGTTGGCCAGCACGCGGATTACTTCGCCAAAACCCAGGGTGACAATGGCAAGGTAGTCACCGCGCAAGCGCATGACGGGGAGACCGATCAAAATGCCGGTCAATGCGGCTGCAATGACTGCCAGCAGCAGGAAAGGATAAAACATATCCCCGGAGAGCAGGAAAGGCAGGTGTGCAGGTTGGGTACCGGGAGCAAACGGCATGACGTAATACTGTTGGGAGCCGAAGAAACCCCACAGATAGGCGCCTACAGCATAGAAAGCCACATAGCCAAGAACCAGGAGGCCGGCGAATCCGACGATGATATTCAATCCGAGAGCCAGTGCTGAGAAGACGCTAATCTGGAAAATAATTTCCAGATAGAAGATATTGCGTACACCTAAAACAGGGATAATGATCAATGCCAAAACTATCCCTGTGATTAATTTAAAACGAATGTTTGCCTTTAGATAGTAGAGTGAAAAAAAAGATGTCATCAATACCAGGAAGGCAAATGTGGATCGTGGGCTGACGTAGACCAAAATGGTGCCAAGCAGGGCGTGTATCACTGTTGTGACATACGGCCAATATCCGGTTTGGATATTCTTTTGGAAATTCTGAAAAGAAAGTTGGAACTGAGCCATAACGTCCTCCTATGCCTTCTGGCTGACGTTCTCGCCCATCAAGCCTTGCGGACGGAAAATTAGCACCAAAATCAGGATTGAAAAAGCAAAAATATCTTTGTATTCCGTACCGGCTGCCCCCATGGTGAAAATACCCATATAGGAGCCTGCGAAGGTTTCCAACATACCCAACACGATGCCCCCCAACAGAGCGCCGGTCAGGTTGCCGATGCCTCCCATGACAGCTGCCGTGAAGGCTTTTAAGCCGGGGAAGAAACCGACGAATGGGTCGATACGGGTATATTTCAAAGCGTAGAGAACACCGGCCGCACCTCCCAGCAAACCTCCCACCAGGAAAGTCAGTGAAATAATGCGATTTACGTCAATGCCCATCAGACTGGCGGTGGGACGGTCCTGGGCTACAGCGCGAATGGCTTTTCCGATCTTGGTGGCGTTCACCAGGTAATTAAGTCCAACCAGCATGAGTACAGCTCCGACAATCACGATGATGGATTTGATCGAGATGCCCATGGTAATGGTTGCAGAGCCCAACCCAACCTCGCCGAAAATCAGGCGTTCGTCAAAATTGCCGAAAGTGGGGAAGATACGGTTGAACTGCCCCGTGGTCAAACCTTCCACCAGACGGATCAAATCTTGTAAAAGAAAAGACACACCGATCGCCGAGATGAGAGGTACAAGCCGCGGCGCGCCGCGCAGAGGACGATACGCAACCCGCTCCACGGTAACAGCCAGGGCACCGGCTGCGAACATCCCTCCCATAATAGCCAGGATCAGAATGACAAAAGCCATGCCTAAAGAGACCTTGGATAGTATTCCGGCTGTATCAAGTGCGATCAGGATTTCGACACCTACAAACGCGCCGACAGCAAAAATTTCGCTGTGGGCGAAATTGATGAACTCCAGCACGCCATAAACCATTGTGTACCCAAGCGCAACCGCTGCATAGACAAAGCCAATGGTTAGCCCGTCAATGAGTACCTGAGGCAGGTTGATCAGGGTGTAGGTAAATAATGAGGCGTGAAACCTTTCTGTAACTGCCAAGCCAATGGCTGTCTTGTCAAGCATCAACGCCAGGATGAGTACAAAAGAAGATAGGATAACCGCACTTCCCAGTGAGAACGCAATTAATTGTCCCAGGGGGAGGAGTAACTCGCGCACATTAATGGACTTAAAAAATCGTTTCATAACTGCTCCGGGGTTAGAAAATACTCCCGACCCTTCTTATGAAGGGTCGGGAGACGTTATTAATATTTTTTACGGGGCAGGCGGAGCGATATCGAGGGTCTGATCAATCGGGTTTGTAGACCACTGCGCTGGATCGGCTGAGCCGACTTTGATTACGAAGTATTTTGCAACAACCGGGTCGCCGATGGAGTTGAAGGTGATGGTGCCGGTAATGCCAGGATAATCCTTCAATGCGCGAATTGCCTGGGCAACTTCTGCGCGGGTGGGGGTTTCACCATTCTTGGCCTTGGCGGCTGCTTCGATGGCTTTCAAGCAGATCCC
>CAYLOW010000151.1:0-5160 GCA_964385315.1 uncultured Anaerolinea sp.
GTCGTCAAGTGATTTGATGGAAGGCATAGTATTCTCCTATTAGGATTGGTAGATTAAACCTGATTTGCGGTCTGCACACTGGCAACACCGCTTTCAATGTATTCCCTGATAAAAGCCAATACTGTCGGCTCTGTCAACGGCATATCGCCCAACTCAGCCATGATCGGCTGGGAGTCAAACACAAACTTTTCTTTTGGTTTTTCACCGGGCAGGATCATTTCATAATCGAAGACCCAGTGGATCTGCGGGTAAGCCACGAACAAGGTCAGCATGGTGCTGGCCAGGTCACCCAGCGGCATACGGTCAATGTGACTATGCTGGAAATCGACCCCAAGTGTTGTGCCTTTGCCGATTTCCGAAGTGATGACCAGGTTCCCATTACAGGCTTCTGCGGCATCCTTGAAGAGCGGGATGCCCAACCCGACTTTGCGGGTCGTGCGGCTGGTCACGAAAGGATCAACCACCTTGGAAGCCATTTCAGCGCTCATTCCTTTTCCGTCGTCTATTACGCTTGCCGTCAACCGGTCGTTTAGCAGATCTTCACACACCAGCAGCGTTATATTTTTCGCATTCGCCGCCACGCTGTTTTCTGCAATATCAAGCAGGTGCAGGGCAATTTCTCTCATTCCAACCGGCTATTTGATCGCCGTCGCGAGAATTTCGGGGAAGGTGTTGGTGCGTACCCGGCCTTCCACTTCATCATCAAGCACCATGACCGGCGCCTGGCTGCACGCGCCCACGCAGCGGCAGACTTCAAGGGTGACATTGCCGTCGGGGGTCGTCTGGCCAATATCGATGCCGAGCATTTGCTTGGCTTTGTCGATCAACTGCGGGGTGCCGCCCACATAGCAGGCTGTCCCCAGGCAGAACTTGAGGGTGTGCCTGCCGCGCGGCCGGTTCGTAAAAAATGAATAGAATGTGGTCACACCATGTACCGCACTAATTGGCGCATTCAGCTTGCGGGCAACATACTCTTCCATCGGTTCGGTGATATACCCAATGCTGCTTTGCAGTTCGTTCAAGGCGACCATGATCGCGCCATCCTTGCCTTTATTCTCTGTCAGGATCTTATCAATGACAGTTCGTTTTTCCGGGTTCATCAAAGGATCGGTGGTGGGGATATTTTCTGCTAACCTCGACATTTTTTACTCCATAAGTTGCCAATCTAAACAAAATTTGTGAAAATTGCCACAAAGAAGTGTATCCCATATAAAACTTGACGTCAAATATCAAATGTCACATTATTATATGAAGGTTGTCTACAAAGGGGGTTACATACCCTGCATGCTTCCTCCCCCATTCGTATGCATGTTTTATCAGGATGAAATAAATAAGGAGCGATCTTCAACATTTTTAAGCGCCATGCGTATCTCGCCGAGCGTTGGTGCTTCCATCTTAAACTCACACGCCCCCAGAAATTCATTCAACTGATGAACATCACCGCTTTGGATGAGGGGGTAGCCCCGGATCTGCGGGTAACGCAGCGCTGCTTCAGAAGGTTTCAGGTGACGTGAAATTTCCAGTACATCAAAACCGGGCGGGACCAGCCCAAGGTTTTCCAACAAGCTGAAGGCTTTGCGGTCAACATGCGCGGGAATTGCAAATCCGCCCATGGCGTTGACTTGCACGGCAGCCTCATCCAGGCCAATATCCGCCGAGACGATCAGCAATCGTTCCTCGCGGCGGATAAAATCGCCGCTGGCATCCACAACATACTGCTCGCCAAAAAATTCGGGGTTATTCGACCGGTCCGGCATTACTGCATCCACCACCTGCTGCCAGGTCTCAGCCTGTTCCACATCCTCAAACAAACATAGGAGATGGACTTCTTCACGCGTTTGCAATTCCATGCCGGGCAGGACGGTCAGGCCGGAACCCCGGGCTGCCTCCATCACCGCGCGTATATTCCCCGTGGCATTGTGATCGGTGATGGCGATCAGGTGAATTCCCCGTTCAAGCGCCTCCTGCACGATCAACGGTGGAATCATTTCCACCTCGGCACAAGGGGAAAGGACGGTGTGCACGTGCAGGTCGGTACGAAACTTGTTCATTTCTTAGTTTGGACGCCCATCTCCCAAAGCTTGCCGTCAATTTCAAAAGTGAGTTTGGATGTGGAAAGGAGGATGACGCCCTGTTCATTGGCCTTGGCCACTGTGGCAGGGTCGGGCTGCGCGTCTTCAGTAATAATGATCGCCGCCACTTCGAGCAGCGCGGCGACGGCAACGATGTTGAGGTGAGCCTGCAATGTGATCCAAAGATAATTGCTTTTGGCGCCCGCCATCACACAGGACAGCAGGTCCGAGGTGTAGCCGCCTTCGGGCTGGATGATCGAAAAATCGCGCGGCTCGGTCAACACGGTAAGATTAAGATTGTCGATGATCTGTTGAAGGTTCATGGTTTATTCGTCCTTGTGTCTATTAAAATTTTCATCCGGCACATAGATGCGCATGGTTAGTTTGGTACCCTTGCCCACTGTTGATTCAATTTCCATTTTGTCGACGCAGCGTTTCATATTGACAAGCCCCATGCCCGCGCCAAAGCCCATCTCGCGCACCTGTTCGGTGGCGGTGGAATAACCGGGCTGAAGGACCTGTGAGATATCCGGTATGCCGGGGCCGTCATCGGTGGTGGACATGGTAATTCGATGGGATTCCACTTCCAGTTTTAGAATACCGCCGTTGGTGGTGTGGATGATAAGGTTTATCTCGGCTTCATACACCGCAATGCCGCAGCGCCGCGCAATTTGCGGGTCCGCGCCCAGGCGCAGCAAGGCCCGTTTAATATGGCTCGAGGCATTGCCGCCATGCGTGAAATCGTGGGCATTGATGTTATATCGCAAAACCAGCGTTGTCCGGTCAGAGACGATGTCTTCAAAGAGATGGCTGGCCCGGTAACGGCGCACTTCCTCCTCTTTGTAATCTTTTTGCAGGGCGACCAAAATACCGCGGGTGATATCCCCCTTGGTGATCATGCCCACAAGTTTGTCGTTCTCATCCACTACCGGCAGCCGCCCCAGCCTGCTGTCGCTGAATTTTTGAATGGCGCTCACAATGGAATCATAACTTCCAACTGTGATGAGCTTTGTGGTCATGTATTGGCTGACATGGGCTGAAAGTTCGTTCTTTTGCATCGCGCGCACAATGTCTTCAAGACTCAAAATGCCGATCATTTTGCCGTCTTGCAGCACGGGCACGCCCGAAATATGATTGATCCGAAGGATCTCAAGGACTGTGGAGAGCGGCATGTCAGGCGTGGCTGTGCGCAGGTTTGCCGTCATCACTTCGTGAATTTTCAGGTCATACGAGAGTTCCTCAACACGATTGATCGCGTTGGCGTCCTCATCTGTGATCGAGCGGTCACGCCGTCCGTGCGTTTCCTGCTCGGTGGGGATTCTGTCGGGTCGTCTAGTTGGGCTCATTTGATTCAAAACTTGGCAGGCCTGCCTGGTGCAGACGGCCGCTTAGTTCAAACATGCCGAATGGGCTGGTGATCAACGGTATATTTTCTTCCATGGCGATCGCCACGGTTTCCGACTGCGGCTGCTTACCACGAATGAAAATGATGGCGCGGAATTCGGCCATTTGCGCTGTTCGTACCACCTGCGGATTGGTAAGACCGGTAATTAAAACTGAATCAGGCTGGCTAAAAGCCAATACGTCGCTCATTAGATCCGCCCCATACCCGCCATTTATCTCTATGTCCGTGTCCATTTCAGGGGTCAACACTGTACCGCCCGCTATTTTGATAATCTTTCTTAAATTCATGTTCCGGGATGTCCTTTCAAATCTGTCTTCAAATTATTTATAAGAATAGTTCATTATTCATTAGTTTGTCTGATTTTGTAAGTCTCATTCTTCACTTATTATGGAACCATTTGTCCTTTACTTTAGTGACGAAATTCACAATGTAGTATAACAGGTAAAAAACAATTCACAGGAATAATATTACAAAATTATAAGCCGACCCGCTGCGCATTGGAGTAAACGTTAAAGCGGTTTTTTCTCGCATACCCGATCAACGTGATCCCATAGCGCTCCGCCATCTCAATTGAAAGGGATGAAGGGGAAGTGCGTGAGATCAAGATCGGCACGGCTAACTGCGCGGCTTTTTGGATCATCTCTGAACTGATGCGCCCGGTTGTCATCAGCACCCTTACTTCAGGCCAGATATTTTTCAACAGGCAAAATCCCGCGATCTTATCCATGGTATTGTGCCTGCCGATATCCTCCGCCGAGATCAGCGTTTTAGAGCCATCACTCAAAATGGATGTATGCACCCCACCGGTTTTACGGTAAAGCACCTGCGCTTCAAGTAACGCCTGAACAAAAAGCTCGATGTCTTCGGGCTGAAATTTGCGGCCGGTGTCATGCAATGTGATATCAGGCTTTGCCAGCAGATCCACCGCTGTCACGCCGCCCGCGCACCCTGAAGTTCTCCTCCAGGAGGCCGGTTGATCCACCTCATGGGTCAGCCAGACATCCACGTTATCAAAATGTTCGCAGACCCGAATGTCCGTCACCTCACCCATCTTTTCAATAATGCCTTCATTATAAAGAAAGCCGACCGCCAAAGCCTCCAGGTCAACAGGCGTACACATAAATGTCACCAGCACCTTGCCATTTACGGTCAGGGACACGGGCATCTCAACAATTGTTTCGCCATTAAAAGAATTCCACTTATTAAATTCAAATCGTTCATGATGGATCGATTTTTGAGGGCTGTTCACAATAAACTCCATTTAACAATAAAAACATCATTACATTGCTCAAGTAAAAATGGCGTGCTGTAAATTCAGGTCTTGCTAAGGCTGGGGCTTGTCTTTCTTTGACTTGCGATGGGCTTTGTAGAACCGGTCGGGATCAGATAAAAAGGCGCCCAAACAAGCCTCGGTACAAAAGTAAATGGTCCGTCCACGATATTGCGCGCTCGGAAAATACTGTGGATCCACACCGCGGATCACGCGCCCGCAAACGGTCCCAAATTTATGCGGGGCAGGAGGTTCCTTCTTCGGGAGAGTCAACTTTCCAGCCTTCCGATCACCTGCACACACGGCCGGGTAAAAACATCCTCCGCGTGCGGGGCTTCTTCCAATTCAGTCGACAGGTCCTGCCCGGGGAAATGCAGATTTTCATGCAGGTCGCTGTGCCATTTTGGGCAGTC
>CAYLOW010000151.1:5260-10078 GCA_964385315.1 uncultured Anaerolinea sp.
AGGACCGGCTGCTCAAGGAACGACGAGAGCACAATGGTATGCGGCGTGTGCATGCCCGCGGTGATGAATTCAAGGTGCATGGTTGTTTTATCTTCAGACCACGCGGAGACTTCCGCCGGGTTGATGCGCCGCGCGCCGTGCTCCAGTGCCCAACGGGGAATCGGCTCGAACGTCGGCTCGCCCTGCCCGCGGTCAAGCAGGGTCTTAAAACTATCCTTCCCGGTGTACAAAGCGGTGATGGATTCAAGCAAACAATCAGGTTTGACCTGCCAGAGGGAGAGTCCCGCCTCGATACAGGCTTGTTCCACCAATCCTACAAAAATATCGTCGTATTCCCAGTACCAGGGAAGGCAAAGATCGTATCGCATGGGAGCATTATAGCCGAAGGTTTCAGGTCAATGCCCATGACCTTTGGATTTTATTTCCCCGCCCTTTGGCGTTGGTAATCGCTGGTAAAATGGACGCATAAATTTCAAAAAAGGATGAAAAATGAGCAAAGATACGGTAGAAAAAGGCCTGGTTGTTTCCATGGAATATACATTAACGGTTGACGGAGAAGAGCTGGATTCCTCGAAGGACGCGGGGCCGCTGGAATTCCTCGCCGGGTATGACAACATCGTCCCCGGCCTTGAACGTGAGATGATCGGCATGAAGATCGGCGAAAGCAAGGATGTGCTGGTCCTGCCCGTGGATGGGTATGGCGAATTCGATGAAGAGGCCTTCATGGAAGTGCCGCGCAGTGAATTCCCCGTGGACATGGAACTTGAGATGGGTCTGGAATTAAATGTCAGCGATGAAGAAGGGCAGCACCAGATGGCGTTCGTTGAAAGTTTTAATAATGAGACCGTGCGGCTTGATTTCAACCACCCCCTGGCGGGCGCGGAATTAAAGTTTAATGTCAAGGTGACCGCCCTGCGCGAGGCGACGGAAGAGGAAAAGGAACACGGTCACGCGCACGATGAAGAGCATCACCACTAAAATTTGGATCCATAAAATATGACACCCCCCAATTTTAAGAAATGAGGGGTGGAAAGAGACAGACCTCTGATGTAGACTGAATTTGCAAAATCAGCTGCATTGGGGGTCTGCCCTGTTTAAAGATGGTATTCAGCGGAATTGCAGACTGCCTGCCGGGCAGTGCCCTAATGCCTTTGGTGACATTCTGGTGCCGGCAGCGTCGGTTATTTCTTTACAAATGCGGCGCGCGAATTCTTTTTATGAACTTTGCAAATGGAGGGGAAATCTTTTCCTTATGAAATGGAACCCAACCCAATTCACTTCGGACAGCCTGTTCCTTTAATTCAGTCGAACCCCATATAAGAGACGCCCCCGCTGCACCGATCAATGCCGAAATCCAATTGGATGTAATACATACGGATACAGCGACCAGTGCCATCCCCATGCCCATTGTGTATGGCCACCATAAATATCCAAAATATCTTTCACCGCGAATCACCCAGAAAAAACCCAGGCCAATGATCAGGAGCGTGGACAGGCCAATTAATATTCCAAACCAGTTCATGAATCACCCGCGGATAAGGACTTGAGTTCATCAGCTGAATAAGGCAGACCGCGCGGTTCACGCCTGAGCGGGTCAAGCATGGTGGCGGAAGGATATTCCTTCAGGATGATGGCGTGGCGGGGATTATTTGGGTTTGCAGGCGCATGTCCTTTGCGAACGCGCCTTTCCTGGCGCACAAACTCGAGCGCATCCCACAACAGGGTGATGCCGATGATTCCCAGCGCCGAAGAGAGGTGGACATTCCAGGTCAGTGCAGACAGAGTTCCAAGGGCAAGCCCCCCGAACAACATTCCCAGGATCGGAAACGTGAGACTGCGGGCGTTGAATTCGATCCGTCTGACGGCCACATGCCCCATCCAGATACCCATAAATGCCGCGATTGCACAGGTGATTCCAATCAGGTTCATATGGATCACATTATAAAGGTCGTCTTCGATTGTGCGCATTTTCTCAATAAACTCTTAGCAAAACCTATGCAAATCTCCATGATGAATTTCGGCCGCATCCCATAATATGCAAACCGATTAAATTTTTAAGGAGCAGCCATGCGCACCATTATCATCGGCGGCGGCATTACGGGTCTCAGCGCCGCATGGGAGTTGCAGCAACACAAGGCGGACTTTGTTTTATTGGAAAGCTCGAATCGATTGGGTGGAAAGATCATCAGCCGCACAATGGAAGCGGCAGGCGGATCCTTTCTCGTGGATGGGGGGCCGGATACGCTTGTAACGCGCAAGCGTGAATCGTGGGACCTAACCCTCAAAGCGGGGCTGGGCGCGGACGTGGTCAACCCCGGGTCCGAGACGAAGAATATCTATGTAGTGGACGGCGGAAAACCTTACCCAATTCCGCTTAGCCCCTCATTATTTTTCTCCTCCACTTTATTAACCTTGCGCGGGAAACTACGGCTGCTTGCCGAGCCTTTTCAACCTGCGCGGCGGGATGAGGAGGATGAATCGCTGGCGGAATTTATACCTTACGCAGTCACAAATTGCGCTTTTTGAAATAATTGAAAACGCAAAGTGAGTAGAGAATCAAGATCAGATTTATGAGTTGTCATGGTCTCATCCAGACACAATGAAATGGCTGCTTTGAAAGCAGGAAACTTTTCGTAATACTTGGAATATGGGCATTTCTTTTTGACAAACTTCCACAATCTTTCGATCAAATTGAAATTAGGCGAATAAGACCCTCTGTGACTACATTCCGTTGTCGCCACGTTTGTACGCCTTATCCAATTCCTGCTGAAAGCGCTTGACATTCGATTTCGAAAACGTTATTCTAAACATGGGATGTCTCCTTTACCTTGGATTGCAGTCTTTGGCGTAAGGATATGACATCCCTCTCTTTTTTCAAAGTGCAAAATTCTAATTCTTTTTCTTAATGTCTATAGACATGTAATTTTTGCCTCATAACAAGATATTCGCAAAAGAATAGAATGTGCTATTTGTTGTTTTGCAAAAACCCCTGATGTCTAACTCACTCGTTTTTATCATACAGGTCTCCATTTATTAATCATCTTTGGCGAAAATCAATAATAAAATTGAATCACTCCAGGCAAATCTTCGACGCATTTGGGCTCGTAGCAAGTTGTGCATTACTGCGATAAAATATTGTACTGAGGATAAATATGAACAAGGAAAACGTTTATTCAGGCAAAACCATTAAAGTTCTTTTGTTCCTGTTATTTGCGGTATATGCTGTAATACTTCTTCGCTCGGCATACGTAAATGAGGATGCGTACATCACCATGCGTACGGTGGATAATTTTATTAACGGCTATGGTCTACGCTGGAATGTGGTAGAGAGGGTGCAAACCTTCACACATCCCTTGTGGTTGATGATGATCACGGCCGTTTACTTCTTTACCCACGAAGCATTCTACACCCTGATTTTTTTGAGTTTTGCCACCTCCATTGCAACTTTTTATTTCACCGTCATTCACTTCAAAAAACACCAAATTGGAACACTGATCGCACTTTCGATTTTGATCTTTTCCAAGGCATTCATTGATTTTTCTTCATCGGGTTTGGAAAACCCCGCCACCCATCTGTTGCTAGCTGTTTTCCTGTTGATATTTCTGGAAGGTGCAGATGAAAATTTTTCGAATGGGAAAACCATACTAATTCTCAGCCTGATCGCTGGACTGGCAATTCTTAACCGCATGGATACGGCTCTCTTCTTCCTTCCAGCGTTAGCTATGGTTTTTTTGAAAAACTGGAAATCAGGCCTAAAAAATATACCCCTGGGATTTTTGCCTTTCATTGCATGGGAAATATTCTCGATCATTTATTATGGATTCCCATTTCCGAACACTGCCTATGCAAAACTTTACACAGGCATCGGTCATTTTGATCTGTTGGAGGAAGGTTTTATCTATATTTTCAATTCCCTAAACTGGGACCCCATCACGCTATTTACAATCATCGCAGGGACGGGGCTTTCGTTTTACAAAGGCTCTTGGAAGGAGAAGAATATTGCGGGCGGGGTATTCCTTTATATTTTCTACATTGTGTGGATTGGCGGGGATTACATGAGCGGCAGGTTTTTCTCCGGGGCTTTGCTTGTCAGCGTCATCTTGCTGGCAAGGCAGTTATCAGAAATTGAACCTACCGAAGGGATCATTGCATTCCTGCTGATTGTGCTTGTCGCTTATGCTTCCCCCACGCCAACCTTAACCAGTGTGAGCAGCGAAACCTACTCAACGGGCAGGACTGATGTCAGCGGTATCTATGACTTGAGGAGTTATTATTTCCAAACCTCAGGGTTGATTTATGCACGTAATAATTATCAAAAGCCCTTTCACGAGTGGGTTTTCCGCGGACTCATGTTCAGGGAATCCCAAAAAAACTATCTGGTCGAAGGAACGATTGGTTATACGGGCTATTTTGCCGGCCCGCGTTTGTTTATAATTGATCCAAACGCGCTATCTGACCCACTTTTGGCAAGATTAAACCCAATTCCGAATGAACACTGGCTGCCAGGGCACTTTGCACGAGAAATTCCGGAAGGTTACCAAGATACTCTTCGTAGCGGAACAAACCGCTTTGCGGACCAATCCCTGGGGGATTATTATATGAAGCTGTGGTTGATCATCCGTGAACCAATTTTTTCGCTTGGGCGGTTTGAAGCCATCTGGAAAATGAATACCGGGCAGTATGATTATCTTTTACAGGCTTATGAAAGCCGCCCAAAACAAGCAGCCCTGCCTTAAAATTAAATTTTTGGCTGAAGAGTGGTATCTTCTCAATATTTCGGGGTAACTATTTTTAAGCCCTGCCAAATACGGGAAGAAA
>CAYLOW010000152.1:0-10040 GCA_964385315.1 uncultured Anaerolinea sp.
GCTTCCGGCTTAGCGCAGCATTCAGACCTTGCTTCACAGCAACGCCCTTGCCTTCCGCTAACAGTTGGTGCAATCCGCCTTCGGCGTCTGTAAGGGTCTTTCACCCTCTAGTCAACGCCCGTGCTGGGCGCACAATCAAAAAGCCGTGAGATTGATCTCACGGCTTTTTGATTCTCCTAAATGACGACGGAGACCTTCTCAAAGGTATAATACTTGCATTCAACGCAGTCTAATAAACTGTAACATCGTTTTATAATCAACCAACCCAAGAAAAAAATTATGGACATTACACTGGCATTAGGCGGCGGCGGGGCCAAGGGCAATTCACATATTGGCGTCATTCGTCGTCTCGAAAAGGAAGGCTACAGAATCCGCTCGGTGGCTGGTACAAGCTTCGGCGGATTGGTCGCTATTTTATACGCCTCGGGACTCACGGCGAATGAGATCGAGGAAATTTTCACAACAACAGATCAGGGCAGTTTATATGTACGCGACTCGAATGATGGTCCCTCTTTATTGGGTCTCTCCGGCGCCCGTAAATTATTGGATTCTGTTTTGGGTGAAAAGACTTTTGACGACTTGAAGATCCCATGCGCTGTCACGGCTGTGGATGCAATATCAGGCAATGAGATTACCATCTCGAAGGGGCAATTAAAAGATGCCGTGCTTGCCACAATCGCCCTGCCTGGCATATTCCCGCCATTTCATTTGAACGACTGGGAATTGGTAGATGGCGGAGTGCTTAACCCGGTCCCGGTCAGCGTGGCACGTATGTTATCGCCCGATCTGCCGATCGTCGCAGTGGTTTTAAATGACCCGCTCGATCTCCCGGTCCGGACCTACGCCATTCCCGTTCCATCCATTTTCCCCAAGCAGATCACAGACCGTATTCACAGTCTGCACGTGGCACAGGCTTTCGATATCTTTATGCGCGGTGTTGATATCAGCAGCCGCGCCGTGGCACATTATCGCCTTGAAGTAGACGCGCCTGATGTGATCATTCGCCCGGGTGTTCACCACCTGGGCCTGCTGGATAAGGTCGTGGTAAAAGATGTTGCCATGCTGGGCGAAACCGCAGTCGAAACTGCCTTAGCTGAATTAAGAAAAGCCACCTCCTGGACAAAGCGCATGAATAAAATATTTTTCGGGAGCAAGCAGTGACCCGCGATCTACGCAAATATATGAAGGACACCAATGTGCGCCTGATCGTAGGCGCACTTCTTCTGCTTTTCATTGTGGGCGATGGCTTGATCTGGCTGTTCTACGGTTTTGGCGGCGCGGTCATGGGGCTGCTGTGCATGCTCGGCGCCTTTGTCCCAATCGGCTTGATCCTCTTATTCCTCTCGCTTTCAGACTGGATCGTGAAGCGTGCAAATCGAGACTGATACCCAGTTGATCTCAATCGGTGACCGGACTCTGCGAGTGCGCCCGTCGCGATCTTCAAATCCCCACTTGCTGGTTATGCTGCACGGTTGGACGGGCGATGAAAATTCCATGTGGACTTTTACACATGGTCTATCAGTTGATACCTGGATCATTGCACCGCGCGCACCTCACGCTGCCAACCCAAACGGATTCTCCTGGCGCCCGGTTGATCAATCCGCTTTTGGTTTCCCGACGCTTGATACGCTTGCACCTGCGGCTGAAAAATTGATCATGCTGATAGACGAGTACTGCGCCTCGATCAAGTTGAATGCACAACAATTCGACATCATGGGATTCAGCCAGGGTGCAGCAATGACCAACCTGATCGGTATGCTCTACCCCGATCGAGTCCGCAAAATGGGCGTATTGGCAGGGTTTGTCCCTGCAGGACTTGAGGAACTTATCCTGCAAAAACCGCTGACAGGTAAGAACATCTTTGTGGCACACGGCACACGCGATCAGATGATCCCCATCGACCGCGCCCGCACCTCAATGGCGCTGCTCGAACAAGCCGGTGCGCAAATCACATATTGCGAAGACAATGTCGGGCATAAACTTAGCGCGAATTGTCTGCGCGCTTTGGAAAGGTATCTTTCCAATCCCCACGAGAGCGGGTAGCAGGTGAGGGTCTGGATTAATCAATTCTCATTGTTGTGTTGACGCTCCAATTATTTGCAGGTATCCTTTGGCGGCGCAGGAGTTCATCCTATGCACCATCTAATGTAATTTTCAAGGTGAAGTATGAGACAAAATTTTTCCCGTCGTGATTTTCTAAAAGTTGCAGGTGTTGGATTGGGCAGCCTTGCATTCCGACCATTCAAACTTGATAAGGTTTATGATGCGCTCTATACGCCCAAACGCCTGCCGCAATTCCCGGGCAGTGAAATTATCGGGCGCATGACAGGCATGACCGATGTACATGACCGTCCATCCAACGATCCGCTGCAAGCCACGACGATCGGCGCACTTTATGATGATAACCTGATCGAATGGAACCGCGAAGTGATCGGCACCGCGGTTGGATTGACCAATCAGAAATACCTCGAAGTACCCGGAGGGTATGTTTGGTCATCACGTGTGCAGCCCACCCGAAATCTTCCCAACACACCTATAACAGAGATTCCCGCGGGCGTACCCGGTTTTTGGGTGGAGGTCACCGTACCGTATGTTGACTTGACATTGGAAGGCCCTGTGGTTTCAACCTGGCTCCAAAGTTTAAATCAATACAACTTTCCCCCGCGCATCTATTACGGGCAGGTAGTCTGGATCGACCAGATCCGCCAGAATAATGGATTTGTGGAGTACCGCTGGAATGAAGCTCCCGGCCGCGGCTATGGCCCAGGTGATCTTTTCTGGCTTGACGGCGCTGGAGTGAAAGTTTTAACGGAAGAGGATGTCGCTCCCATCAGCCCGGATGTAGACCCTGCGGAAAAGAAAATTATCACAAACCTGACCTATCAGACGCTTTCGTGCCTGGAAGGAAATAATGAGGTGTTTTTCTGTAGAACTTCCAGCGGCGCGATCTTTGATGCCTACGGCACTCCAACGGATAAATTCTCCACTCCCGTTGGCGACTTGAACACGCATTGGAAGATCCTCTCCTTGAACATGAGCGGCGGCAGTTCGGCTTCGGGTTATTCCACACCCGGTGTCCCCTGGGATACTGTCATCTCCGGGGATGGGATCGCGATCCACGGCGCATTCTGGCACAACGATTTTGGTGAACGGCGCTCACATGGCTGTATCAATGTAAAACCTGAAGACGCCAAATGGATATTCCGCTGGACAACCCCTTATATTTCACTGGCGCAATCTGAAGCGCGCATGACCTGGCCAGAGCATGGCACCACAGTCAGTGTCACAGAACTTAAGATCTAAGTAATATAAATGCAGACCCTGTAGGTTTTGCAAAGCCTTGTGGGTCTTTTCAATTTTTTATGAGGTATTGAATGGAATTTACTCAAATATCAGTCGGTCTTGCTTTTCTGGCGGGATTGGCCTCCTTCCTTTCGCCGTGTGTCTTTTCCCTGGTACCTGCCTATATCGGTTATCTCGGCGGAATCGCAGCAGGCGGTGGCGATGTCAAATCAAAGCGCTGGGTCACATTCAGCCATGGTCTTGCCTTTGTTCTGGGATTTAGTGTTGTATTTGTGTTCTTCGGAGTCGCAGCCTCTTTCGCAGGCGCAGTACTTTATGACTTGCGATACTGGTTGAGCAAGATCGGCGGCCTGGTGGTCCTTGTCTTTGGCTTGCACATGATCGGAGTCTTTCATATTCCTTTCTTAATGTATGACACCCGTGTGCAGCAGGCTCCCGACCCGAAATGGGGCTACCTCTCCTCGGCATTGATGGGAGTATTCTTTTCAGCAGGCTGGTCACCATGTGTGGGACCTGTTCTGGGTGCGATCCTCACCCTGGCTCTGAACGGCGGCTCCATTTCACACGGCGCTACATTGTTATCAGCTTATTCCATCGGGCTGGGTATTCCATTCCTGGTCGCGGCACTCGGCATCGGCTGGGTATCAACCGTTTTGAGAAAATATGGCAAGGCCATGCGCATTGTTGAAATCGCAATGGGAGTAATCCTGGTCATTATTGGTGTGATGCTATTCACGGGCGCATTCGGATTGATCGCCCAACAGGGTCAATTCTTCTTTTTCGACTTCGGGATTTAACGCTACCACATCCCCGGCCCCCATTTTCTTTTTTGAATGCGGGGGCCGGGTCTTAATCTCACCCACATGGACATGATGCTCAATGTAACCCTATATACCCGCAAGGGCTGTAAGTTGTGTGATGAAGTCAAAGCCTTGCTTGGTGAGCTGCAAACCCAATATCCACACAAGCTGGCCGAAGTGGACATCGACAGCGATTCGGCACTGGTGGAGAGTTTCGGATGGGAAATACCGGTTGTAGATGCTGGCCCCTACCGTCTGAAAGCCCCCATTACACGCGAAAAATTGCAGATGACCATCGGCGCCGCCTTCGATAGAAAGAATCAACTGGAACAGGTCGGCGACCCCGAATACCAGATGAAAATTAAAAGAGGAAAAAAAGTGACCCCTGGAGACCGCATTTCATTCTGGATTTCCCGCCGCTATCTGCTATTGCTAAACCTGTTCATGTTCTTTTACGTGGGCCTGCCCTTCCTCGCACCAACCTTGATGAAACTGGGCGCGACGCTTCCCGCAAATGCAATTTATCGAATCTACAGTCCCCTGTGTCACCAATTTGGATTTCGTTCCTTCTTTCTTTATGGCGAGCAGTCTTTTTATCCTCTGGCTGATGCGAATCTGAACGGGGTAAAAACCTTTGAGCAGGTAACGGGTATTCCGAAACTAAATGACCCGTACAGCTTCACACGCTTTGAAGCCCGAAAGTACACCGGCAATGAGGCCGTGGGCTATAAGGTTGCGCTATGCGAACGCGATGTCGCGATCTATTTTATGATGTTGATCTTTGGAATCATCTTTGGTTTAACCGGGCGCCGCATTCCACCCCTGCACTGGGCGATCTGGCTTTTCCTAGGGCTTGGCCCCATTGGCCTGGATGGCTTCTCGCAGCTTTTCAGTCAATTCAACTGGACATGGCTGGCTTCAGTTCTGCCTTACCGTGAAAGCACACCTTTGTTGCGGGCACTAACAGGCGCTCTCTTCGGGCTGGCAACCGCATGGTTCGCTTATCCCAACATTGAAGAGTCGATGAACGAAACACGCCAGTATTACATCAAAAAAAATGCGGCGCTTGAGGCTTCCAAATAATGTCGTTTCACGAACTCAATGGTTTGCGGTACTACAGCTTTGAAATTTTTCCCGATACGGTTTCCCAAGCTGTATTCACGCGGCGCGGCGGGATCAGCCCCGCTCCATGGCATTCCCTTAACCTGGGCGGTGCGGTGGGAGATGACCCGGCATGTGTGGCGGCGAACCGACTGCGGATTTTTAATGCCATGCAACGCAGCCCGGTATCCATTCACGACGTATGGCTGGTCCACGGAACCGACATTATCTACGCAGATCATTTGCGTCCGCTAAACGAGCCCAGCCCAAAGGCAGATATTATCTTCACAAATAACCCCGAAGTTACTTTGTTCATGCGGTTCGCTGATTGCGTACCGATCCTGTTTCATGACCCTGTAAAAAAAGTCATCGGGATTGCCCATGCAGGCTGGACGGGAACCCTGCGAGGAGTAGTTGGCAGTGCTGTGAAAGGAATGCATGAACATTATGGCTGTGACCCTAAAAACATCAGTGCGGGCATCGGTCCATCAATCTGCGTGGATCATTATGAGGTCGGTGAAGATGTCATTTCGCAGTTTGGTAAACAATATCCCCGGGATATTGAAAAAATTGTGCAAACGAAAAATGGAAGAAAACATATGGATCTTTGGACGGCCAATACCCTGCAATTAAAGGATGCGGGCGTGGACAAGATTCAAGTTTCGGGAGTATGCACCGCCTGTCATTTGGAAGATTGGTTTTCACACCGCGCAGAAAAAGGCAGGACAGGCAGATTCGGTGCATTGATGTCAATGCAGGTTTAGGCGGGATGCAGGGTAAAATTAGCTTATGAGTGAATTGGCCCGATCCATTCGCCAAAGATATTTACAAACGCTGGATACCATTGCGGGCGCGGCCCGCAGCGCTGGGCGCATGCCGGAATCCGTCAAGCTCGTGGTGGTTACGAAGACCCAGCCGCTTGAAGTGGTACGTGCTGCCATAGAAGCGGGAGTGACCACCCTGGGTGAGAATTATCCCGAAGAAGCCGTCCAGAAGATCGAATCGTTACGCGAATTTTCTGCGGTAGAATGGCATATGATCGGTCACGTTCAAAGCCGCAAGGCCCAACTAGTGACCGGAACCTTTACCTTATTACACTCCCTTGACAGTCTGAAGCTGGCAAACCGACTGGACCGATTTTGCGGCGAATCCGGGCGTACGCTGCCGGTCCTGTTGGAATTCAACGTAGGCGGCGAGGAAAGTAAATCGGGCTGGCAGGCTGATGACGAAACCCGATGGCCAGCCTTGTGCGATGAAATATCTGCCGTAACCGCTCTGCGTAATTTGCAGGTACGGGGTTTGATGACCATGCCGCCACTCGGCGGAACTGCGGAATTCTCTCGGCCGTTTTTTCAAAAATTAAAGCGTTTGCAGGAATATCTTTCTTCACAATTTCAAAACGCCGATTTTTCAGAACTATCCATGGGAACCAGCGGCGATTATAAAACTGCCGTTCAGGAAGGCGCAACCCTCGTACGGATTGGTACAGCCATTGTCGGCGCCCGTCAATACAACAAATTGGAGGCTTGATGAATTTTACGATTTTGATCATTTTGATCAACACGATCAGCCAGATCTTTGTCTGGATCGTGATTGCGTCTGCATTGCTCTCTTTTTTTCTCCCACCCTATCACCCTGTGCGCGAAGCGCTGGACCGTATTATTAATCCGTTCCTGAACCCGATCCGTCGCGTGGTACCCAATGCCGGGATGTTTGATTTCAGTCCGCTCATATTAATTATTGCTGTTCAATTTTTAGCACAGATTTTGGTGAGAATCCTTAGTTCTCTATGAGGTAAACCATGGATAGGAAATACGAACTTCACAACGGACAGCGTGGATCTGCCCTGGCCGTGAGGGTAACACCACGCGCCAGCCAAAATCAAATCTCGGATGTTTTAAATGACAGCACTGTCAAGGTACACCTAGTCTGTGGTCCAACTGATGAGGAAATCAATGTGGAGCTGCTGCGCTACATGGCAGAAGTACTTGGCGTACCAAGGTCGCGGATCGAAATCGTGGCAGGCACGAATGGCAGGGATAAGCTTGTTTCGATCCTTGATATGGACGCCGAAACTGCACATCAACGTATCGTGACGCATATAGCCTGATCCACAGATTCAAAATACAGGCGGGGTTTTTCCTGCAATATTATCCAGGCCATTACCAATTAAAAGGACAAGGGACTATATTTGAAGTCCTTTGTCCTTTTTTATTACTCAGAGAATTAATCAGTTACTCGGCTACGCCATATAAACGCTGGTAAATGACATAAATCTCATAAATATTCCGGATATAGTTGCGGGTTTCTTCAAAACGCACAGTTTCCAAAAAAAGATCGGGGTCCTGCCCTGCGAGTCGCTGCCATTCCATTGCGTTCCCTGGTCCGCCGTTGTATGCAGCCAACGCAGCGTACAGGTCGCCATTCAGCAGGTCTCGGTTCTTTCCAAGGTAATGTGTACCTAGGGCGATATTCACGTTGGGGCGATAGAGGTCTTTTTCATCATAATTTACAGGCCAGGCCATTTCAGAAACGATCTGCGCGCCAGTTGACGGAATGATCTGCATTAATCCGCGTGCACCAGCATTTGAGTTGATAAAGCCTTCGAAGAGACTTTCCTGCCGGATCACACTGAATACAAATAGGGGATCAAAACCATTGGATTGGGCGTCGGGAATCACGAGATCTGAATAATACAACCCATAACGCACGTGGCCAAAATATGGCGGAGCCATCATGGACTCAGTCTGTTCATTCAACCCGGCGAGGGTTAATACCTGGCGTGCTGCAAACACAGCAGACCGGTATAAACCGAGATCCAGCAGATAGTTGATCAACCGGTAACTACCTTCGGCATCCCTGTTTGCCTCCAATTCTGATCGCAAATTTTCAAATTCAAGACGTGCATCTTCGTAAAGGCCAAGTTCCCACAATTCGGTCCCGCGAATGATGCGCTGGTCAGCGGCAAGCACGCCCAAGCCATTTAAGTCTGTATCGGCGGGTAGTTTGAATGTCAACCGCACCCACGAGTCTGCATCCCTGCGCTCGGCTGCGATGTCTGGAGTGAAGTTGGAGGAAGCCGGAGGTGTAAAAGGCGCGCGCTCGGTCAACAGATCACGTGCGCGCTCGCTGTAATATCCGGAGGGATCCAGATTTTGCGCCTGACGCCATGCCTCAAACGCCGCTTCATTGTCGCCAAGTTTTTGTTTTGACTTGCCAATCCAAAAATATCCGCGCGCCTGGTCTTCTGCCCGCGCCGAAAATAGTAGACTGCGGTTGAATGCATCCAGTGCCGAATTAAAATCTCCATTGCGGTAATATATAACCCCCATTAAAAATACCGCCGTGGCGGCGTAATCCGAGCCGGGATATTCATTGGCAACGCGCGCCCAAATTTTAAGGGCTTCCTCCTCTTTTGCATTCCGTTCATAAATGCGCGCAGCGCTCATTAAATATTCAGCTGAAAGGTCGCTGTTTGGAACACCAGCCACAAAGTCAAGCAGTGTTTTTACACCAATATCATTCGAACCCAGGTAATACCACTCGACATAAGCCTTCTCACCCCAGGCATCTGCCCATTTTGAATGAGCGGAATAGTTTGCGGTAAATGTTGAAAAATCCTTCAAGGCCGCTTCGTAATTCCCCAGATCACGGTAAGCCAGCGCACGGTAATAATAGGCGGTACCGTCATTGGTCGGTGTTTCTGTCAAATAACGTTCAAAAGCCGCGATTGCCACATCATATTGTCCGGCGAAATAATCCACCAGCCCGCGATCAAGCTGGTTGACCACCACGCCAGAATCCAGAAGGGCAACCAGACTGAGATAGGCATAGTAGGACAGGGGATAATTTTCCACAGCCAGACGAAATTTTCCTTCCGCCTCGGCATCTTGACCGAGAGCTTGATATACGAGCCCGGACTCGTATGCCGCCTGTGCCTTTATGTAATCATTAGGCGCGCGCGCCATAATACCATCGTATAAAGCCAGTGCCGATTCGTACTCTCCGAGTTTGACCTGGGACCCGGCAACTTTCAAGTCGAGCGAAATGTCGTCTCCAAGGGAAGCGGCTTGGATGGCGGCTTGATAGGCGGACACAGAGGAGGCATAATCCAACGCATCAAAAAGCGCGTCACCGCGCATCTCCTGCACGTACGCATCCAGTATCCCGGGACGTACGGTGAGATAGGCCTGCCAGGCATCTGCAGCGGCCTGATAATTATTCAGGCGATAATTTGCCAGACCCTGCAAAAAATATGCCTGCCCGACATGAGACGATTGAGGATATTGTGTGTTGAGCGTTAGGAGTGCGGTAAGCGTTTCTTCATAACGTCCTTCTGCAAAGAGAATGCGCGCCTCGCCCCACTTGGCAGCGGCTTGAACCTGCACGTCGGGTGAGTCCTGGTATGCAACCTGGTAATGAAGCACCGCGCTTTCGTAATCACCATTGAAGAATGTGTGATCACCCGTTCCCACGCGCACGATGGGAAGCGGGGTGGGGCTGACGGTTGGAGTTGACGTTGCTGCAGGAGTAGGAGAGATGCTTGGGGTCACCGTCCAACCCGGGGGCAGAGTGGGAAAGTTGGGGAAGATGGAACAACCCGCAACCGAGATAACGAGCCAAAATCCAAAAAGAAATCGGAGGTGTTTCATTCTGGTTTTATACTGGCAAAACACGAAGGCGTCAAGCGGGTTTATTTTAGTTTGATTGTGATATAGTAACCGTAACCCCATTGAGGCGGCGAACTCCGCTGGTTTCATTGGTTGAAATTTAACTCATTAAAAGGGTAAAACATGCGAACTGTATTTTGGGAAAACGACGAATTGAAAATGATCG
>CAYLOW010000153.1:0-4234 GCA_964385315.1 uncultured Anaerolinea sp.
GGCTCAAGTGAATTTTAGTTCCATTAACTGGCTTGCTGTACTTGCTTGCGTTGTGGTTAGCATGATTAACGGTTCCCTGTGGTACAACCCCAAGACGTTCTTCCCGGCCTGGTGGAAAATCGTTGGTGCGGGACGTGCACAACCCGGAATGGAAAATATGGGCATGACTTGGGGATTAACAATATTCTCGTCATTTGTTCAGGCGGTTGCCATGGCTTTTATGGTCAATGCAATGGGTACACCCGGTGCATTGACCGGTTTTATGCTCTGGCTCGGTTTTATCGCACCCTCGTATTTGGTTAATAAACTCTTTGCGGGTCACGGTTTGAAGATCTGGGCAATTGAGATTGGAAATCACCTTGTTAACTTTGTGCTATTCGGCGCGATCCTCGCCGCCTGGCGGTAGACTTTATATTAAGTTCCAGACCAATACCCCCGGAATTTCAAAAATCCCGGGGGTATTTTTATGCCTTGGTATTTCACATTTTATTATTGGATTTACCTTATACACCTGCTTGCCGGGATGAATTACAACGGGTACGGTGTACTCTCTCATGGCATGAGTCGGGTATACTCGACTCATGCAGCCAATTATTCGACTATATAAGCCTGAAGATTTTGATGATATTACCCGCTTGTGGTTTGATGCGGAAACTGTCGCAATGCCAAAACTCATGGCACGTATGGGGCATACTTTGGAAGATGCGCGTGAGTACTTTCAGAGAGCTGTCGTTGCGGAATGCCAGATCTGGGTCTATGAACGGGAGGGTGTCCCCCTTGGTTTTTTTGCTATTCAGGGCGACTTCATGGATCGTTTATATGTTGACCCCGCGTATCATCGTCAGGGAATTGGGCAGGCTTTACTATTAAAGGCACGTCAACTTTTACCGAAACATATATGGCTGTATACTCACGCCGCGAATAAAATGGCACGTTCATTTTATGAAAAGCACGGTTTTGTTGTTGAAAAATATGGCGTCAGCCCTGAGCCTGAATCTGAGCCTGACGTGGAATACCACTGGCGACGCCATTCGTCCTAAACGCAATCCGAGGACAGTCAAAGGCAATAAATAAACTATGCGTCCCACATATCTTGAAGTCAACCTTCCCCAACTTGAACAAAATCTTGCTAACATCCGCGCGCACGTTACCCCTGCCAAAGTCCTTGTGGTGCTGAAAGCCAACGCCTATGGCCACGGCGTGGATGGTGTTGCGCCTTTCATCGCCCCTTTTGCTGATTACATTGGCGTGGCAATTGTGGAGGAAGGCATTCACTTGCGAAAGATGGGGATTACGACCCCGATCCTTGTGATGGGTGGAACTCTTCGCGAGCAGCTGCCTGACTTTTTTAAATATGACCTTACCCTTTCCGCCTCTTCGCTCGACCTGTTGAATGATGCCGACCAATTGGCGAAATCCACCCGCAAGCGGATCAAAGCCCACTTAAAGATAGATACAGGCATGGAACGTACCGGTGTCCGCGAATACGAAGCGGAAAAATTGATCGAAAGATCCTTGTTATGCAGCCAATTTGTAGAGACAGAGGGAATCTTTACTCATTTTGCAAACTCAGAGATCCTGACGCAGGGAGAAACAGCACAGTCTCCTGAAACCATGGAGATCGCTTCCGGCGAGGAAAAAGAACGTCCTTTGAATACCCTGGTAGAAGCATCCCTCCAATTGGAACGTTTTCAGGAAGTTCTATCAATTTATGAAAAGCGCAGTGAACCGCGGCCCGCGATCAGGCACACGGCAAACTCAGGGGCAACCCTGCGTATGCCGGAAAGTTATTTTGACATGGTGCGCCCTGGTGTTCTATTCTATGGTGTTTATCCCGCGCGCAATATTAAAAAAACGATCGAAGTCAAACCTGCGCTAACATGGAAATCTAAAGTTATATTTAGCAAGGTTACCCGGCCTGGCCGTTCAGTCAGCTACGGGTCTTTATGGCGGGCTGAAGTGGATTCGCGAATCGCTACCATCCCATGTGGATACGGCGACGGCTATTTCCGCCGCATGACAAATCAAACACGGGTCATCATTAACGGCAAATCCTACCCGCAGGTGGGGCGAATTTGCATGGACCAATTCATGGTCAACGCGGGGACAGATCTGGTGCAGGTTGGCGACGAGGTCACATTAATGGGGGGTGGTATTACTCCCGAAGAGTTGGCAGACTTGGCCGGCACGAACGAATACGAGGTGATGACCAATATTAGCGCGCGTGTGCCGAGGGTGTTTCTGGGTGCGGTACAATAAACAGGTAATGAAGATGACGGTTCCTTTGCAGGACACTGCCGTCTGGATTTTTTAAAGAGGTGTATTTTGAAGCAAAAAGGTAAAGATTACTTAATTTTATTCGGGGTGGCAGGGGTGTTGATTGCCCTCGACCAATGGACAAAGTGGCTGGTACGTGAAAACATCGAGTTTGGTGCGCAATGGCTTCCTGGCGGTCTGATGTGGCTCAGCCCATATGCACGGATCGTACATTGGTATAACAGTGGTGCGGCTTTTGGTATGTTCCAGAATGGGAATCTGGTATTTACAACGCTCGCCTTCATTGTCATCGGTGCAATTATTTATTACTACCCACAAGTGGAAGCAGAAGATTGGACATTGAAACTTGCAATGGGATTGCAGCTTGCGGGCGCAGCTGGAAATTTGGTTGACCGTCTGATAATGGGTAAAGTGACGGATTTTATTTCTGTGGGTTCCTTTCCCGTATTCAATGTGGCAGATGCCTCCATCACGATCGGTGTGATCGTTTTACTGCTTGGCGTGTGGATTAAGGAACAACAGGAGCACAGGGCTGCAGCACAACCGGCTACCTCCAGTGATGAAGAGTCCCCCCCTACGGGCACAATGTCAGGTAATGGTGAACAACCAAAGGTGAATAGTGAGCAATCGTGAGTGACCGAGTTGAGAAGTTCCGTTATGATGGGGAACAGGCAGGCCGCCTTGATAAATTTCTGGTAACCAGTCTGCCTGAATTTTCACGCGCCCGCTTACAGGGATTGATTGAAGATGGTTTTGTATTGATCAACGGCATCCCCGCAAAAAAATCAGGCCAGTCAATTGAATCTGGCACGGAGGTCGAAGTTCATATACCGCCGCCTGTCCCGAGCGGTCTGGTGGGAGAGGATATTCCGCTCGATATTATTTTTGAAAATGACGACCTGATCATCGTTAACAAGCCTGCAGGCATGGTCGTTCATCCCGCCGCAGGACATGACTCTGGGACGCTGGTTCATGCCGTATTGGGTTACGATCCTGACATGGAAGGCATCGGTGGCGAGGAACGCCCGGGCCTGGTTCATCGATTGGACAAGGAAACCTCCGGCTTGATCGTGCTGGCGAAAAATGAACGCGCGCATCGATGGCTCCAGGATCAGTTCCGTTTGCGGACTGTCGAAAAGACATATCTCGCTTTGGTGGATGGCAAACCACCTACACCAACGGGACGGGTGGAGGCATCCATTGGGCGTGATCCCAGTCACAGAAAGAAGATGGCAATTGTGCCTACAGGCAAGGGACGTGAATCAGTCAGCGAATATAAAACGCTCGAGTCGTTCAAAGAGCACACGCTATTGGAATTCCATCCGTTTACAGGCCGCACGCATCAGATCAGGCTGCACTGTCAGTTTTTAGGATGCCCAATTGTCGGTGATTCGATCTATGGAAAAAAACACATCACTGTTGAAATCAACCGTCATTTCCTGCATGCTGCAAAGCTGAAGATTATCCTGCCCAATGAAACCAGCCCGCGTATATTTGAGGCGGAATTGCCGGATGAATTAAAGAAGGTATTGGAAGAAGTAGGAAGTTAGCTGGGAAAAAGTATAAGACAAGATTTTTTATTTCATCGGTCCAACAAACCAGTTCCCCGTCAAAATTCGCCTTCTCATTTTTTAGGAGACAAAAAAATGGAATACATAGACCTTCGTTCCGATACCGTAACCAAACCTACACCCGAAATGCGTGAGGCCATGGCAGCGGCAGAGGTGGGTGACGATGTTTACATGGATGACCCCACTGTCAATCAACTCCAGGAAAAAGCTGCAGAAATGCTTGGCAAGGAAGACTCACTTTTTGTCCCTTCGGGGACAATGGGTAATTTACTGGCCTTGCTGGTCCACTGTCAGCGCGGGCATGAGGTGATCATCGGTGAAAATGCCCATATTTATGTCAACGAAGCGGGCGGCATGGCTGCACTTGGCGGAATCCATCCGCACCC
>CAYLOW010000153.1:4334-7566 GCA_964385315.1 uncultured Anaerolinea sp.
CTGAATGTAAATGTAAAAGACCTCGTCCAGCCTGCCGATTCAATTATGTTTTGTTTAAGCAAGGGATTGGTTGCTCCCGTGGGTTCGATGCTGGTTGGCTCGAAGAAATTCATCAACCGTGCACGCCATTTACGGAAAATGCTGGGTGGGGGAATGCGCCAGGCCGGCGTGTTGGCGGCAGCGGGGCTGATATCACTGGAAAGGATGACAGGGAGGCTTGGCCAGGATCATGCCCGGGCAAAAGCCCTATATGAGGGGTTGAAAAAGGTTCGGGGACTAAATTTGGCTCCAAGTCCCTCGTCCAATATGGTGTATTTCGATCTGCTGGATGAGGTTCAATTAAGTGTAAAACAAATAGCCGAAGAAATGAAAAAAAGGGGAGTACTCGTGGATTGGGCAGGTCCGCGGCGTTTTCGTTTGGTAACACATTACTGGGTTGACGATGCCGGTGTAAAAAAGACCCTTGAAGCATTTACACAGGTTATGCACTAAGCCACGACTCAAGCATGACATGCCAGCGCGGGCGCGAATTTGATCTGATCGCGCCCGCGTTGCTTATCTTTTTCACGCTATTTAGCCGGACGGCTGTAACCTTCGGACGTACCTTCCTTTTCCCCCCTTTACGTTAATTTAAATCCTCAGGCTATAATTGAGCGACTTTCAACTTATGGATCATACTCACGATGTTCTCATCCTCGGCGGCGGGCCAGGCGGGCTCTCCACTGCACTGCATATTGCGCGGCTTACACCTCAACTTGCACCCAGCATCCTGATACTTGAAAAGGCATACTATCCGCGCTTTAAACTTTGTGCAGGCGGGCTTGTTGCAGATGCCGAAGTGATTCTCGAGCGGCTTGGGCTTGATGTACGCGAAATACCGCATGTAGACGTAGACACTGCTCATTTTGATTTTGCCGGCAAGGGGTTAAATATTCGCGTTCCCCAAAAACATACCCTGCGAATTATCCGCCGCGACGAATTTGACGCATGGCTCGCAAAAAAGGCAGTGAATAAAGGAATCGACATTAAGGAAGGTGTTACAGTAACGGATGTTCGTCCTGACAATGAAGGCGTGACAGTGCTAACTGACCAGGGAAATTTTAGAGCGAAAGTCGTGGTCGGTGCAGACGGCTCAAACGGTGTAACGCGCAGGTGCATCCTGCCAAACGATCCACTGCAAATTGCGCGAACGCTGGAAGTAATCACCCCGGTGGATCGGGATCCCAACCCGGCGTCCCACAAAAGTCAGGATGCTTATTTTGACTTCTTTCCCATACCAGAAAACATCGCGGGTTATGTCTGGGACTTTCCCACCCGAATCGATGGTCAGCTAATGCGCTGTTGGGGAGTATATGACTGCAATCTGTTTTCTGCGCAAGGGCGTCCAGCTTTGAAACACCTGCTCACAAAGGAAATGTCCAACCATGGTGTCAGTCTGGATGAACTTGAAATCAAAAGCCATCCCATCCGTTGGCATGACCCGCAAAATCAAATTTCAGTGCCGCGTGTGCTGTTGGTCGGCGATGCCGCGGGCGCAGACCCGCTCTTTGGTGAAGGGATTAGTATTGCGCTGGAGTACGGAGCCGTCGCCGCATACGAGATCACCGAAGCCTATCAGCGCGGTGAATTTTCTTTTCGCAAATACCGGTATCGGGTTGCAAGCAGCGGGTTGGGACAAACCCTTTTTGCACGCTGGTTCATCGCCATCATCGTCTATTCCATCAATTGGAAATGGTTTCAAATTCTGCTCTGGCAGGTCATGCGTCCCATTGTCCTGCTGGTGGCATGGATCTTCGTTTTAAATTGGAGCAAAAGGCTTAAATGATCGCTGGTCTTGACGGAATACGGGCAATTGCCTTTTTGATCGTTTTTCTTTTTCACACGCGCAACCTGCCGTTCGGCTGGATGGGAGTACAGCTATTTTTTGTGCTTTCTGGTTTTCTAATTACAGATATTTTGCTGAGGATGAAGGACAAACTTCCGCGCCGGGAATTTTTTGTTAAGTTTTACGGGCGAAGGTTTTTACGTATCTTTCCGCTTTATTATTTTTACCTTGCCCTGCTCACCGCGCTGATCTATCTTTTGCCCATGATCGACCTTAAGGGCATACAGATCGAACTTGGCAGGAATTTCTTTAACCAGGTCTGGGTATCGCTTTTTTATGCATTTGATTTTTTTCATGCAAGTTCATTTTTTGAACGCAGTCGATTTTTCACCCATCTCTGGTCACTTTCAGTGGAAGAACAATTCTATTTACTTTGGCCTCTGCTTATCTTTTTAACCCCGCGCGAAAAATTCAAGCAGTTATGTTTCACCGCTATCGGACTGGGATTTATCTTCCGCCTCGCAATCACCATCATCTATCGTGCCCAACTCTTCCCATTTTTGCTGAGCGACCCGCAGCAAGCTGTGAATGTTTTGCCTTTTTCGCATTTAGACGCATTTGCCTTTGGCGCATACATCTCACGCTTTGAGCTTCCACGCCCGCGCTTGCAGCTGCTTGCGCTTACCATCGCCGTGCCTGGTATTGGACTGCTTACCGACTTCATCAAAAAAGGCACACTCACTTTTGCCTTGGGATATGATCTGCCGCTGACCGGATTCTACAAGGAGGTTTGGGGATATACCCTGCTAAATTACCTGTTCGCTGTCCTGATCTATTCTGTAGCGCGCACAAACTTTTTAACGGGTATTCTTGAAATCGCCCCCCTGCGCTACCTGGGAAAAATATCTTATGGCCTGTATGTTTATCATTACGGCATCATAGCCATTATGGTGGCAGTCTTTCGCAAATATGACCTGGGTTACTCCCTGCGCTCACCGCAGATGTTCATTGCTTCATTCGGTACCACGCTTTTGATTGCTACCCTCAGTTTTTACCTGCTCGAAAGACCGGTTACCAATTTAAAAGACAGAATATTTCGCGTTTCATCCTCGTGACCGTATCTTGGAGGAGAAAGCTTCCTGGCTTTTTGCTACCAGAAGTTGCAGTGAATGGAGTCCATCAATATACAGGACATGAGGCAAACCTTCAGAGGCATGCAGAAAAAGCAGAGATAACTTTTTCGCCACCTCTGCTTTGATAAGACCTTCCTTGTGACCTTTTTCGATTCCGCTCAGGACGAATTTTTTACCTGCTTTATAAAGCCTGGCGTATTTAACTGACGCTCCAGTAGGTAGGTGAAATACCCCTGCATGAGGGTTTCCGTTTCCTTTTGGACCTCAAAACTGG
>CAYLOW010000153.1:7666-10028 GCA_964385315.1 uncultured Anaerolinea sp.
TAGGTGAAATACCCCTGCATGAGGGTTTCCGTTTCCTTTTGGACCTCAAAACTGGGATGTGCACGCAAGGCGTCTCTATAACTTGATCTTTGGAAGTGACGCAAATATTTCAATGCTTCAAGTGAGATTTTTCCCAGATTGGGAAGTCCCTGCCCGCAGCGGGGACAGATCGCCCCTCCCGAAGTAAACGAAAAAAACTGGTCTTCTGCCAATATCTCACGTCCACAATTCGCGCACTCAAACAACTGTGGACGAAAACCAACAGCGTCCAACAGCCTCATCTCATAATAACGTATTGGAAGCCAGGCATCTTCTTCCTTCTCTATCCGGTCCAGAGTATCAACCAACAATTTAAAAAGTGTGGGATTCCCGCCTTCCTCTTCATAGGAAAAACGATATAGCAGTTCAATCACATAAGCCGCCTGACTGGTCTTTGTCAAGCTGTCATGTAAAGGTAGGAATGCGTTGATGGTCTCTGCCTGGGTTACGATCAACAGGTCGCGTCCTTTGGAAAGCTGCACGGTTATATGCGTAAAGGGTTGTAAATGTCCTGCCTTGCGTGATGTTACTTTCCTAACTCCCTTCGCCAAAGCGCGCACCATTCCCTGCTCACGGGTGTACAAGGTCAGCAAACGATCAGCCTCGCCCCAATCACCATGTCGGATAACAAGGGCAGTCGCGCGAAAGGATCGGAAATCGGTCATGGGAGAGGAAAAGGTTTTATTGTTGCGTTGCTGCGTGTGGTCTTTTGTTTATAGTGGACCGCGCTCACAACAAATGAGCAGGTGTGAAAGCCTCGGGCAGCAATTCGGAAACCGTCATTTCTTTGTGTAACTTCCCTTCACCATCGGCTATTAAAACGATCGTTTTCATGCCAAATTCCGCCATCACCTGCCTGCAGCCACCGCAGGGAGATCCTCCGTTATTGGTCGCGACTGCGATTACTTCGAATTCAGTTTCGCCTTCTGAGACCGCCTTAAAGATCGCGACCCGCTCGGCACACATGGTATGCGGATATACGGCATTCTCGACATTTACGCCGGTGAAAATACGCCCCGTCTTTGTCCGCAGCGCCGCGCCAACCTGATAATTTGAATAAGGCGCATACGCACGCCGCCTTGCTTCATTGGCAAGGTCGATCAATGCCTGTCGTTCTTCGTTTGTTAAGGTCATTTTTTCACCTGTTTCCCTGGGTAGTCATACTTCTCTGCTTTTCGTTCCAGCTTTTTAATAGCGCGGGCAGGTACACCCACCACCAGCGTATCCTCTGCTACATTCTTTGTCACCACCGAACCTGCCCCTGTACGTGCCCGCGCGCCAATGCTTAACGGCGCGACCAGCATGGTATCTGAGCCAATGAAGACATCCTCGCCAATTTCTGTGACGTGTTTCTTTTCGCCATCGTAATTACAGGTGATCGTCCCCGCGCCAATGTTGGTATTTGCGCCGATCTGCGCATTTCCAATGTACGAGAAGTGACCCATCTTGACGCCTTCCGCTAGGTACGAATCCTTCACCTCACCAAAATTTCCCATATGAACGTGGCTTCCCAAATGCGCGCCTTTTCGCAGACGCGCAAAAGGGCCCATATCCACATAATCTTCGAGGACCGCGCTTTCGGTCACCGAGGCAAGCACTTTGCAATGATTCCCGATCTTCGTATCATGAATAATGGAATTTGGTCCGATGACATTCCCTTCGCCGATCTCGGTTTTACCGTGTAGATAAGTGTTCGGCATGATGATGGTATCCCTGCCGATGCTAACGCCAACCTCAATGAAGGTCGAGGCGGGATCGACCATCGTTACACCATTTAGCATGTGCTGCTCGTTGATGCGCCGCCGCATGGCAGTTTCAACCTCCGCAAGATGCACACGGTTATTAATGCCAATGGTTTCTTCCACATCAACCATCAAGGTGGCTTGAACGGGCAGTCCAGCTTTGGAAGCAAGTTCAACCGTATCAGTCAGATAATATTCACCTTTTTTGGGATTCCTGGGGATGTTGTGCAGGGCATCCCACAGCCAATTTGCGTCAAAGCAGTATCCACCCACATTCAATTCTTTGATCTGCAGCTGTTCTGGCGTGGCGACATATTCCTCGACGATGGCTTCCACCGTCCCATCTGCCTTGCGGAGGATACGCCCAAACCCGTGCGGGTCATCTGCCACGACGGTAAGTATTGATAAGGGACCCTTGTTATTTTTTTGTGTTTCGACCAGTTTTTGCAGGGTCTCGCCGCGCAACAGGGGCATGTCACTATAGCAAACGACAACGAGGTCTGTGTTCCCCTTCAATACTGCTTCAGCTTGCATCACAGCATGACCAGTACCCAACTGCGGTTCCTGCAAAACGATCTGGG
>CAYLOW010000154.1:0-6902 GCA_964385315.1 uncultured Anaerolinea sp.
GAATTAACCACAGCAAAAATATCATTTATATATGACATTAAGCGTATTTTAATGTGACACGAAGCACTTTTGTGCAAACAATCACAAGGGTATCATAGAGATACAAATATGCGTTCATACGAATATAAGCAGGAATACTATGGTTAACCAAACTCTTAAGCAAGAAATCTCTGAACTCGAAGCCGATTTTTGCTTCGCTCTCTCGGACCCCAACCGCATCCTCATGCTTTATGCACTCAGCGACAAGCCCTTAAATGTAACCGAGCTTACCAATGAACTAGGTTTGAACCAGCCTACTACTTCTAGACATCTTAAAGTGATGCGTGAAAGGGGATTGGTCCAAACCGTGCGTTCTGGAACCACAATCACTTATCACCTTTCCGACCAAAGATTAATTCAGGCGCTTGATCTTCTGCGATCTGTTATGCGGGATCGTTTGACCCAGCGTGCAAGCCTGATAAATGAAATCGCATAGGAGAATATTTATGAAGAAACGCTTCCCTTCCTGGATCTTGGGACTCGCCGGCATCCTGTTGCTGATCCTGGTCCCTGTCCTTTATTTTCTACCTCGTGCCCAATTGAAGAACGACCCTGCAGCGCACATCCCCGCCAAGCCGGTTCATGTGGATCATAAAGACATTATCAAAGGCGAATTAAAAACAGGACAGGACGTAACCCGCGCCTGTCTTGAATGTCATAAAGATGCCGCGACTGAGTTCATGAAAACCACTCACTGGACATGGGAATCAAAACCTTTTGATGTCCCCTGGCGCGATGAAGCTGTGACCATTGGCAAGGCAAACCAGATCAACAACTTCTGCATTAGCGCACAAGGCAACCAGAAATCCTGCATGTCCTGTCACGCGGGCTACGATTGGAAAGAAAGCGAGAAATATGATTACTCAAAATCAGAGAACGTAGACTGTCTCGCTTGTCATGCTGATACAGGGTTATACGGAAAGGGCAGCTATGGAAATCCTGCCGAAGGCGTTGACCTGAAAGCAGCGGCGCAAAGTGTCCGGGTGCCCACCCGTGAAAATTGCGGCAAATGTCACTTCGACGGCGGCGGCGGAAACGGAGTCAAACACGGCGACCTCGACGAAAGCATGTACTTCCCCGATAAAAATATCGACATCCACATGGGCGGCGACGTCAATATGCAATGCATCGATTGCCACGTTACGACCAACCATCAAATTTCAGGCCGCATGCTTGCCGATAACTACACCATCGACCCGCAGGAACAGGTTTCCTGCGAACAATGTCATGTGGATCAAAAGCATGAAGATGAACGGATCAACACGCACCTCTCTGCAGTTGCATGCCAGACCTGCCATATTCCCGCCATCGCGCTTGAAGACCCCACAAAAGTTACTTGGGACTGGTCACAGGCGGGTCAGGAAGGACGTACAGACGATCATTACACTTACCTCAAGATCAAAGGTGAATTTGTCTACGATAAAAACTTTGCGCCCACTTATCTTTGGTTCAACGGCAATAACGAATACCGCTACCTGCTTGGTGACCAGCTTGGCAAGGATGGCATCACTTATATTGACAAGCCCGCCGGCAGTATGGAAGATAAAACCGCAAAAATATTCCCCTTCAAATTACACATCGCCAAACAGCCCTACGATGTGAAAAATAATTACCTGCTTGCGCCCATTACTGCAGGAAAAGACGGCTTCTGGACAAACTTTGACTGGAATAACGCCTTTGAACTCGCCCAGGAAAGAATGGGCTTGCCCTATAGCGGCGAATACGGATTCACAACAACCTACATGTACTGGCCCACTACCCATATGGTGCAATCTGCCGATCAAGCCCTGCAATGCGACTCATGCCACGGCGAAAATGGACGCATGGATTGGGAAGCACTCGGCTATGCCGGCGATCCCATGCAATGGGGCGGGAGAAAATAACCATGAAACGATATACATTATTCATCTTAATTGGATTAATTACCTTGGCGCTTGCCATTGGAATTGGAACCGTTCTCGCCTCACCTGCACCTGCCCCAACATCACCCCTGGCGTCTGTTTTACATCCGGATTTTATCCTGCTCGATGTTGATGGAGTGAACGTACTCGAAAGCAATGGCGCAGTGTCAACCATGCAAACCTGCGGACAATGCCACGACACGAACTTCATACAAAGTCACGCCTTTCATTCTGACCTGGGTCTTTCCGATTACAAAGAAACAAAAGACCTGAACGCCAGTAATGGACTCTTCGGCAAATGGGATCCACTCACCTACCGCTACCTTTCGCAGAACGGCGATGAGCGGCTCGACCTCTCCACCGCTGAATGGCTCATGCTTAACGGCGAACGTGTCGTCGGCGGTGGGCCAGCCACCACATCCCGTGATGGCGCACTTCTCGCCAATCTCAAAGCCAGTTCAGAGAATCCAGAAACCTCTATCTTGAATAAAGGCGGAGATATATCCACATGGGATTGGGGCCAATCAGGCACAATGGAAATGAACTGTTTCCTCTGTCACCTTGAAACCCCCAACACGACCGCGCGCGCAGACTCGATCCATGCTGGTGAGTTTGGCAATGTAAATACTGCTACATTGACCGGCCTGGACATCGTCAGCAAGACCGCAGATGGCTGGGCGTGGAACGCAATAGCCTTCAATGAAAATGGCGAACTCAAGAGTGAAACGCTTGGAATTCAAGATCCAACCAACGCAAATTGCGCGACCTGCCACGGCGATGTTCATCCCAACGCAGGAGACCCGCTCACCATTAATCAGTGTGATCTAAATTCCCCGCAAACTGCCACCACTGGTCAGGTAATCAGCGGACAACGCATAAATAAATCTGGTGTAAACCTTGCAAACAAGGATGGGCTTGATCGTTCCTGGGATGTACACGCAGAACGCGAATTGCAGTGCACCGATTGTCACTATGCGGTCAACAATCCTTCACATATCAGCGAAATCCAAAGGAACAATCCTGAATACGTTGTTTACGATCCACGCTCTTTGGAAATTGGTGAATATCTCGAAAGACCCGATCACAACTTTGCACGCGGTGAAAGCGCACAATTCAATGTTGCGCCTGAATACAAAGGCACCATGCGCCGCTGTGAAAACTGCCATGATGCAAATAAAAGCCACTCCTCCTGGCTGCCCTACATTGACACGCACATGAAAGTTATTGCCTGCGAAACCTGCCATATCCCGCAGATGTACGCGCCCGCGGTGCAAACCTATGACTGGACAGTAGTCACAACCAAAGGCGGGGCATCTACCGAGTGCCGCGGCGTGGAAGGCACCCCCAACCAGGTGACTTCTCTCGTATCGGGTTTCGAACCTGTTCTGCTCAACCGTACCAACATTGACGGTGACACATTGCTCGCACCGTACAACCTGATCACATCCTTCTATTGGGTGTATGACGACGCCGGCAGTAACAAACGTCCTGTCCGGCTTGTTGATCTCGAAACTGCCTATCTCGACAATGGGAATTATGCAAACGACATCATGGCGGCATTCGATGCAAACAGCGACGGCAAACTGGCAAGCGCCGAATTGGTGATTGACTCAACCAAAAAGGAAGACCTCGTCAAGGGGAAACTCTCCGCGCTTGGGCTGAATAATCCCCGCATCGAAGGCAAGGTACAGCCGTACAGCATCAACCATAATGTCGCCAAAGGCCAGGATGCGGTCAACGACTGCAAAGCCTGTCATAATGAAGAATCTCGCATGACCCAATCCATTAAGCTTGCAGATCACGCGCCAGTCATGCCGGTATTTGACACGGACAATAACGTAAACAGCACTGGTGAAATCGTCACAGGCAAAGACGGCTCGCTGTATTATCAGCCTCTCCCTGCCAATGACAGGATTTATGTTTTCGGTTCCAGCCGTGTAAGTTGGATCGACTGGCTCGGCGCATTGCTCTTCGCTGGTTCACTTTTAGGTGTGCTCGGTCACGGGACTCTAAGATATTTGTCGGCGCGCAAACAGCCCAAGGGTCATGGAAAAACCGAACGTGTTTACATGTATGAACCGTATCGCCGCTTCTGGCATTGGATGCAGACTGTGTCCATCGTCATCCTGCTGCTGACAGGGTTGATCATCCATAGACCGGATATCTTTGGCGTATTCTCATTCCCCGGTATGGTGACCATCCATAACGTCATCGCGGTCATCCTTGTCCTTAATGCAGTGTTATCGCTGTTCTATCACATTACTACAGAAAGGATCCGCGAGTTCATCCCGCACCCTTACGGTTTCTTTGACGATGCGATCATACAGGCAAAATATTACATCGGTGGAATCTTCAAGGGCGAGGGGCATCCGTTCGAAAAGCTACCCACCAGCCGCATGAATCCCATTCAGAAGTTTACCTATTTCATGATCCTGAATGTGCTGCTGCCGCTTCAAATTATCACAGGATCGTTGATGTGGGCCGTACAGAAATTCCCGTCGTTTACGAATACCCTTGGCGGGCTGCCCATCCTTGCGCCTTTCCACTCCCTCGTCGCATGGCTGTTCGGAACATTTATCATTGTCCATGTCTACATGACCACCACCGGCGCGACCCCGCTCGAGGCAATGCGCGCGATGGTAACTGGATATGAAGAAGTGGAAGTACACGAAAAACAAGAATAAGAGCTTCGTATGAAGGGTACATTGGTTGGGCAATTTATATAAAACTGCCCAACCAACCCTCTCCATGCAGCTTTTTTATAACCTTCGTCTTTATTACAAGGAGTATCAAATGACTACTCAAACAAAAAAAACAATCTTTAACCGTCCGGAAAAACCTTATGTGCATCCATATTTTGGCGGAATGATTCTGGGAATCGTTCTTTTCCTGGCTTTGCTCTTCACAGGAAATGGGCTGGGTTCATCCGGCGCAACTGCCCGTATTGATGCTGCGATCGTTGATGTTGTTTCTCCCTCCCATGTGGATAATACACCCTACCTGCTGAAGATGGCTGGTGGAGATAAAAATCCATTTGATGATTGGATCCTTCCTGTCTTCTTTGGCGCGTTACTTGGCGGTTTCGCCTCTGGCGCATTCAACGGACGCCTCAAATTTATGACGACCAAAGGTCCCAATATATCCAACCGCACACGCTGGTTAATGGCATTTCTAGGGGGCATGATCTTCCTCTATGGTGCGCGCATGGCCCGCGGTTGTACTTCGGGACAGGCATTGACAGGCGGTACAACCCTTTCCGCCGGCTCATGGCTGGTCATGTTTTCCATATTCGGCGGTGCGTATGCGCTGGCGTATTTCGTCAGGAAACTTTGGAACTAGAACGTTAACGGTTAACGTTCGATAGGAGACCTTATCATGAACTTTCCCATCCCATCCCTTATAGCAGTCAGCGCCGCCCACCCTTGGAGCTATCTCGTCTTTGCCTTAGTGGGTTTTGCTTTCGGTTTCACGCTCGAAATGTCGGGTTTTGGTGATTCACGCAAGCTTGCAGCGCAGTTCTACTTCACTGAATTGACCGTACTTAAGGTTATGTTCACAGCAATTGTCACTGCGATGGTTTTACTATTCGGTGCGGTTGGCCTCGGCATTCTGGATTTTAGCCAGGTCTGGGTCAACACCACATATATTTGGTCGGGCGTTCTCGGCGGTCTGATCATGGGCGTCGGCTTCATCATCGGCGGCTTCTGCCCCACCACTTCGCTCGCTTCTGCATCCACAGGCAAAATTGATGGCATGCTGTTCATGCTTGGAGGGTTTGTCGGTGCATTTCTCTTTGGAGAAACAGAAAAATATTTTGATAACTGGTACAACAACGCAGGCTACTTTGGCCGCCTGACTCTCGACCAGGTTTTTGGTATCCCGGTCGGCGCAGTAGTCGTACTGGTCATCCTCATGGCGCTCTTCATGTTCTGGGGTGCCGAGCAGTTGGAACGCATCTTCGGCAAAAAGGATTTGAGCAAGGAACCCAGGATCCGCGTGGTTGGCGCAGCGGTTCTGTTTGTTGGCGCCATGGCTGTCTTCTTCATTGGAACCCCCTCCCTTGAGACAAAATACAACAAGGTTAAGTTCACACGAACCGAAACCATTCCGCAATTAAATAATGCAGACCCGATTGTCAACACATATAGCTACACAGCAGATCAAATGCTTGACAAGCGGCTGGTTCAGATCACCCCCGCTGAAGCCTTCAAGGCAAAATATAATCAGATTATGAATCCCATTTATCTCGACGTTCGTTCCGAAGCGGAGTACAACCTGTACCACATCGAAGATGCGTTAAATGTGCCCATAAATCGTATCAATGAAATCGTTCCTTTGCTGCTCAGTGAACCGCCTGCCAACTCGGTATTCATCGTGATGAGCAACGATGAAGCCGCAGCAACCAAGGCGTGGAAATTGCTCGTGGCAAACGGCGTGACCAATACATACATCCTGGAAGGCGGGGTCAATAACTGGATCGCAGTATTTGGCGCCGGTGACAAAGCGCTAAAACCCAACCCGAATGCCGGGGACGATCAATTGGGTTATATCTTCCCTGCAGCCCTGGGCAATAATTACGAGTCGTGTTCGCCCGATCCAATCGAATATGCAGAATTGGAATTTGAAGCCAAAATCGTCCTGCAGCTCAAACGAGATAAGTCGGGCGGCGGCTGCGGATAAGGCAGGTATTTTCAAATACAAAAAGCCCCTCTATTTGCTTCGAGGGGCTTTTTTGTATAAACACTCACCTTGAGCGTTTATAATCCATACAAGATAATTCGTTAGTGGGTAAACAGATGTACAATAAAATAATTGACCAGGCGTTACTCTTACCCCCTTCCCACATCCTTTACACTGCATGCGTCCTTCATTACTTCCACCAAATGTAACACATGGACCTGCCGCAAAGCCGCTGCCCGCTCTGCGGGTTGAAATAACAAAAGAGGGGCACCTCATTCTTCA
>CAYLOW010000154.1:7002-9962 GCA_964385315.1 uncultured Anaerolinea sp.
TAAATCCACTTTAACAACCCGGCAAAGAGGACCATCATTAGCACATCGATTGCGGCTAATGCCCCAATAAAGGTGATCTGCGTTTTTGGCTTCCAATCGTAACAATAGAAAGCCGCTAAAAAGAACGGGATATAAACGGTTACAAAAACAGGAAAGGCACCCCACCACGGGTAGACCCAAACAAAGGCCGGCGTCTTTGCCAAAAAGATCTCCACAAAAGAGAAGAACGCTGCGTTCCCAATGGCGAACAGCAAACGGTTGTTGATGCCGAACAGTTTTAGTTTCGGGTCTGCAGGCAGAAGTTTGCTCATCACCAGGCCGGCAACGGAAAACATAAAACTCAATTCGATCCCCACACCGATGAGGATCAGGAATGCCGTCCCTGTGGGAACGGTCCACAGAGCGTGCCCGCTGAAATGCTGGATGAGCGCGTTGAGGATCTCATAGAACCAATGCACTGAATACAGTGCCAGCCCGGCTGCGATTCCCTTCCAATTCCCTTTTGAAATTTCATTCAAATAGATATACACCACCAGCGCCAAAAACGTGATGATGTACCATTGAAAATTATTTCCCATACGCAGGATGCTTAAAGCCATTTGGGTTGCTTCAGGATTGTTCATGGATGATTCCTCCGGGAGTTAATTCTCGTTCTACCAACAATATTACACCTTTTCCTAAGTTACAATCCACCCGCCGGTCTCATGTTTTTTCATTCCATACGCTTTCATTTCTGCAAGCTTGGGCAAAAATGTTGGTAGTAGAATCCATTATGATGACCCCATTCCTGCATCAGGAGATGAATAAATGAAAGCCAGACGCTTGTTAAATATTGCCCTGGCATTTGCATTGCTATTTAGCATGCAAATTGCATGCAACACCATAACCGAAGCACCTGTTAACAGTGAGAATACAAAAGAAGCAGGCGGCGATACCAATGGTACTGCAGAACCCGCCCAACTCAACCCGGCTGTTCAAGGCGAACCCGGTACGTGGCTGGTGATGCTCTATCAGAATGCAGATGATGAAATATTGGAAGAGGATATCTTCATTGATCTTAACGAAGCCGAGATCGTCGGCTCGACCGATAAGGTAAAAATTGTCTCCCAAATTGACCGCTACAACGGCGCATATGATGGCGACGGCGATTGGATCTCGACCAGGCGTTATTTTGTAAATCAGGACGACAACCTGGATATGGTCGGTTCACAGAAGATCGAAGACCTGGGCGAAATGGACAGCGGCAACAAAGACACCCTGGTCGATTTTGCCACCTGGGCGATCAACACCTACCCATCCGACCACTATGTCCTGATCCTTTCTGATCACGGCGCGGGATGGAGCGGCGGCTGGACCGACGATGATCCTGTTCAAGGCAGTTCCTTCAGTATGCAGGATATTGACGACGCACTCGGAAAGATCATAGCCGATACCGGCATTGATGCCTTTGAGCTTGTCGGGTTCGATGCCTGCCTGATGGGACAGCTGGAAGTCATGAGCGGAATTGCCCCCCATGCGCGCTACGCCGTCGGGTCAGAGGAAACAGAACCATCCCTGGGATGGGCATATGCCAGTTTCCTGACCGCCCTCAACCAGAACACAGCCATGACCGGCGGCGAATTGGGAAAGGCCATTGTGGATGGCTATCTTAGCCAGGACTTCCGAATCACAGATGACAACGCGCGTAATGTTTTTGCAGGCGGTGATTTCAGTGCCGAAAGCGTCGCCGCCGATCTGATACAGAGTAGTACACTCGCAACCATTGATCTCAGCAAGATCCAAAACTTGAACGCAGCGGTCAACGAACTCGCCATGGCGTTGACAAATGTTGACCAGGATGCGGTGGCACAAGCTCGCACCTATGCGCAATCTTACGAAAGCGTTTTCGGCGAAGACCTGCCGCCTTCATTTATTGACTTGGGGCACTTCACGGATCTACTGACTTCGGAAATTGACGACCCGGGTGTGGTCCAGGCCGCCCAAAATGTACAAAACGCGCTCTCCAATACGGTCATTTCTGAAATGCACGGGGACGAAAGACCGGGTTCCAGCGGCTTGACCATCTATTTCCCCAATTCCGAGTTATATGACGGCACCTTCGGCAGCGACCCCGCCTTCGGGATCCAATACACATCCTTCATAGGCAGGTTTGCCACGGCCTCCCTGTGGGATGACTACCTCACCTACCACTACACAGGCGAAACCATAGACCCGGCTTCCGCTGACCTGAGCGCCGTCACTCCGGCCCAATCATCACAGACTGACTTCACACAGGCAGTGGAAGAATCCGCCCCTCAGGAAAGCGCGGCCGTAGTCGCCCCCGGCGCGGGTGAGATCACCATTGCCCCCATTATGGTCTCTGCCAATGAGATCGGTCCAAATGACATCGTGACCCTCTCCACCGAGATCAGCGGCACGAACATCGGTTACATTTACTATTATGTCAGTTACTATGATCCCGATTCAGACTCCTACCTCACCGCTGATAAGGGATTTATCGGCGCGGAAAGCACGAAGGAAATCGGCGGCGTCTATTACCCCGATTGGGGTAATGATCCGGTCATCTCATTCGAATTCGACTGGGAACCCACCCTGTATTTTATGAGTGATGGTAACGAAGCCAACGATCAGTTCGCTTTCTTCGAGCCCACAGTTTATGGCGTGAGTGAGACCGATGACGTCTACACGGTACGCGGGGTTTTCCAATATGCCGGCAGTGATACGGAAATTGATGCCATCATGGAATTTAGCGGGGATGGATTGATGCGGAATATCTTTGGCTTTAGCGGTGATAATGGCACTGGCGCTCCGCGTGAGATCACCCCACAACCCGGTGACACTTTCACTATTACCGAGGAGTGGCTCGACTTCGACCAAAATCCAGATGGCGAATTCGTGGACTATGTTGGCGGTACCATGACCTTTGGTGATAAAAATTTCGAGATGGTACCCTACTACGC
>CAYLOW010000155.1:0-9957 GCA_964385315.1 uncultured Anaerolinea sp.
TCATATATTTGATCATCGTGATGATCGGTGCGTTGATCCCAGTGAAATTTTTGATTTCGTTTGAATTGCTTTTGGTTGTTACTGCCCCCAGTATTATTATTTTCTTTGTCCTCAATGGCTGGCGTTATTACGGCTCCAAATTTAATCTTGACTTTGTATTGTTGGTGACATGGATTTGGCTGGGCGTTACAATTATTGCCTATTTTCTTTACCTTATTTCAGGTAATACCGCATCATTTTGGGCAAAGGGATTTTGGTTTTCTGAAAACGATGTTTTGCATATCGGTCTCATTATTTGGATGCTCTACATCGCTTTTGTCCTTGCACCTCGCGTAAAGGATTTAACAATTTCTGCATGAAAACTGCCGACTTCGATTACCACCTTCCCGAATCATCCATTGCCCAGAAACCTGTCGAGCCGCGCGATTCATCCCGCCTCCTTGTTTTGAATCGCGAATCTGGGAACGTAGAACATAAAACGTTTCGGGACCTTGACTTGATTTTGCATCAGGGAGATCTTCTCATTCTCAACCGTACCCGTGTTATCCCTGCCAGACTTTTTGCCAAAAAAGAAACAGGTGGGCGTGTAGAACTGCTCCTCCTGCGCCGCCGTGATACGTTGACTTGGGAAGCCCTTATCGGTGGGAAGGGACTCCGAATTGGTAAAAAGGTAATTGTGGAGAATGGCCCCCGGGCAGAGATACTAGAAATCCTTGAAGGTTCGGAACGCCTCATAAAATTTTCCGAACCCATCGAGCCGTATTTCCCCCGCGCGGGTAATATTCCCCTGCCGCCGTATATCCATGAAAAATTAAATGATCCTGAGCGTTACCAGACCGTTTACTCTCGGGACGTTGGCTCTGCTGCAGCCCCCACAGCAGGACTTCATTTCACAACCCAACTGCTGAATGAATTAAAACAAAAAGGGGTTAAAGTCGCCTATGTCACCCTGCATGTTGGTTTGGACACCTTCGCACCTGTTACAGAAGAGAGTCCTGAAGAACATAAAATTCATACTGAATGGTGCGAACTTCCTCAGGAAACTGCAGACCTGATTAACCATACCAAATGTAATGGTGGGCGGGTAGTAGCGGTTGGTACAACCTCAGTTCGAACACTTGAATCTTCAGCAACATGCAGCCGATCCTTGAGCGCGGTTGAAGGGGTACAACGATTTCCAGAGCTAAGTCAAGGCAAAGTAAAACAGATCACTTCTTATATTGGACCAACAAATATATTTATTCTTCCAGGCTATCAGTTTCAGGTCGTTGATGCGATGATCACTAATTTTCATCTTCCCAAGTCAACGTTAATCATGCTGGTCAGTGCTTTTGCCGGGCGGGAAACAATTCTTAGCGCGTATGAACTAGCCATCCAGGAAGGTTATCGCTTCTATTCCTTTGGGGATGCGATGTTCATTACGTGATAATTCGAAGAGATGAAAAATGCAACATCCCGAAGGCTTCTCCAAACCTTCGGGATGTTGCATTTTATATATTAAGGGGGAAACTACTTTTAAAGAGAGGGCCAATTTTCAAATGGCTACCTCCTAATGATTTTATCTACCTACCCGGTCTTCTGCGTCAGGGCCGCTTCCATGATTTGTTGAACACGGGATGCGATGCTTGATGGATCGGGATGTAATCCCTCCACCAGCAGGGCACTTTCAAAAATTTGTTCGATGATGATGTTTTGCAGTTCTGAACCGGCTTCTAGTTTGAGTAGCTTTTTTAGAATTACGTGCGCAGGATTCAATTCCAGTATTTTCTTTGGAATTTCATACTCTTTGCCAAGATATTTATAGACACGCTGCAATTCAGGGTTGAGATTGCCATCTGCATCTGCCAAGCGTGCAACCGATTGATAAAGGCGGTTACTTGCACGGACATCGGTTACACGCTCACCCAGCACTTTTTTGAACTGCTCGACCAGCGTACTGAAATCAGCATCAGGGAGTTTTTCCGCTTCCTGCTCCTGTTTTTTTCCTGGTTCCACCTCTGCCTGCGAGACGTTCTTCAACTCAAAGTCCTTGTACTTGTGCAAACCCATCAACATGAACGAATCCATAGGGTCGGTCAAAAGTAGTACCTCAGTCCCTTGTGAGTGGAAGTAATCCAAATGAGGACTGCGTAAAACAGATTTCGAGTCTTCGCCGACGATATAGAAAATTTCCTTTTGCTCTGCTTTCATTCTTGCAGTGTATTCGTCCAATGAAGACCATGTTTCCGGATTCAAATTTGTCTTAAACCGCAAAAGTGGATTAATACTTTCGGCATCAGCCGGTGTGGCCGCAATCCCTTGTTTAAGATATACACCAAACTCCTGCCAGAACGTATGGTATTTCTCCGGGTTATTTTTTGCAAGGTTTTCCAATTCCTTGATAACCTGGTTTGTCAGGACTTTTTTCAAGCGCGGCATCAGTCCGCTTGATTGAACAGTCTCTCGGGAGACATTTAGTGGTAAATCCTCCGAGTCCACCACGCCTTGAACAAATCGCAAATAGTCTGGCAACAGGTCTTTGTTATAGTCGTCGATCAAAATATTGCGTGAATATAATTTCAATCCGTCATCTTTTCTCAGTGCAAACACACCCCGCTCCACTTTGCTGGGAATGAACAATAATGCGTATAGCTGTACTGGCGCGTCTGTTGAGATGTGCACGTGAGTCAAGGCATCTTCAAAATCCAAAGTTGTCTGCCGATAAAATTCCTTGTATTGTTCCTCAGTTACTTCCTGTTTTGATGTGCGCCAGAGCGAGGTTTGCTTATTGACCGCGTCTTTGCTGTCGGCTATATAAATTGGGAAGCCGATGTAATCTGAATGTTTATGGATGACATTCTTCAGGCGATATTCCTCGGCGAATTCAACAGCATCCTCTTTGAGCTTGACTTCGACCTTCGTGCCGCGCTCACTCATATCCGATTTTTCTATTTGATAGGTGTCATCGCCAGTCGCATACCAACTCACTGCTTCTGCTTCCGGTTTATATGAATGCGATGTGACCCGAACCCATTCTGCCACCATGAACACGGAATAGAATCCTACACCGAACTGACCGATCAATTGGGAAAAGTCAAATTTTTGGTCTCTGGTTGCATCAAGGAATTTCCGTGCACCTGATTGGGCAATTGTGCCGAGATTCTCGATCATTTCTTCCCGCGTCATGCCGATACCCGTATCCTGAATAGTGAGCAGGCGCGCATCCTTGTCCATTTTGATATGGATATTTAATTCGGCGCTTGAGTCTAGGACGTTATGATTTGTAACCATCTCGAAACGCAATCGGTTGAGCGCATCGGAAGCGTTCGAAAGCAATTCACGCAGAAATACTTCGCGATCCTTGTAAAGAGAGTGGATCAAAATATTGAGGAGTTGCTTGGTTTCTGCCTTGAAAGTAAATTGTTGAAGTGAATCATTTATTTCTGTCATACTGGACTCCTAAATGGAAATGAACTGTCTCTATTATCCCATGGTATCAGTCCGCGGAATAATATCGTTTGTTTTGAATAAAATTCTATACTGAGCTTATCAATGCAGCAGTAAGAGTTTTGTTAGAAAAACATAAGCGAAGTCAGATTGGATGCCACCGATGAATGTTTTGAGTTGATAATTCCGGCGGAAACAAAAGTGAGCCGAAAATTTCCACAACTCAACTCTCATTCTCATGCTTTTACAAATAACCCTCTAATATTACAACGCAAGGTTACGGGTAAAAGTGCCTAATCGAGCCGGTCCAGTCCTGCGGTGAGAGCGATAGCGACAAAACACCAGTAGGCTGACAACAGCAAAAACGGGGCTCGAATCAGAGGTATTCGCACCAATTTTAGGCTAAAAATCGCCTGGATGCGTGCAAATCTGTGTTCAAAATGCCGTTTGGTTGAGACGATAGATCAGATTTTGGAGTTTTCTACTCTCAACCTTGCGTTGTAATACTAAAAATTCAAGAAAATAGGTGCAAATTTGCGAAAATCCGCTGCCTTAATACGAAGCTAAACTTCCTACAATGTTGTCGTTGACCAGGATCGTAAATTGACCCGGGGAATAGACACCAAGTAAGATGGTTGTATCAAATCGCTGAAATACATTTTCACAATTTAATTTTTGATTTGTGACGCCGTAAATATCAATGTTGATTTGATATTGATTGTCGGGAGGGTTGACTTTAATTCGGAGTTCACTACAAACACTTGGCATGGATCCCTGTACATGAAGTTCTGCGCGTATGGGAGTCAGGTCATAGCGTTCCGAAAGGTTTGTGGAGGTCAGGATGACGCCATCCTGTTTCATGGTCAGGTCATACATCCTTGGCTCGTAAGGGTTTTCCTCCTGTTTGATCACATAAGGAGCGCCTGCTGTGGGGATCGGAACCTGTGTAGGTTGCGCAGCGCAGGCGTTTGTGAGCAGGAACAGGAGTAAAAAAACAACTTGTTTCATTAGCTTAAAGCATACTCAACTGCGGCGATGGCGTGAATGTTTGTTGTAGGAAATAGTGGCACACGGCTGTCTTGTTGTTTGACCAGCAATTCGATTTCAGTACAACCGAGGATGACCCCCTCTGCACCCTGAGCAATGAGTGATTCGATGATGCGCTTGTATTCTTCACGTGAGCCATCCATGATTTTCCCCTGCACCAATTCCTCATAGATCACGCGGTGGATGATGTTTCGGTCTTTTTCGTTTGGCACGAGCACATCGAGCCCAAAGTCGCGGATTAACCGCCCCTTGTAAAAATCATGTTCCATTGTGAATCGTGTACCAAGAAGCCCGATCTTAATCATTCCCGCCGCGACAATTTTCTTTGCAGTGGCATCTGCAATATGCAGGAAGGGGATGCTTACACTGGCAATGATCTGATCCGCGAGCTTGTGCATGGTATTGGTACAAAGCACAATACAGTCTGCACCGCCACGTTCCAAATCCTGCGCGCATTTTATGAGGATTTGCGCAGCATCGTCCCAGCGGTTTTCATGTTGCAGTTTTTCGATCTCGGCAAAGTCCACGGTGATCATCAGGCTCTTCGCCGAATGAAGCCCGCCCAGTTTATCCTTTGTTGTTTCGTTAATGATGCGATAATACTCAATGGATGATTCCCAACTCATCCCGCCGATCAATCCGATTGTTTTCATGAATTTTCCTTATCCAGGTCGATGGTCCCAAATAGTTTTGGCGCGACAACGTAAACGCCCCGTCCGCTGACGGCGATAGTTGAATTTGCCAGTATGATTTCACCGGTAGAGAATATTTTCCGCTTATCTATTTGTGTGATGTGGGCTTTGAGGGTCAGCAATTGATTCAATGGAAGCGGCTTGTGATAATTGATCTCCAAATTTACTGCCGCCACTTTGTGCCCTGCCGCCCACACGACTAAACCCATGGCTTCATTCAATATCGCGGCAGATGCGCCGCCGTGGGCATGTCCGGGGGGGCCCTGCTGTGCCTCATTCAAGGTAAACTCGGAGGTCATTATGCCGTTATCATCCACGAACCAGGTTAATCCAATACTGTGGGGGTTGTCATGTCCGCACACGAAACACCAGCCGTGAAAGGGGAGTTGTCGTTTCATGGAGATATTGTACTAGACAAGGCTGTCGTCGAGGCTTATAACGCCGCATCCATGTTCCTAAATGTTCCACCAATTTAACACTCGAAATGCCCTGTAAGTATTCCACCTGCTGGACTGCCGGGCTTTTTCCAGACATGCGTTCATCGGGGTAACGGAAATAAGCCAGTAGTTAGAGGACCGGGCTCGTAACGCAGGTTTCGCTGAATTTCCAGGTGTATGAAAAAAAAGTTGATGCCCAGATCTGTTTAATAGCAGCCTTCGTCGAAAAATAATTAGCATGCCCGCTTTGCCTGGGGATTATTGGGTTGCATCCCCAGTTGGCGTTCAGCCAGCATGGTGTAGGTGGTGGATGTCTATTTTGGGGTATATTTTCACGCCGCAATGTTTTTTGGATCTTGAGGCGCAAACAAGAAGGTTTCCCAGTCCTCGTTTGCAAACGCTTCATACTTTGAGGGAGATAAATTCAGTGGATCGCGCTGTAATTGTCAGCGAATGGATAGGTCGCCTTCGTGCAGCCAGGGAATGATCTTATCTGTCATTTTCCAAAATGATTTTCCAGTCAACAGTTGCCAAATACTTTCGATATGCAGATGTTTCGGCGAGTATACCTTTTAAGGAAGTAAATAATTCAGCTTGCAGGTATGGATTCTTCTCCTTCGTAGCTGTCCACAAAACAATAAAATCTTCTTCGATACTTACAGAGAGTTGCCCCCCTGCTGCCAGCCATTCCAGACCAATTTGTACTGCGATTTCACGTGATGCCATTGCTGCTGTCAGTTCGTCTAAAGTAGCTTTGCCGCCGCGTTGATTGATTGCATATTTGCATAAATGTGCAAGCCGGGTCAGATATTCTTTCGGCTTTTCCTCAGCAGGCGGTACAGCGAAGACATATACCGTCTTTGGCTGGACTATTTCCAGCACCATCCGCAATTCTAAGGGTGATGGTGGGGTTGTGTAAATGGCAAACTCATCAGCTTGGTGCAGATCAAAACGCGAATTACCTTTCTCTTTCTGCTGGCCCTCAGCCCATATCAGCGTTTCTTTATTGAAACTCTCCAACCTACCAGTATTCAAACGATAATCAAGGATTGCAAGTTTTTCTTTCTTAATTTCAACAGGTCTTTCTGCATCGTATACAACCCTGAAGTCTTTAAACTGTAAAGTGACTTGTTTCTGCCCGCGAAATGTGGATGAGCGTAAGGAATAGGCAATATCTAGTTTACTGCCTGCCTCCAGGACTTCCTCGCCCGCGCCTCCCCACCATAAAACACTTTGTGTAACTCCCTTTTCATCCTCGATGTGTAATCGCAGATGTTCTTTTGTTTTTCCAATGGTCGAGATAGACTTGATGATCATTCCTCGTGACGCCAAAGTCAATGCCGGATTTCCCGCTCCAAAAGGCGCCAGGATTTCCAGCGATTTTGCCAATTCAAGATTGATCTCGTTCAATTCAAGCCACGCGTCAATTTGCAGTGTGGGCTCTTCACGCACAATTTTGCCAAGCTGCTTTTCGATCGCCTTGCCAAGCCCCTTGCGAAACTCAGTTAATTTTTCCGCGTTAAACGACATACCTGCCGCCATGGGATGCCCGCCGAATCCGAGCAGGATGTTCTTTTGAGTGGCGATAGCTTCGGTGATGTGTAACCCTTCAACAGAGCGTGCTGATCCACGCAAAATACCGTCCTCTGATTCGTTTAAGAGGATGGCTGGCTTGTGATACCGGTCCACGAGTTTGTTTGCCACAATTCCCACCACGCCGCTGGACCAGCCCCGATTTGATAACACAATGACAGGCTCAGCCAGCAGTTCTGGTTTGGCATGTAATTGCGCTTCCACCGCCTCGTAAACTTGACTTGTTAGCAGCCTACGCTGTATGTTGAGCCCTTCAATTTGGGCAGCAAGAACACGGGCCCGGGCAGGGTCTTGGGTGAGCATAAGTTCAACGGCCGGATTTGCATCACCCAGCCTGCCAAGTGCATTTAAGCGGGGAGCAAAGGTGAAGCCAATGGTTTCTTCCGTAAGTGTTTCAAGATTTGTGTTGGAAAGTTCAGCAATGACCTTCAGCCCAAGCCGCTTTGTGTTTCGTAACGCTTCAATTCCTTTTTGTGCGAGAGAGCGGGTTTCACCTTTGAGTAAAGCTACATCGGCGATAAGTCCAAGAGCAGCGAGATCAAGAAGATCGCCGATTTCTGATTTCCTGGTTTCGATTAGGAGGGCTTCAGCAAGTTTGTAAGCGACTCCAACTCCTGCCAGATTCACCAGTGGATGATCCTTCGCCAAAAACTTTGGAGTGATAATCGTTCTCGAATTTGGAAGTGTCTCGCCCAGGTCGTGATGATCTGTAATGATCACATCCACGCCGCGCAAGTTGGCATAGTCCACCGCTTCATGCGCGGTAATGCCTGTATCGCAGGTGAGAATCAATTTTGTTCCGTTATCCAGGATCGGCTTCAGGGATTCAATATGAACCCCATGGCTTTCCTTTCCGCGAATGGGAATGTAGTAAAGAACATTTGCGCCCAACGATTGCAGGGCTTGCACCAACAGGGCAGTGGAGGTCTGCCCATCCACGTCGAAGTCACCCCAGACACAAATCTTCTCGTGTTTGCGTATAGCTAGATTTATAATTTCGACAGTTTTTTCTATATCAGGAAATGGTATTGGTGGAAATTCATCAGGATGCAGAAACGCGCGGGCATCGTCGGGGTGGCTGATCCCACGTTGGAGCAAAGCCTGCGCGACAAGCGGGGCAAGGTTCATGGAAGCAAGCGAATCTGAATTTACAGGGTGAGGTTCAAGCCAGCGGGTCATTTTTATTCTTATCAGTTCGCAGGAAAAGGGAAACCAATCAGAAAATCAGAATTGAATAGGGATACCGTTTAAGTGGTGGAAATTTGTTGCCGCGAGTTGACCGACGAGTCAAGTCGTGGAGTTCTACTCCAGGGGAACTTCAAGCGGGGCTGGAGGCAAAATCATCTGGACGCTGAAGTCACGCGTATTTGGGAGTATCTTTACATCGCCATCAAGAGCGCGGGCAATGGTGCGGGCTATGGTAAGCCCAACACCCAAACCGCCATACTCACGTGTGTCGCCCTGGCTGATCTGGTAAAAGCGTTCAAACACTTTCTCATGTAGTTCGGAAGGAACACCCGAACCGTGATCTGTTATTGTGAGGATGCAGCCACCCTTCCCGTTGGCAGCTAGGTCTATCAGAACGGATGTCATGGGTGGGGCGAATTTTAGGCTGTTATCCACCAGGTGACCAATGGCTTGCCGAAATTCGCGGCGTGGAGCATGGATCTCAACTCCTTCTTCGATGTGAATATGCACTTGTTGTTCTTTGTCTGTATACAAATCCTGCCGCTGCGAAATGCGAAGTTCAAAGTCGTTTTTGATATCAATATGTTGTCTGAATCCGAAGCCATGACCCATGTCATAACTGTTCAGGAAAGTCAGGTCGTCAATCACGGCATTGAGGCGTAGGGATTGTGACAGGGCTGTTTCTACAAACCACTTCAAATCGTCTGGGTCATCGAATTTATTGCGCAGCATCATGTCAAGCGACAGGAGGATCTGTGTCATGGGTGTGCGCAGTTCATGTGAAATGTTGTTTATAACTTCTGTTTTAATACGCTCGATTTGAACGTCCATTTCCTGCCCGGCGGTCTGATGGTCTTTTTCCTGCCGGCGAAAGACAGCATTAATGCGCGCTATAAGCTCCCTGGGGTCAAAAGGCTTAGTAACATAATCGTCTGCACCGCCCGCAAATCCTTTTAATTTGTCAGTCTGTGAGGTGCGCGCAGATAGAAACAGGAAGGGAATATTTTGGGTAATGGGGTTGGCGGATAATTGCTCTCTGATTTTGAAGCCATCCATAACCGGCATCATGATGTCGCAGACAATCAAGTCAGGTTGGATCTCCTCTGCCATTTTGATACTGGCTGGACTGTTTTCGCAGGTGCTAACTTTGTAACCGCCACGCTCCAGCAGGCCTCTAAGTCCTATTAACATCGGCAGGTCGTCGTCAATAACGAGAATGGTGCGTGCTTCCTTTGAGTTTTCCGTTTTTGCCTGCAAAATATCACCTTCCTTTTCATTTCCATTGGATAATGACAAGAATTTTTTTACTGTCCTGGGATGAAAAAGCTTCCCCGCATCTTCCTTATAATACCCAATCGCTTGGTCTGTTGAATAAAAACAGAATCTCTAAGGTGACGTTATCATATCGCAGACAATCATGGGCAGGGCTCGTTAGCCAGTTGGATGCCCATACTTCCATTTCTGCCGCATCCTTTCCACTCTGTCGGAATACCTTGTCAGGTATGCCATGGGCTTATTCAAAAGGGAATTATAAACCTAGTGACAGGCTCACACTATGTAGATATTAAGAGTTG
>CAYLOW010000156.1:0-9926 GCA_964385315.1 uncultured Anaerolinea sp.
AAATAAAAAAATAAGGTGACGCAGTATGTCTTTCATCGGGCGGTTAAACAAAACGTCTCAAAGAATGTCCATTGATCCATTGTCTTCATACTTCCACAACGAAAAGCTACTTGCATCCTACAGCGCAACTTTATCATGAAATTCTCATCTTGACAATTATTTTTTTGGCTCCAAAATCATAACTGGAATTACGCGATGAGCAGCGCGGATTCGATAAAATTCATATCCTTTATAAACCGCAACCGCCATGTTCCAATATTTTTCACGCTCTTCGCCATGGGTTTCGCGCGCAAGATAAATTTGCGAAAACCCGTCGATAAGCGCTATGCATTGTGGATGTTTTTTGAGGTTGTAATACCAGCCAGGACTATTTTTCCTGCCAAAATTCGAGCCAATCAGTGCAATCTTTTCCCCATCAAAGTGTCCGACCATCGGCATAGTACGGGCTTTACCGGTCTTTGCCCCAGTGGTGGTGATTTGGATCATGGTCAGGCCGACGAGTTCCGTTGTAGTGTGTTTTCCTCTGGAAATCTTTAATACCAGCGTGTCTAGGTGATATAAGCTGATGGCAAGGAATGCAGAAACAGGACGCATCATCAGAAAGCGGTGAATTATTATTTGTACGGTGTTGGGTCTCTTTTTCATTTTTCCAGCCAAATGGTTACGGGCCCGTCATTATGGATCTCCACATTCATATGCGTTCCAAAAAGACCAGTTTGGGATGGCACGCCATGACTTCTTAATGATTTCACAAAGTATTCAACCAGCGGGGCGGCGATTTCGGGCAGTGCGGCATCGGTGAAGGATGGCCGGCGGCCTTTACGCGCATCCGCGTACAAAGTGAATTGTGAAACGACAATAGCCTCCCCTTTCACATCCAATACAGAGAGATTGGTTTTGCCCTGATCGTCTTCAAAGATACGAAGGTTGGCAGTTTTTTCAGCGAGGAATGCAGCTTGCGCTTCAGTGTCACCGTGGCCTATACCCAATAAAATTAGCAGACCCCTTCCGATCCTGGAAATGGTCTGCTGCTCAACAGTTACGCTTGCTTGGGAAACACGCTGGATCAATAAACGCATGGGAATTCAGCGAGGGTGATTAATACAATATCCGCCACGCATCATGGAAGTTGCATCGCATCTCGCACTTCAATCATTGTCTGTTCGGCGATGGCACGCGCACGTTTTGCACCGTCGTTTAAGATGTCCTGGATATGGCCGGGGTTGGAAGCGAGTTCAGCGCGTTTGGCCCGGAATGGCTCAAGATTCTTGTTCAGGTTGTTGGCAAAGCGCAGTTTGCAATCGACACAACCTATACCCGCCTTGCGGCATTCTATATCGATCATGTTCACTTCTTCCATGGGGGAGAAGAGCTTATGCATGGTATACACGTTGCAAACGTCAGGATTGCCTGCATCGGTACGCCTCTGCCGTGCAGGATCGGTGACCATTTCCTTCACACGCTTGATGGTTGCTTCGGGAGTCATGGCAAGTTCGATGTGGTTATTCGAACTTTTGCCCATCTTTTCCTTCCCGTCAATACCAAGGACTTTCAGTACTTCAGTGTGCTTTACCTGCGGCTCGATCAAGACCTTGGTCTTGTAGCGATAGTTAAACGAGCGTACGATCTCTCGCGCAAACTCAAGATGTGGGGCCTGGTCTATGCCAACTGGAACAACATCCGTTTTATAAAGTACGATATCCGCAGTCATCAAAACAGGATAGCCGACCAGCCCATAGTTAATGTTTTCAGGTTGTTGGCGAATTTTTTCCTTAAAAGTCGGCAGGTCGGTCAATTTACCTAACTGCGTAACCATCGAAAGGTAAGTGTGTAATTCCATCACCTGTGGAACGTGCGATTGCACAAAAATGATCGAGTCTTCAGGACGCATCCCCGCTGCAAGCCAATCCAATGCCATCTCTAATGTGTTCTGTTTGAGATCCTGTGTCGTTTCAACCGTGGTCAGGGCATGAACATCTACAATGCAATAGACGCATTCGAAATCATTTTGCAGTGCGACATAATTTTTTATCGCGCCCAAATAATTGCCAAGATGCTGGCGACCTGTTGGACGTGCGCCCGAAAATACTCTACCTTTTTTTGCCATTTTATATCCTTTAATCAAATTCTCTCAAACAAAAAGGGAATTAAAACCACAAAGAAGAAACGTAAAATCACGTTGATCTACCTGTGTTTACCTTATGGTTATTTGTTTTAACTGAATTTTATTCAACCAATTTATGAATGAGGTTTACGATCTCACCCGCTTCTGCGTGCCGCTTCAATTGTAATTTTGAGAAGATCAGCTGCCCATTTACGTTGACCTCAAACCTGCCGCCGTCTGAGGGCATTAGCCTCACCGATTCGATGAGGTGTTCGTAATCCTTCAGTAATTCTCCAGCCAGGCTTACAGCCCGGGGGGTGTAATGTCAAACTGCGCAGTAGGTGATCTCGATCTTAAGCATGGAATTCTCCGGATTCAGGTGTCTAACGCTTTTGTTAGAAAATTATAACATGGCGCGTCTGAGACTTGCCCCACCCAGTTAACCGCGCTATAATTTGAAAAGCTGTTTCTGTAAGATATGCAAGGAGAAAAAGAATGCCCGTTTATACTTACCGTTGTGAAAATTGTGGTATCCAATTTGAGCGCCATCAATCCTTCACTGACACCCCATTGAAAATCTGCCCCGAGTGCCGCAGGAAGGCTCTTAAAAAGGTCATTACACCGACTAGAATTATCTTTAAAGGTTCGGGTTTTTATGCAACAGATCATAAGTCGCCCTCAGGAGATACATCCAGCGTAAAAAAGGCTGATTCCGGCAAGGAAAGTACTCCAAAGGAAAGTAAGTCCACTGAAACCAAACCAAGCGAAAGTAAACCCGCAAAGAGCGAAAACTCGGAGTAAGATAAATGCCTTCAAATGCGGCGTATTTTGCGCCGCATTTTTTATTTAAACTTATAGATTCTTAAGTTTCCCCTTTGGATAATAAATTGCAACCCAAGATCCTCGACATCTACTGTGAGATCATAAATTGGTGAAAAAAATTCGCCACGATAAGCGCTGTTCGGTGAAAGAACCAGGTAGCGAATTCCCTGGCCTTTACAAGCGGCTGAAAAAGAATCCCATGAATCATTCGGAAGAGGCGGGAATTCAGCGTTAAATCCCCAAACCCAATCCTGTGACCAGTTACCGATCTGGCGGGAGCGGTAGGGCATTTTATAAGGTGTATAAAAATCGTACCGATCCGCAAAGACTTCGTTTGGAGATTCCATCCCTGAAGAGACCAAAGTTTGCTCAATGACCGCCAAAACCTTACGTTCGGAACGGCTGTTTTTTATAAAACCATAGTCATAGAGTATCCATCCATGGAATAATTGGGCAAAAGCGACAATGAATAATATGCCCACCAACCCTGTCAACCATTTATTCGGGGTAATAATTTTTCCGGCCAGTTCTGTCAGCATTGCCGCGAGCAAAGCAAAAGAAGGCACATATGCTGCCATAAGCATGATTGCCGCTCGTGGACTATCTCCAAGGGAAACAGGAACAGCATACAACACAACAAATAATAAGAGCGCCAGAGAGAATCGTGAAATTCGTCCCTTGGGAGAGAGTATGAAGCAGGATGCCGTGGCCCAGCCAAACGAAATAAGATATTTAAACGAAACAAGATAGGCATTGATCGCCCCTTGAGGATTGCTCATTATAGTATCGATCAATGAGAAATTTTCGATATCCGCAGGCGAAGGCGGATTGGTATCATTTATGCCATAAAAAAACTTATGGATGTTGAAAGCCTGCGCTGTTTCAAGCGCGCCATGACCAGAGACAAGATTAACGATCACCTGTAGTGAAACGATGAAAATAAATGCGCCGAGGATTAGTACAAGCGGCCTTAGTGGACGAATTCCCGTTAGGATAACATAACCGAACAGTACCGCCACAGAGGAAACAATGGCGTGGTTTCTCCACAGAAATGCCATGCCCAAGGAAAGTCCGATCAAGATCGCCCGCAGGTCATCCGGCTCTTCATGCTTCTCCCCCAAACGGTCACGCCAAAGTAGGTAGATGGCAAATGCAGTAAAAGCAACACTTCCAATATCAGGGCTGAGTGTATTGGCATTCTTAAAAACATATGGTGCGGCGATCGATGCAAAAAAAGCTATCGCTGTAGCAAAAGTGGATCGGGCAGAAGCGACCAACGTTGAAACAGAAGCGGTAAAAAGCCCGGCAAGAAGGGCGTTCACAGCATAGGAAAGCGGTATCACATATGTGAAGGGCAATTGCCCGATCAATAAGGCATATCCAAATGGAAAAAAACCATTATAGAGTGAGCCTGTTTCTGACAGGCTCATGTGCCTGCCATAATATAGAATATTCCAAAAATCGTTGCTAACCACATGAAACTGAATGTATGACCCCAGGGCAAATGTTAAACCCGCGCCAAACACGAAAAAAATTATAAAAAATTTGAAAGATGGACCTAATGTTTTTTGCATAAAAAACACAAAAGATTAACTTTTGCACTCCAATTATTTTGACAATTTATTGGCGCTGAGTATAAAACAAAAAGTGACCTTGAGGCTAAACTCAAGGCCACTTTTTGTTTGAAATGCAACGTCATACACTACTTTTTCTTGGATGCCTTCTTTCCAGAAAGTTTCTCTTCGCGTCCCATCACATCCATCACGGCCACGGAAGCAATCTGTACGATGGCATTCACATCGTCACCTGTCTGTAATACCTGAATAGGTGCACCCAAGCCCAGTAGAATCGGTCCAATGGCTTTGGCATTTCCGAGGCGAGCCAAAAGTTTGTACGCAATATTTGCGGACTCAAGTGACGGGAATACCAGCACATTCGCATCTTTCACCGAACTGAATGGATACCGCTCTTCTGCGATCTCTGGAACCACTGCTGTATCTGCCTGCATTTCGCCATCTACGCGCAGGTCAGGCCGGCGAGCCTTCACAAGGCTCACCGCTTTGCGTACCTTATCAGAGAATGGGTGCGGCGTGGAACCAAAATTTGAAAATGAGAGGAAGGCTACATGCGGGTCAATCTCAAGTTTCTCAGCATAATCTGCCGCAAGCAAAGCGATCTCGGCAAGATCTTCTGCCGTTGGGTCAATATTAACGGTGGCGTCTGTGAAGAGGAAAACTTTTTCTTCAAAGATCATGATATACACACCTGCTGCACGTGCCACGCCGGGAGCCGTATGGTGGATTTGCAACGCCGGGCGGATTACTTCCGGGTAATCAAAAGTGAGCCCAGAGATAAATGCATCCGCATCACCCATTTTCACCATCAACGAACCGAGGATGTTGGGGTCATGCACCTTGGTTACGGCATCCTTCATCATCGTCCCCTTGCGCTGACGCAGTTCATAGTATGATTTTGCATAGGCATCCATCTTGGGGAACTGTCCCGGATCAACGATTTCAGGCTTGTAATCAATACCCAGGTTCTTGATCTGTTCTTCTATCACGCTTTTGCTGCCGATCAAAATAGGAGTGGCAATGCCATCTTCCTGAATTTGATGCGCGGCGCGAATGATCTTCTGTTCTTCGCCCTCTGCAAAAGCAACGCGTTTTGTGCCGCCTGAAGACCGTGCATGGTTCTGGAAGAAATATCGGATGCGCTCGCCTTTGCCTTGACGGTACGCCAACTGCTCGCGATACTCATCAATATCAACCATCTTGCGCGCCACACCGGTCTTCATTCCCATATCAGCTACAGCTGGCGCTTCCCATAACAGCACGCGCGGGTCAAGCGGTTTCGGAATAATATATTCGCGTCCAAATTTCATCGCCACGCCGCCATAGGCGCGCACCACAGAATCCGGTACGTCTTCCTTGGCTAATGCTGCCAGGGCTTGGGATGCCGCAAATTTCATGTCATCATTAATACTTCTCGCGCGGATATCCAATGCACCACGGAAGATGAAGGGGAAGCCCAACACATTATTGACTTGATTGGGGTAATCGGAGCGTCCAGTCGCAATGATCACATCCTTTCGTGATGCCCGTGCCAGCTCAGGCTTGATTTCCGGGTCAGGATTCGCCATGGCAAATACGATTGGATCCTGAGCCATGGTCTTAATCATTTCTGGCGTCAACACATTCGCGATGGATAAACCGTAGAATACGTCTGCGCCGCGCAGGGCATCAGCCAATGTGCGCGCATCGGTATCCACAAGGAAGCGCTCCTTGTATTTATTCATGCCAACCTGACGTCCTTTATAAACGACGCCCTTACTGTCGCAAAGCATGATATTTTCGCGCTTTACACCCCAGCGGATCGCCAATTCGGCGCATGAGATCGCCGCCGCCCCCGCGCCGGAGATGACAATACGGATATCTTCATGCTTCTTACCAACGATTTCCAACCCATTGGCCAACCCTGCTGAAGAAATGATCGCCGTACCATGCTGGTCATCATGAAAGACCGGAATGTCCAGCATTTTCTTTAGTTCTTCTTCGATGTAAAAACATTCGGGTGCCTTAATATCTTCAAGATTGATTCCGCCAAAAGTCGGTGAGATAGCGGCTACAATTTTAATGATCTCATCGGGATCATGCGAGTTAAGTTCAATATCAAATACATCAACATCGGCAAATTTCTTAAACAGCACCGCCTTGCCTTCCATCACAGGCTTGCTGGCCAAAGCACCGCGGTCTCCAAGGCCCAAAATCGCCGTGCCGTTGGAAACCACGGCTACAAGGTTGCCTTTTGAGGTGTACTCATAGGCATCCTCAGGGTTTTTTTCAATATCAAGAACAGGCTCTGCCACGCCTGGCGTATACGCGAGCCCCAGATCACGCTGCGTATCCATTGGCTTGGTGGGCACAATCGCCAGTTTACCGGGTTTGCCCTTTAAACGATGATATTCAAGTGCGTCTTCACGTGTAATCTTAGCCATAAAGCCTCCATTGAAAGTGAAAATTGGAATTTTCAAACAACCCAAATTATTGCACAACTCGTCAATTTCACATAGTTCCATTTGTCACAGATTCTTATGGATGCTGATACCCCCTATAAATGCAATTTTATCAACAACTTCAATCACGAGAACGGAGTATTTATTCTAAGGGGTCTTTGTGTTTAAATAACCAGAGTTAACCATGTTTTGCCGTACTCATACCCTAAAAATCAAAAATTGCTTCGTTGCAACGAAAGCTGTGATTAATTTTTTATAAAATTCATGTATAATTAAGGAAACCTGTAAGGGTCTGACTATCATACTTCTGCCGCTCTCGGCATATCATGAAACTAACTGGAAAATAGTGCACGATCCTCCCCCAATTTGGGAGTTATTTAGTGAAGTCTATTTAGGATATTTTTTGAAATAAGACAGGCTTCACCTGCTTACTTGTGCTGTATGTGACATAAATCGTCATTTACTTTGGTCTTTCTTCATCCGCAGCCTGCGGACCTTGAGTCTGACCAGCTAATCCAGACATTTTTCACAGCCGAGAACCGATTCGTCGGAGGTCTTGGCTGTCTGATTTTTAATACCCTCCCTCTTCCGTAAGGAGAAGAGTAGCGCAGGACATGAAAAAAATAACAGCCATTTCAGTTCAAAAGAAAAACCCCAATCGGGTGAATATTTACCTCGATGGAGAATTTTCTTTTGGGGTGGCACGCATCACCGCCGCGTGGCTGAAAAATGGAGATGAACTCAGCGATCAGAAAATCGCCAGGCTGTTAGCGGAAGACTCACGTGAATGGGCATACCAGCAAGCCATGCTCTTTTTAAGTTTCCGCGCCCGTTCTGAAAAGGAAATACGGCAAAACCTGCAAAAGCACGAAATGCCCGAAGAGGTGATCGAATTTACTCTCGAACGGCTGCGCAAGGCAGGACTTGCTAATGATAATGAATTTGCCCGCATGTGGGTGGAAAATCGAAGTACATTCCGCCCCCGCAGTAAAAAAGCCCTGGCGATCGAACTACGCCAAAAGGGGCTCAACGACGAAGCGATACAGGCTTCTTTGTCCGGGGTGAACGAAGAAGAACTTGCCTACGAAACAGGTTTGAAACGAGCGGCCAGATTCAAGGGCCAGGAGTGGAATGAGTTTCGTAAAAAGTTAAGCGAATTTCTCGCCCGTCGCGGATTTTCCTACTCCGTCATCGCGCCCATCGTATCCAAAATTTGGAACGAAACACGAGATGATATGCAACTTAATGAAAATGAGGACATACCATGACCTGGATCATTTTTTTCCTGGACCTTCTAACGCTGATCATCGGCGTTGCCGCAGGATATTTCTTCCATCGCTACCAGGCTGAACAAGCCGCAAAAGCGCGGAATGAAAAAGCCGACAATATTCTCAAAATAGCCAACGAACAGGCGCGCCTGATCGAAAGTGGTTCGCGTGACAATGCCACCAAGATCGTGCAAGCAGCTGAATCTGAGATCAAGGAACGCCGCATCGAGTTGAATCGAGAAACCGAACGTCTCGATAAACGCCGTGGAGAACTTGATGCGCGATTCGACAAAATTGAGCAGCGTGAACAAATGTTAAATAAACGTCAATCACAGGTCGATAAGCGCGCCAATGACATTGACAAGTTGTATGAAGAGCAAATGAAAAAACTCGAGTTTGTCGCGCAGATGACTCCTGAAGAGGCCCGAAAGGATTTGTTCGCGTCGGTTGAAAAAGAAGCGCGCGGAGACATGGCGCGCATCATTCGACAGATCGAAGCTGAAGCGCGTGAAGAGGGAGAAAAACGCGCCCGCAAATTGATCGCGGATGCAATCCAGCGTGTTGCTTCTGAACATGTTGCTGAAGTGACGCGCGCTGTGGTGACCCTGCCGAGCGAAGAAATGAAGGGCCGCATTGTGGGACGCAACGGTCGAAACATCAAAGCCTTTGAGCAAGCTGCAGGTGTGGATGTGATCGTGGACGATACTCCGGATTCTGTCACTGTCTCGTGCTTTGACTCTGTTCGCCGCGAAATTGGCCGGCGCTCTCTGGCGAAACTTGTTTTGGATGGTCGGATTCATCCGGCGCACATCGAGAAGATCATCGAAGATGAAACCAAAGCCGTCGAGAAAATTATCAATGAGGCTGGCGAACAGGCGGCTTACGAAGCCAATGTCACCGGCTTGCACACTGAAGTGTTACGCATGATGGGACGTTTAAAATTCCGTACATCCTATGGGCAAAATCAACTGGCGCATGCGGTGGAAGTTTCGAAATTGGCAGGCATTCTTGCTGCAGAACTTGGCGCGAACATCGAGCTATCGAAACAGGGCGGTTTTTTGCATGACATCGGCAAAGCCATGGATCACAATCAGGATGGCACCCACGCCGGGCTTGGCGCGGAGTTTTGCAAGCGGTACGGCGTCAATCCAATCGTAGTCAACGCCATTGCGTCCCATCATCATGAAGTGGATCAGACCACGGTTGAAGCCGTCATTGCTGAAGCAGCAGATGCCATCTCTGGTGCGCGCCCTGGCGCACGCCGTGAGGATTTGGAAGCATATATTAAGCGTATTCGCTCGTTAGAGGAAATGGCTGTGTCATTTGAAGGCGTACAACAAGCCTTTGCCATTCAAGCCGGGCGCGAAGTTCGCATCCTTGTTAAGCCGGATGCAATTGATGACCTGGCTTCCGTTCGCCTCGCGCGTGATGTTGCGAAGAGGATCGAAGAGACCATGCAATATCCAGGCCAAATCCGTGTGACAGTTATCCGCGAGACAAGGGCTACCGAATACGCAAAATAATCAAATTAAAAGGGATTTACCAACGAAATTCCCCATTTCTTAAGGTTCTGCAACCACAAAGAAGGAGTCCCCCGCTTCAATGGAAGCGGGGGACTCCTTCTAACTAGATGATATTCTCTATATTGACCTAATTTTGCATTTTTTATGCCGTCTCGACCAAACCCATAATTTGCAGCATTTCTTCGTTAGTGACG
>CAYLOW010000157.1:0-9900 GCA_964385315.1 uncultured Anaerolinea sp.
CCCAACTGGCTAATAATTTCTCGAAACCTATCTCAAAAATGACCGAACCATGAGCTGGTATCTTGCAGTATTGGAAAATCAGGGGCTGCATGTTTTACACGTGGATACCCCCTTTAATTATGCCCGTGATCTTTCAGCCATTATCATTCTTATCGGCATCCTGATCTACCTCTTGATCTCAAGCTGGTCGCGCACCCTGCGGTCCGCCCGCCTCGAGTTGCAGGAACGTCTGTACGCGGAGGAGAAATTGCGTCAGCAGGCAGATTATCTGACCGCCATGAATGAGATCGCCCTGGGGTTGTTAAATCGATTTGAACTTCGCCCGCTGCTTGAGAATATTCTTGCCCACGCCTGCAGGTTGATCAACACGGATCTCGGCTTGATAGAATTGACCCTGCCGGATGGTTCTGCCCTGCGGCAGGAAGTTGGTCATGGCATTCTCTCCAACTATAACGGTACTCTTACATTAAAAAACGAGGGCATGGCGGGAACAGTCTGGGCGACTGGCGAAACGATCGTTGTCCATGATTATGGATCATGGGCAAAGGGACTCCCGGAGTTTATTGACGCCGGCTTGAAAGCCGCGATGGGTGTGCCGCTCAAGGTGGGAGATACCATCATCGGCGTGCTTGCGATTTCCCATTCCGAAACGGGATGGATGTTTACGCAGGAACAGGTCAGCCTGATGGAACGTTTTGCCGCACTGGCGTCATTGGCAATTGACAACGCCAGGTTGCATGAAATAGCCCAGACAGAATTACAGGAACGCCGCAATACCGAGGCCGCCCTGCGTTCCAGCGAAGAACGATTTCGCAAGGTATTCGATAATAGTTATATTGCCATTGCAATTGTCACCCTGGAGGAAGGAATATTCCTGGAAGCCAATTCCGCATTCTGGGAATTGAGTGGTCTTGACCCTCAAACGGCACTTGGACGGACCTCCCTGGAATTAAATATGTGGGATGATGCCCTGGAGCGGAATATTCTGGTGCAGGATCTGCTCGATAAAAGATCCCTGAAAAATGTTCCCGTTGAATTCAAGAGAAACGGGCAACCAAACAGAACTTCGATCGGCTTTTACGAACTACTCCAGATTGGCGGGACACCGTACATTCTGAGCATGTTCTATGACGTATCGGAACAGCGTCAGGTGGAACGTGCGCTCAAAGAGAATGAAGAACGTATGCGTGCCATTCTCCAATCCATACCCGATATGATCTTTGAAATAGCAAGCGATGGAACTTTTACTGATTTTATGGCATCTGCCGAGCTGACTCCCCTTTTGCCTCCTGCACAGTTTATTGGAAAAAATGTAAAAGATATATTTCCACCAGCCATAGCCGAACAAACGAGGTTTGCGCTTGAGCGCTCACTGGACACAGATCAGGTTCATGCTTTTGAATATAAAATGTCCTCGATGGAGGAGACCCAATTCTTTGAGGCACGCGTATCGGCCATTACCCACGGGTCTGCGATCATGATGGTGCGCAATATCAGCCAGCGCAAATGGGTGGAGACCGAACGTGAAAAGTTGATCAAAGAGTTGGAGGAAAAAAACAGTGAGCTCGAACGGTTCACGTACACAGTATCGCATGATCTCAAGTCTCCGCTCATTACAATCAAGGGTTTTCTCGGCTTTTTAGAACAGGACGCAGCCAGTGGTAATACTGCACGCTTGAAAGCGGATATTCAACGTATTGCCAACGCCACCGACAAGATGCAATTACTTCTCAATGAACTGCTTGAACTCACGCGTGTCGGGCGCCTAATGAATACGTATCAAAATATCCGCTTTGAGGAACTTGCCGGCGAAGCCGTTGAACTTGTGCATGGACAGATCCAAGGCAGGGGTATCCATATATCCATTCAGAACGACATGCCAACTGTCTATGGTGACCGCCAGCGCTTGATCGAAGTCCTTCAGAATTTGATCGACAACGCTGCCAAATTTATGGGGGACCAAGCCGCCCCCCGCATCGAGATCGGTATGAGCGGCTATGAAGGCGATCTACCGGTGTTCCATGTCCGTGATAACGGTATGGGGATTGATCTTGTTCACCATGACCGTATTTTTGGTTTGTTCAATAAGCTGGATGCCAGTTCTGACGGGACAGGTATCGGGTTGGCACTGGTCAAAAGAATTGTGGAAGTACATGGGGGCAGGATCTGGGTGGAGAGCGAACCGGCAAAAGGGGCGGCATTCCTCTTCACTTTGCAGACCAAACCTGCCTCTTAATTCGTGTTATAAATGGCATTATCTTACCCGTGGAGGCTTATTTTATGAAATATGCTGTCAGCATAAGCATTGGATCGTCCAAAAGAAACAAGGCGGTTGAAGTAACCCTGCTGGGCGAAAAGGTCAGCATTGAACGTATCGGAACAGACGGGGACATGAAAGCCGCCGCCTTAAAATTCAAGGAACTCGATGGCACAGTGGATGCCTTTGGTGTTGGCGGAGCAGATCTGGGCGCCCTGGCGGACGGAAAATGGTATCCTTTTTATTCGGTAATGCCGATGGTGCGTTATGTAAAAAAGACTCCACTGGTTGATGGCAGCGGGTTAAAGAATACACTCGAAAAAAAGGCGGCCTCCTTTCTAGACAAAACAATTGGTGACTATATTAATTCACGCGGACGCAAGGTGTTGGTTGCATTGGGTGTTGATCGCTGGGGACTCTCGCAGTCCTTTGTGGATGCCGGTTATGAAACTGTTTTTGGAGACCTGATGTTTGGTTTGGATATTCCGATTGCCATTCACAAGATCAGCCAGCTTAAAGTCTTAGCATCCATTCTGATGCCCATCGCGGGCAGACTGCCTTTTGCATGGGTCTATCCTACAGGTGAAAAGCAGGAAAGACGTACACCCAAGTGGGGAAATTATTATGCGTGGGCAACTGTCATCACTGGTGATTGTCATTACATTAAACATTGTATGCCTGATGATATGAAAGGTAAGGTGGTTGTAACCAATACAACCACGCCCGAAGATGTTGAATTATTCCGCAGGACAGGCGTGAAATACCTTGTCACCACCACACCAGTCCTGGATGGACGCTCCTTCGGCACCAATATGATGGAAGCCGCGCTTGTGGCTGTTGCCGGCAAGGGACGCCCGCTCACCTGGCCTGAATTAACTGAAATGATCGATAAACTCGGTTTCGAGCCGCAATTACAGGAGTTGAATTAAATATGGATGCAATCGTAACTGCAGGCGGAATTCCGCAGCCCGGAGATTCCTTGTATGCTTATTCCAATGGAGACTCCAAAGCCCTGATTGATATTGCAGGTAAGCCCATGGTGCAGTGGGTATTGGATGCACTCGGCGACTCCAATGAAGTGGATAATGTGATCGTCATCGGGCTTACTCAAAAAAGCGGGTTGATTTGTAAAAAGCCCCTGTATTACCTTTCCAACCAGGGACGAATGCTCGCCAATATTGTCGCAGGTGTGGCAAAGTCCGTTGAGTTAAATAAAAAAAATGAATACGTCCTGCTTGTCTCCTCGGATATTCCCGCTCTTAAGGGTGACATGGTGGATTACCTGGTGCGGACAGCCATGCAGACCAGGGATGACATATATTATGGGGTGTGTCCGCGCGAGGTGATGGAAACGCGCTATCCCGCATCCAACCGTACTTATACCAAATTGAAGGATATTCAAGTCTGTGGCGCTGACATGAACATCATTCACGTCAGCATGACGACCGAACATCTCGACACCTGGGAAAAGTTGATTGGTAACCGCAAGAGCCCCCTGGCATCAGCGGCTGTCATTGGCTGGGATACGCTTTTTCAATTAGCCACGCGCCAGATCACCTTGCAAGCCCTGGCGGAAAAAGCCTCTGCCCGTATCGGCATCAAGGGACGCATCATCATTTGGGACAGGGCGGAACCGTGCATGGATGTGGATAAGCCGCACCAGTTGGACATCATGCGGGCAGATATTGAAAGTCAAAAAAAGAAAGCGGCAGCGGCCGCAAAGAGAAAAGCAGCGCCTGCCAAAAAAACTGTTTCGCCAAAGGTACGCGCACAAATCAAAACAAAGGCAAAACAGAAATGAGTTTGCGTTCCCTGCTGGAAATGGATGCCCGCTTTTCAGGGCAATTGCGTGTTGCTGAAAAACCGGGCATGCTGCGGAATGTTGCCATTGTACTTGCCCATTCTGGAGATTCGTGGTTTTGGGCTGTGGCCCTCATCCTGGGCTGGTTCTTCAGCAGTAAAGCCTGGAAGCAGTGGGAAGTGGTTGAATTTTTCGGCATTCTGGGTTTGGCGGGCGTTGTGCTGGCCATCAAGTTCCTCGTCCGCCGTGAAAGGCCCCAAGGTGAATGGGGTAGTATTTATCGCAACACAGACCCTCATTCCTTTCCGTCCGGCCATGCTGCACGCGCATTCCTGATCGCGGTCGTAGCTTCGGCGCTGGCTCCCGTCTGGCTGATCATCCTCCTGTGGATTTGGGCGCCGCTGGTCTCGCTGGCACGCGTTTCCATGGGCGTACATTATCTTTCAGATGTGATCGTTGGCGGTCTTTTGGGCGCCTTCGTTGGGATGATCGGTTTACAGATCTACCCGCCGCTTGTGGATTGGCTGGTGTCATTAATCGGTTTCCCGCTCTGGTAGTTAACCTTTGAAACAGCAAAGACATGGATGCAAATTTGCATCCATGTCTTTTTGATTAAAAGAGGTCCCCTTGAAGATCTACACCTTCCGGATCAAACCCAATCAGGATCTGTTTGACTCCATTGAAGCATTTATCGCCGAAAAAAAGATCGAAACTGGCTGCGTACTTTCCTCGGTGGGGAGTCTGACTCGCGCCGTCTTGCGCCTTGCCAACCGCAAATTCGACAACGAGTACGAGGGGCATTTCGAGATTGTATCCATGACAGGTTCAGTGGCGCTTTGCGGGTCGCACATCCACATCTCAATCGCAGATGGTAACGGCGTGACGATCGGGGGACACCTCGTTTCAGGTTGTAAGATCTATACGACCGCCGAAATTGTTCCGGCTGTGTTTAATGACGTAGCCTATGCACGAGAACTTTTGGAAGACGATTCAGGATACAAGGAATTGGTGGTGCGTACCGTGCCTTTGCCCACAACAAAAGCCCCATGACACCTTCTACCCTGCAACTCATGATTGTTCACAAGCCAATAAAATCAATTGAAAATGGTTATGTATCCCATTTCAGCTTCTTTTGAAATGAATACACCATCCCGTATTTACCCGGTCCTTTTGGTATCACTTTCCAGAACAATACGCCCGCCGGGCTAACTCACGTGCAGATGGTTTTGCTTGACACACTCCCCAACTACAACAATTTCTCCGGCTAAACAACCCCCCGCGCCTTTTGACGCTGAACTCATTTTGACTCACCTCGAACTTGAAGGTGAAATTTTTATTCAGGGGCCAGGCGTTCAAGAATAGGAAGAATCGGGATGGTCCTATTTATGCAAGTTCCGATCATACTGCAAGCCAAAATAAAATTCACAAGTAACTTCCTTAAAAGTTACTAGAGCCGAGAACGGCTCTAGTACTTAAAGCGCAGGGTATTTTCGCCCTAGGCACAGGCAGAATAAAAAATTATTCCAAATTTCTGCCTGCGCGAAGTTCCTTCTCGTATGTTGCAAATTCGCTGGCCACGTACATCCCCGCCCGCTGATAGAGGCGGGTTGCGCCTGTCGGATTGGATGCATCCACGCCAAGTCCAATGGTGGTCATGCCGCGTTTGTAAAATTCACCAAACGAATACTGGAGCAGGGCAAGCCCCAATCCCTGCTTGCGCCAGGGGCGGCGGACTCCCAGGGTGCCGATCCAACCAATGCCCATACGGTAGCGGTTCTGTGAGTAACCCGCAATTTGATCCCCATCCCAGGCGATCATCCACAGGCTTGGGTCGAAATCCGAACGGTCAAATTTTCGCCGGGACCAGTCTTCAAAGGTGGAGTCATGGCTGCCCCAGTGGTCGCGAAAGGCTTCGTTATCCGCCTGCCAGACTGCAGCGGCGTGCTCTTCTTTTATAAAAGGACGCAGTTCAACGCCACGGGGAAAGTCCACTAGAGATGGTGCTCCCTGCAATTTGATCTCCATCCGCCAGGAATAGCGAATGGGCACAAAACCTTCCGTTTTATGCAGGCTGTGCGCAGCCACATCCTTATTGTCGATCCCGCTCCGCATGAAAACGCGCACACCGGGTTCTGCAAGGGCAGATTCCGCCTGTGCGCGTTCATCAATTTTTCTCAGGAGGGCGGTGCCTATGCCCAATCCCAGGTAGCTGGGGTGAACATATCCATCGGTGCGCAGGTCATAATGATCTTTTTCGTCATAGAACTCTTCATAGCCGACCACATGCCCATCCTGGGTTTCCACAAGCAAAGCATCACGCTCCAGGTTGAAGTCCTCGCTCTTCCATTCATTCGATAGATCCTCGGGCGTGACGGCAACTGATGTGTCGCCGGCCGCTTCACAGACATCGTAAATAAGTTTTGTCACAGCCTCCAGGTCTGTCCAGCGAACAGGGCGTAGGGTAAGGCTGGGGTCAAGGGTTGTTGCTTCAGTCATGATTCGTCTCCTTCCGATCGTTATTCACTTATGTTTTTTTGTTGAATGTGGATGTTTGTTTTTAGTTTGAACGTGAATGAACACGCGCTGGTCAGGTACAGGGAGCCTGAAAGGCCCATGGCTGGGGATAGCAATCGCCTTCAGCAAAGAGAGACAGGTGTCTTGCACCTTAAATTTCGGGCGAATACGTCCATCAGGGCAGAGTTCATAAATACCGCTTAATTTGACCCGTTCGTATTTCCATTCATGCATCAAATCATTCGACGATATCTCAGCATCTGCTTCTTCATCTGCAACATGTTCAAATCGCAGATCAACCTTATTCAATTCTTCCAAATACCCGTCATGCAGCGTCAGCGCCGCGTCTTGATATTTTTCTTTTGGCGGAAGTTTTATTTTCATTGTCTTTTCTCCTGTTCCGGACCACAGGGCATTTGCTGATACGATTTATTGAATTTAAGCTCCTGCCTGTAAAATACCTGCCAGCCAATCTTCACTCAGGATGCCCATGTAGAGCATGTCCCAGCGTTTACCGTCGCGAAGCAATGTCCCCCTCAGCCGTCCTTCATGACGAAAACCCACCTTCTCATAAGAGCGGATGGCTCGGGGATTGTATTCAAAAACTGTCAGCGTGACACGACGCAAGTTGAGCTCGGTAAATGCGAAACGCAGGATGATCCTCATGGCATCGGTTCCATAACCTTTGCCCCAGTCATTCCGATCGGCAATTCCCAACCCTACGAACGAGTCGCGCGAACCCCACATGTTGATGACATTCAAGTTAATATCACCAAGCAGTCTGTTATCATCCAATTTGCGGATGCTGAAAAAATGATTTGCATGGATATCTTCCTTGATCATTTTCTCAAAAAAATCGGTACTTGCCTTCGCAGAATATAATACCGACGCGCCTGCGTCGAACAGGCGGGTAAGTTCAGAATCACGGGTCCAGCCGGCGTAGGCTTTGCCAAGTTCTTCTTGATCAAAAGCGGAAAGCCTGACCAGTTCACCTTTGAAAAGGTCTTTCACGGCTGCCTCACTTGCATGGCAAACCATTCCTCGCGCAGAATGCCCATCCATAGGCTGTCATAATGGACACCGTCGCGCCAGCCTTCGCCGCGCATTCTGCCTTCCAATGTAAATCCGGCCTTTTCATAGGATTTCAAGGCGCGTTTGTTATATTCGTGCAGTCCCAGCGAAATGCGGCGCAGGTTAAGTTCAACAAATCCATATTGCAGGATCAACCGTACGGCCTCAGTGCCGTACCCCCTGCCCCAATAGTCGCGCTCGCCGATCGAAATGCCCATCCACGCATCCGCATGGGTCCAGGAAGCAACCCACAAGCTCACGCCGCCGATCAATGTTTCATCTGCCAGTGTGCGAATTGAGAACCGGAATGCCTGCGAAGTGCGTTCTGCGCGTTTCTCCATATTTTCCTTGATTGCCTTCTCTGACCACAACTGAGCCGGGTCGTCATCTGCAAGGCGGTGCTGTTCTGAATCCTGATTCCATTTTGTGAATGCTTTTGCCAACACTTCGGGTGATTCATCCGACAGTCGAACAAGGGATCCACGATAAAGGTCTTTCATGGCTGACTCTCCTGCATGGCAACCCATTCTTCGCGCAAAATGCCCATGTAAATTCCATCATAATGGACACCTTCACGCCAACCTTCGCCGCGCACCCTGCCTTCCAGCTTAAAACCTGCTTTTTCGTAGGATTTTACGGCGCGTTCGTTATACGCATTAACAGACAGCGAAATGCGGCGCAGGTTCAGTTCGATGAAACCGTATTGCACGATCAATCGCACGGCATCGGTGCCATACCCTCTGCCCCAGTAGCCTCGGTCTCCAACCACGATACCCATCCATGCCTCCGCGTGAGCCCAGGTACCGATCCACAACTCCACGCCGCCGATCAATTTATCATCTTCAAGTGTGCGGATCGAAAATTGCAGCAGTTCCGTGTTATCGGCTTGCTTCTCGGCCGACTCCTTGAGTTTTTTCTCCGACCACAACTGGGCAGGGTCATCGCCAGCGAGACGGTGCTGCTCTGTATCCTGCTCCCATTTTACGTATGCCTTTGCCAGTGATTCGGAGGATTCATCCGACAGGCGGACGAGGGCTCCGCGATAAAGATCTTTCATCGCTTCACCCTCGACCGTTATTTTGCTCCCGCCATTCGGAATTCAATAAGCCGAATGAGACGAGATCCCAAAATTCACCATCGCGATTCAACGCCTTGCGCCTGCGAATCTCCTCCGTAAAGCCAAACTTCTGAAAGAATTTCAGCCCGGCTTCGTTGTAGGCAGGCACGACCGCAGTGACGCGGTAGAGGTTCAACTCACCAAAGGCATAACGCAGGAGCATGGCCAATGCCTGGGATCCGTAGCCCTTTTGACGGTCTTCCGCTAAACCAATACCCAAACGGATAAAGCCATTACCATTCGTCCAACTGATCCACTCAACCAGCGCCTTACCGATCAAACGGTCATCTTCCCGGGCACGAATGGTGAAGTAGAACAAATTCTTATCCTCATCCATTTCTTTTTCGATGGCTTCGTACTGTTTCTTTACCATCGCGGGTGAAAGCGGACGTGCGGGTTTGAGGTCAAACAGGCGCATGAATTCTGAATCGTGCGTCCATTTGGATTCGATTTCGGGATGCGTTTCGTGATCGATCGGGCCAAAACGAATATCCCGCGCTTCGAACAATTGAGTTTGTATATCCAACATGGTTTCCTCCAAAAATAAAAAAACGGCTTGCAGGTCATTGACCCAAAGCCGCTAAATAGGGGGTTTAAACAAAAACGGCTGCGGGTCGTGTGCGCCGCAGCCGTAAGGTGACAAAAAAAGAGTCTAACGGTGTGCAGGCGCACTACGAGAATCAACATAGAACTTGCTGTTGAACGACGGAATGATGTAATACTTGTTCATAAACATGGTCGTGCGCCTCCTTTCGTTAGATTTGCTTTTCCTTAAAGCAGACGTGAGTCTATCACGCCGGTGAAAAAAAAGTCAAGGTTTTTTATCAGGATTAATTGTAATTTTTCATGCCTGTCTGCGGCCGTGATTTGCGCCTGTCAGTTTTCGTACCTGGTTGGCAATATACGCCAGCGGGTATGCCAGTAAAACCAGCAGGTCGATCAGGGCAAAGAGGAAGAAAAGCTTCATTTCACACCTCCAAAAAATATCATAATAGACGGTAAACAGTGTACATTTTTCAAATTGATAAGTTGTCTTGCCCTTTAATCCTACAACTCCCGGATTGTAAAGTCAACGAATAAATATCCAGGGCTATCGCATCTAAAATGGATCTGAAATAGGGTAAAACTGGCTATCTTGGA
>CAYLOW010000158.1:0-9847 GCA_964385315.1 uncultured Anaerolinea sp.
CGGTAAAGGTTAATGCAGGCGTTCCTGGTGATCAACGAGCGTCCCCGCCAGATAGGCTTCCACTGCCGCTTGCATTTCGTGAATGTCGGTGATGACCGGCTGGATGCCGTGTTCCTTCAGGCTGGCATGTGCGCCCATTCCCATGCCGCGCGTCAGCAGGACCTGGCAGTCAGAGATCGGTGCGATCATGGCGTTGTGGTCATGATGGTGTCCCCCTTCGGCCTCATGCCCTCCGCCAACGGTGATGACCTGCGGGTTGGTCCTGGCCAGGCTCTCGCGGGCGGTCACCCTGCCTGCCTCGATGGTGAAGATTTCATAAAATTGTGCGCGGCCAAAGTGCGCAGAAATGGTTTTGTGATCATCGGTAACAATTGCGATTTTCAAGGGTTACTCCGTGTTGTTTTATTGTTTATCGGGTGATGGATCTGCTTATTGATCCCATGGAGGTACAATGATGGTCATTGGAGAACCTCATTTATGAATGCTTTTATTGAACCGCCGCGTAAGATCCCATTTTTACTGCAATGGGGCATCAGGGTTTCAGAAAAGATCACCGGCCGGACGATGCTTCCGGCACGGCTCCTGGCATGGTATCCAAAAGCGGCCATTGGATCCGGGGTGTTGGAATCACTTGTGGCGCATCATGATGGGGAATTGGATGAAAGGATGCTCAAACTGGTGCGGATGGCCGCTTCATTTGCGGCGGCCTGCCCCTTTTGCATTGATATGAATTCTTATGAACATGAAGCGTTGGGGATCAGTGCAGATGAAGTAGCGGCTCTGCACGGTCAGACGGCCCTTGAGGGTGTTCCCACATTTTCGTCGCGGGAGCGCCTGGCCATCCAATATGCGCGATTGGTTTCACAGACGCCGCTCAAGTTTTACCCGGATTTCATTGGCCAGGTCAAAGCCGCTTTCAATGAACGTGAGATGGTGATCCTGGCTTCCACTGCGGCGCAGGTGAATTACTGGGCGCGATTGATCCAGGCCCTGGGTATTCCACCCGCCGGGTTTTCGGATTAAAGCTCAAGCCTGGCCGGTCATTTTTTTGAATTGGCCCGTAAGCGCCCGCCAAATGGGGCAGCGGTCATAAACGGCACTGAACATGAGAATACCCCCGAGCATGAACAGGATCCAGTTGGCATTGACTGCCCAGCCGATCGCGGCGAGAGTCATGCCCGCCCCCATGCGGATGAAACGGTCCATACCCGAAAGACCCGCCCGTACCGGTTCTCCGCCTGAGGCCAGGGTTTCGAACAGGTTTCGCAGTGCGCCGGCAGGTTTTGCCCCCACCTGGCGCAGGGTCTCTTTCCCGCCGTGGTAGACGATCAGGGTCGGGATGCCGTAGACCTTGAGTTCGCGCAGCAAGTCCTGGTTGTCGTCTGCATTGATCTGCCAAAGGTCAACGCGCCCGGTGTATTCAATCGCCAGCTTCTCAAGGATGGGCTTGACCATTTTACAGGGCCCGCACCAGGGTGCCCAGAGGTCAACCACCACAGGGTTCGGGTTTTGTTTTAGTTTTTCAAAAAATTCCTGAGGGTTCATAAAATAAATGGGGCACGGTGAAACCGTGCCCCGCTCCTATTTTTTATTTTTTGAGTGTGCTTAATTTCAACAGAGCATAGAGCGGACAGAAACCGACTGCAGCGGTAACCACCAAAACCACACCGACCACATCTGCCACAACAGCGGTTGCGCCGCCAAGGACTCCGCCAAAACCCAGGTAAAGAAGTACAACACCGGCAACAGCGCGGATGATACGGTCAATATTTGATTCGTTTGTTTTCATGTGAGCCTCCTTAAGGCTTGTAGATCGAGTGAAGAGATGTTATGTATTTTGATGCGAAAATCCCAAAAAAGTTACACCGGGGATTTGTTGATATTCATCCATGCAATTTTGTATCTTTCCCCTTGCTGCTGCATCTAAATCTGTACTATAAATTTGTTTTTGGAGTGAGCACAATGAGTTTTCTGTCGTCTTTATTTGGCCCGCCTTTGCCGTCTTTGAACGCCCTGGAGTTGAGCGAAAAACTTAAAGCAGGTAACCAACCTTTGGTGATCGATGTCCGCCAGCCTGAGGAATATCGTGAGGGACATATCGCCGGGTCAAAATTGATCCCCCTCGGCGAGCTGGACCGGCGTGTGAATGAATTGCCGAAAGGCCAGGAAATTATCTGTGTCTGCGCGTCAGGGAGCCGCAGCCGTTCAGCGACAAAATTTCTTATCGATGCAGGCTATGCCGCTTTTGATATGAATGGAGGCATGTTCATGTGGCAGCGTGCACAGCTGCCCATTCAGAAAGGAAGTACGGCATAATATTTTTGTGATTACCCCCACACAGCCTCCGCGAAAACAAATCGCGGAGGCTGTGTGGGTTAAAGTGGAAATAACTGATGCTGTATTTTTGAGTCGTTGTTATCCAATCGGCATGATGAACGGAAGAATGACGAGGAGAAGGATGACAAGAAGCAGGGTCAAGGGGATGCCTACGCGGGCGTAATCACGGAAGGAGTATCCGCCGGCGCCCATCACCAGCACATTGACAGCGTGCCCGAGCGGCGACATAAATGCCATGGAGGAGGCCAGCGCCACTGCCATCGCGACGCTCCTTGGTTCCATTCCCACCTGTTTGGCGGCAGCGATCGCGATCGGTGCGATGACCGTTACCGCTACCGCGCCGTTAACGACCTGTGTCAGGGCAACGGTCAGCAGGACAAATCCTGCCAGGAAGACCAAATGTCCCGCGCCGCCAAAGGAGGAAAAAATGGCATCCGCGAATATGGATGACGCCCCTGTCTTGTTTAACGCAATGCCGACAGGCAGCATTCCCGCCACCAGAAACAGGCTGCGCCAGTCGATCGCGCGGTAGGCTTGATCCATGCTCAGGGTGCGGATCAAAACCATTCCCACCGCGCCGCTTAACATGATCTCTGCGATCTGATCGGGGAAAACGACAGCCAGGATCAGGGTGACCGCCATGATCAGTGTGGTGAGCCAGCCGCGCAGTGTCATCCGCGTGGATGGTGCAGATTCTGCCAGCAGGATAAGCCCGGGCTCTGTTCTCAACAATGACACACTTTTTTCCGTGCCTTGCAGCAGCAATCCGTCACCAAACTCAAGCGGCAGGTCCGCGAGGCGGGTGCGGATGGAACGGCCGCGGCGCCAGACGGCCAAAACCCTTGCGCCAAATTTTTGTTCAAAACGGATTTCCTGCAGGGTCTGATGCGCAAGGTGCGAGCGGGGCGCGATGGCGGCCTCGATCAACTTCATGTTTGGCGTTGAAAGGTAATCCTGCTGCCATGCGCCGGAAGGCAGGATGGACAGCATTTCCACCAGCGGCGCCGGCAGGCTGTCTTCGGGACGCGCCATGATCAAAAGAATATCCGCGCTTTTCAGGACGGTCTTGGCTTCAACCGCCAACGTGGATCTGCCGCGCTGGATGGCGATCACATTCAGATGGTATTTTTCACGCAGGCCGCTTTTTTCGAGGGTGATGCCGTCAAGGCTTCCCCCCTTGCGCACCTCCGCCCTGACCAGCCTTTCAGCGAGTTGATAGGTGTCGAGCAGGTCATCGGATTCTTCGCTCTCTTCATGACGTTGGGCGGGGGACCGGTCGGGCAATAGCTTGCGCCCCTGGAAAACCATGAACAGGATGCCGGCAAAGGCCAGCGGAAGTCCGATGGGGGCGAAATCTGTCAGCGTGAATCCCGGGAGTTTTGCGTCCCGCAGCAGTCCACTGACGATGATGTTGGTTGTGGTCAGCAGGGTTGCCATGCCTCCGAGAATGGTCCCGAATGCCAAAGGCATCAGCAGCTTCGAGGGCGAGACTTTTGAGCGGCGGGCCACACCCGATAAGGACGGGAACAACAGGGACGCGGCGGCGATGTTGTTCATAAACAGAGAAAGCACAGCGGATGCGGTCATCACCCCCAGGATCAACCGCCGTTCACCCTTGCCGAATAATTTGATGATGAATGAACCCATGCGCTCGGTTAACCCTGAACGGTGCAGGCCTTCCGCAAGGATGAACGCGGACAGCATGATGATGACCGCGGAACGGCTGAATCCTGAAAATGCCTCCTGGGAGGTCAGGATGCCGCTTAAGCCCAGCGCCAGCATCAACATCAACGCGACGATGTCGGCCCGCAGGAGATTACCCAATAGCAGGAGCGCCGCGATGCCGAGGAACAGGAAGGTTAATTCAATGGGTGTCATTGATTAACTATATCCCTTTTTCCGCCCCGGATGCAGGATGGATTCGGATTTTTCTGTATGTTAATTGGATTATAAAAATAGAACAGGACCCTGAATGAGTCCCTGTTCAGAGTCCTGTTATTATGGCCACAAAAAAATGGCGAGGCCCGGCGATATCCTTCAGCGCGTCAAAGCCCGTTCACATCATCCGCCGATCCCTTTCAACAGTGCGCCAACAACGTAGGATACGCCTGCGGCCAGGCCGCCGACGACCAGCATTTCCAACCCGCTGCGAATTGGGTTGAGTTTGGTTACCAGCACCTTCGTTGCACCCAACCCAAAGAGTGCAAGTCCGGACATGATGAGCGACGCGGGGAATGCACTGGCTGCGGGAATGGTAACGAATAAACCTGCCAAATAGACAAGCAGGGGTACTGAGCCTGCCACGATGAACGCGCCAAATGTTACCAGGGCGTTAAAGAAGGGATTGGCCTCATCCTCCATCATGCCAAGTTCATCCAGCATCATGGCCTTTACCCAGCGGACCGGCTCGCGGCTTTGAATTTCAACCAACTGCTTCGCTTCCTCTTCCGTGTATCCCCGCTGGTGATAGACCTCGATCAACTCGGAACGCTCGCCATCGGGGAAGTGCTCCACTTCCCAGGCCTCACGCTCCCACTCCTTACGGTAATATTCCTGCTCGCTTTTGGTCGAGAGGTACGCGCCTGTTGCCATTGAAAAGCCGTCTGCAAAAAGATTGGCCAACCCGAGGATAAGAATGACGGGTGTACCCAATTGCGCGCCCGCCACGCCGCTGACCACTGCAAACGTGGTGATGATCCCGTCCAGTCCGCCGTAAACCATTTCGCCGAGATATTGGCTCTCTGCGCCGCCATGTTTCTCCGCCGCTTGCGTGATGGCTTTACGCCCATGGGCAAGCGCCGAAGCCTGTTTGTCTCCGCGTTCAAAAGCCTTTCGTGCGTCTTCTAGTCGTTTGGAAGGTCCTGTCATTTTATTGATCTCCTGTTATTTTCTTATACCACATTCGTGACAGAAGATAGCCCTTGAGCAGGAACTAGTGATATAACGCCGCACCAACATGCAGCACGATCAGGAGCGCCAAGCAGATCCCCTGCTGATTTCAGCAGGGGATCGTTTGATTTGTCAGGGCCTTCCGTTCTGCCCGCCCGAATCGGGATTGGGGTTGTTGCCGGGTTCCTGACCGTTTTGCTGCCCTGTGGCGTTTTGTGGTCCGGGTGTTCCCATGGCCCCATTCTGTGATCCTGTTCCATCTAAAGCCGGTGTGTGGGATCCCTGCGGGGTCATCGCGGGTATTTCAGTTGAAACCGGCACTTCAGTTGCAACGTTCGCCGGTTGGTCCGTGACGGGGAATTCAGCCGGTATGGATGTGGCAACCCCTGTTTGATTGCGGTGGCGGTTGACAAAACCTTGCGGGTCTGTCAAACCGTCTTCAACCTGCCGCAACTGGGTTTGTAACATATCCCGCGTTTGTGCAAGCGTAGGCTCGCATTCTGTGCAGGTGCCATCCCTCAGCTGGCTCAGCAGCCGGTCCTGGGTCTGCAGGCGGTCACGGATCTGCAGAAGGGTGGTCGTCACATCACCTCCGTCCAGTGTGGCCGTTAGTTGCAGCGCTTGCTCAATACGATCCTGTGCCCGTATGGTTAACCCTGCAGGAGGAATGATGCCCTGGGAATTCAGAGCCGCCATTTCTTCGGTGCGGGATTGTGCCTGCTGCATGAACAGGCCGATCTCTGCGGCAGGGTCGGTGGTCAGCCAGAGTTGTGCATCTTCGCTGATGAGTTTGATCTGATATAAGGCATCTGTGGGCAGGGCGTCCTGTGCAGCTGCAACGGTGGCCCCGCTTCCAAATAACAAGCCAGCCAGTACAAAAAAAGATATGATCAGGTTCATGGCAAAATTCTCCTTGGGTTGAAAGATTGTCGTCCACCAACTATGACGCTTCTTTTCGCTCAGAGATACTGCCTCAGCCAGGAATTTGTTTTTTCCCCGCGCTGCGGCACGCGTGCTGCGTGCGGGTACAGTGTCCAAGTCACTTAACAATGCAGCCAGCCGTGGATCCAGATCATTTTTTTTCATCGTCATACCTCATCCAATAGGATCTTTTGTAATTGTGCCAGCGCGCGATGCTGCAGGGATTTGACTGCGCCGATCGGTTTCTTCAAAACACGAGCGATCTCTTCGTTCTCCCAACCCTCCAGGAATTTAAGCGCAACCACCTGCTGTTGATCTTCGGTCAATTGGAGCAAAGACTCCCTTACGCGGCGCTGGCGCAGGTTAACCTCTGCGGTACCTTCGGTGGTTTCAGTTTGCGGCAGATTTTCATCCAATTCCTCTGCAGGGGGGTGGCGGCGATAGTGATCCACAACAAGATTGTGTGCCGTTCGGAACAAATAGGCTTGGAGGTAATCATGCGGCCCCTTGCCAGCCTGCAAAGCTTTCAAGAAGCGGCTGAATGTTTCAGACACGCAATCTTCCGCCGCGTTATCATCCCCGAGCAGGCGCATGGCATAGCGATACAAACGAGGACTGTATACATCATAAATATCAGCCAGCGCACGCGTATCAAATTGTCCTGCCTGTTTTAATAATTCTTGTTCCGGAATCACGTTGTCTCATCCTATATGACGTTGAATGGGGGAAATAGATACGGGTTTGGTTTCGATCCGCCCCAGGCGGCGAAGAAGATGGACAATAAACTGCATGGTATGGCGACTACACATGTCCATCTGCCGCCATCTTCGATATTGGGCGGCGCCATGGAATTTCTCTTACGCAGGACGGATTATTCCTTGCGAAGAAAAAAAGTTTCCCTTTGTCCTTCCACAAATTTATGTACGGTCTCCAATAAAATATGGATAACCATCAATAAGAGCTGTTCCTATTGGTGGTATCCATATTCTTGTTTTATGGGTTTCGGATGTTTACCATCCCGGGTCATTTCATTGAATGGAAAATATGAAATTAATTAGTGATTTCCTGCGCCTCTGCCATTTCCACCGCCCGCCCATAACGGGAGACCGGTTGTTAGATCGCGAAACGCATAGACCTGGGCCGTTGAATCAAGTGTAACAGTGATCGCGGCGTAAGCACCCTGGTCACCAGGGAACCCGAATATTGTGGCACCTTCACCGGCGGCCGGGGTAAAACCGATGGATTGGTTGTACCGGGTATTGCCAAGTTGAACATAGAGGGCGGTTCCGTCATCAAGGGTCAGGCTGATCCCCATCTGATCAAAGCTGACAACTGTGCCATGGATCGTGGTTGCTGCTGTCATATTGGGTTGTGTCATGCCCCCGGCAGCAGACTGTCCAGCGCCCTGCCCGCCTTGACCTTGCCCGCCATTGCCTTGTCCATTCCCTGCGCTGCTGGAGAGGATGGTTTGATATTGTTCAGCGGTCAAATACTGGGGCTGATAGGTTTCACCTGTTTGCGTGAGCAAGTTGCCTGTAAAAGCTTTCAAGTGATTGTAGGAACCGTTCATTAAATTGGTGAAAACCAATTGAATATCGGCGTTGTCGGTTTGCGCCAGGCGGGTCTGCAGGTCGCGGATGTCAATTTCTTCGATTGCGGCGCCCACTTTCATGGCATCGCCAACGGAGATACTGCCCTGGGAAATCAATTGATCGTACAAAGCCTGAAGATCGGGATTTGTAAATTTCCCAGGCTCAAGCGCCGGGTCTGTCAGCTCATAACGGTCAAGCAGGACTTTGATCTCATCCATATGCATTTGTTCGCTGGAAGCGATATTTGAAAAACTCTGGATTCCCCACATGGCAGCGAGTTGATTGTACACATCGCGTGCGAGTTTTTCCTCTTCACGCATAAAGGTCAGGGAAGCGGCTTCATCGGAGCTCAGCTCGGATGCCGGGATGCTCAGCACGGATGAGGTGCCGGTACCAGCGCCGTTTCCGTTACCGCCCCTGCCATTTCCATTGGAAGTGGTCTGAGACTGGGCAGGGAAGATATTTGTGCCAGGCGCGGCAAATGCGGTGTAAACGCTCGCTCCGATGGCAACGACGATGACTGCGGCTAGAATTCCAGCCAGGAGTGTTTTTAGTGTTTTAAACATGATATACCTCTTTAATGAATTGGCAAGATTTTTTAGTTTCAAGTTTTGGCTGCGGTTTTGTCCGCGACCTTGCCCCCATGATAGAACTCAATTGTAAAGATAGATTAAATATCCAGATAAGGTTGTGCAAAATCTGTGACAACCTTTGACCTTGCTCATCGTTTCAAATTTGACGGCCCAACCTGGTTTGTCTGCAGGATATTATTTATTTTAAGCAGAGTGCCGTTGAAATTCATATAATATTTATTTATTCTTTGCGTTATTTTTATTTGTACATTTACCCCAAGATTGTAAAATAACAATGATATAAAAATCAGGGATTTAGGTTTGGGAGGCTTCGGATATCAGGCTTTCCTTTGTCGGTACGCTCCCGAGATTCTCAGGCAGGAAAATTGATCGGGCTATTTCATATTTTAGATCCTTTAAGTGATTCGATAGGGTTAATTATCTGTTTCTTCCACCACACCACCCATCAACGAAACCTTGGAATAGATGTGAATTCTTAGGTATATTTTTATGGTCCATTCAGGAGAGAAAAAATGAAATGGCTTGATAATCTAAAAATGAGTGCAAAATTGTTTGGCGGATTCGGCGCAATCGTTGTGTTGATGGTCTCCGTTGCAGTCTTGGGATATACATCCTTGAATACCATCAACAATGGCTCGGAATCATTGTATAACGACCAGACCATACCGATCCGGGATGTCAGCGCTGCCAATGCGACCTTATGGAGGTTGCGGGGGGATTTGTACAAATTCACCTATATTCCTGAAGGACGCGAGACAACCAGGGCGGCGATCGAAACGGATATTCAAACGATCACTGAACTGATGGATGCCTATCGCGCCGGCCAACTGGGGGAAAAAAGGAAGGCCGCCCTGGCCGAATTTGACAGGACCTTTCCCATCTACATCCAGGCTGCGAATGAGATCATAGCCAATGTGGATAAAGGAAATATGGAAGCCGCTATCACCAGTATTACAGACGGCGGCGATGCTTCCAATGCCCGCAAAGACCTGGGCGCAGCAATGGAAGCTATTGTGGCGGTCAATGTCGGATTGGCCGAAGAACTTGCCAATGGCAATGCAGCGACTTTTTCCTCCTCAAGCATGACCCTGATCATCGTCAGTATTTTTGGCGTATTGATCGCGATCATATTGGTCATCGTCATTAGCCGCAGCATCACAGTTCCATTAACCATCGTTGTGAATATTGCAAAGGCCATGGCCGTTGGTGATCTGGTACGGGACATGAGTGACGCTGAGAAAGACAAGGTACGCACACGCAAGGATGAGATCGGGGATATCGGCAAGTCCTTTGACGGCCTGATCAACTACATGCAGGGCATGGGCGTAGCCGCCACTGCCATCGCTGATAACGACCTGACCACATCTGTCAGCACGAAATCTGCCAAGGATGAGTTAGGGAATGCCTTCGCCAAGATGATCGCGGGTCTGCGTGATGCCGTCACCCAGATCGCCGAAAGCGCCAACTCCGTCACATCGGCTGCTGCCCAGTTGGCCACCGCATCCGAACAAACCG
>CAYLOW010000159.1:0-1194 GCA_964385315.1 uncultured Anaerolinea sp.
CGGCACACAAAAATAGACCCGCATTACGCGGGTCTATTTTTTATTTTCACCCAAATTATGACCGGCCAAATAGGAACATAGTTCATAAAAATATTGCTTGAGAATGGTATAATTGCACTAGTAAAACAAGTTCCCTTCATCTAATGCGGACACGAAGTTTTCGCCCATCTTCGTGTCTTTTTGTGTCAATTCGATGCTACTATTTTAAGGATATTTTATGGCTGAAGACATTGTAGTCCCCGACAACAACGGCAATACCCAATCTGTTGATATCGATTCGCAAATGCGAACGGCATACCTCGATTACGCCATGAGCGTGATCGTGGCGCGCGCCCTGCCCGACGCCCGTGATGGTCTGAAACCTGTTCACAGGCGCATTTTGTATGCCATGCATGAACTGGGAATGCGCTCGAACACGGCATTCAAGAAGTCTGCCCGCATTGTGGGTGAAGTGCTTGGTAAATATCACCCGCACGGCGACTCAGCAGTATACGAAGCCATGGCACGCATGGCCCAGGACTTTTCCATGCGTTACCTGCTGGTGGAAGGCCAGGGCAACTTCGGTTCGGTGGATGGGGACCCGCCCGCAGCAATGCGCTATACCGAGGCACGTCTGCAAAAGATGGCTGAGGAAATGCTCGCTGACCTCGAAAAAGACACGGTGGATTTCGGCCCCAACTTTGACGACTCGCTCCAAGAGCCGCTTGTCCTGCCGGCGCGGCTGCCAAATCTTTTATTGAACGGTTCTTCAGGCATTGCCGTAGGTATGGCAACCAATATCCCCCCGCAAAACCTGCGTGAACTGACCGGCGCGATCAATTACCTGATCGATCATTACGACGATATTGATGATGTAACAGTTAACGACCTGATGAAATTCGTGCTGGGTCCTGATTTTCCAACCGGAGGCATGATCGTCGGGACGGAGGGCATCCACGCGGCATACAGCACGGGGCGAGGAAGAATTGTCATGCGCGGCATTGCGCACATCGAAGAGACAAAAGCCGGGCGTTATCAAATCAATATTACCGAGATCCCATATCAGGTCAATAAATCCAGTTTGATCGAGCGCATTGCTGAATTGGTACGTGACGATAAGATCGATCAGATCTCGGATATGCGCGATGAATCCGATCAGCGCGGCATGAGCATCATTATTGAACTTAAGCGCGGCGCACAACCAAAGAAGGTTTT
>CAYLOW010000159.1:1294-9845 GCA_964385315.1 uncultured Anaerolinea sp.
TTGAACAATATTGAAGCCGTCATCAAAACCATCCGCGAAGCCGATGATGCAGATGTCGCCAAAACTAATTTGATGAGCCGCTTCAAGTTGAGTGAACTGCAGGCGCAGGCAATTTTGGATATGCAGCTGCGCCGCCTTGCAGCGCTTGAACGCTGGAAGATCGAAGAAGAGCACAAGCAAGTGCGCGGGATCATTGAGAACCTGGAAGACTTGATCGCCCATCCAAAAAAGATCCTTGCGCTCATTCAATCCGACTTGAATGAGCTGTCTGAAAAATTTGGCGACGACCGCCGCACGCAGATCTCGGCGGAGGCCAAGGAAGATATTCATGATGAAGACCTCGTTGCAGATGAGGCAGTTCTGATCAGTCTCACAGAGCGCGGATATATAAAACGCATGGCGGCCTCCGCCTTCAAGTCTCAGAGTCGCGGCGGGCGCGGCGTAATGGGTCACACAACAAAAGACGAAGATGAAGTTGTGATGCTCATCCCAGCCCGCAGCTTGAACACCATGCTGTTCTTCTCGGATAAGGGCAAGGTCTACTCTGAAAAGGTATATCAAATACCCGATTCAGATCGTGCCACGAAAGGAATTCCACTGGTCAATGTATTATCGTTGGACCCCAACGAAAAAGTAACAGCAGCCATGGCGGTGGGGAATTTCTCTTCACTCAATTTCTGTATGATGATGACTGCACGCGGCAGGATCAAACGTGTATCGATGGAAGAATTTGCCTCTGTTCGGCCCTCAGGATTGATCGCCATGTCCTTGGAAGAAGGTGACAGACTGGGCTGGGCACGTTTAACTTCAGGCAAGGACGAGATCATCATCGTCACCGAAAATGGACAGGCCCTCCGTTTTAGTGAAACCAATGTCCGCTCGATGGGACGGCAGGCGGCGGGTGTACAGGGCATCCGTCTTTCGAAGGATGATGCTGTAACCAGCATGGATGTTGTTGAAAAGGAAGGGTCTCTATTGGTTGTAACCACAAAAGGCTTTGGGAAGCAAACCCCGCTTACCAATTACTCGGCCAAGGGACGTGCGACAAAAGGTAACTTTACAATTGACCCCAAAGCCCTAAAAGATATTGGCAAGATCGCCGCTGCGCGTGTGGTACAAAAAGATGATGACTTGACCATTATGACCTCCAATGGCGTGACCTTACGATTGAAGGTGAAAAACGTGAAGCAAGCAGGGCGTGCCACACGCGGTGTACATCTCATCAAACCGCAAGAGGGGGATAGCGTTGCATCTGTGGCACGTACTTCCGCGGAAGATTTGAAGAAGGTGGGAGCCCAGGTCCACGAAAATAGTGAGCCTGAAGAAGCACAGCCTAAGCTGGTGTAATATAAAACGGGCGCGGTAAAAAAACCGCGCCCGTTTTATATTTTAGAGAATAAAAGTTAAAATTTATAGCGGGATTCGTGAAACCCGAAATTAGAACATGATCCTGCCAGTGACCAGCAATGCCATTCCGCCAACCAGGCACACCGCCATAAAGAACATAAAGGCAATGACAAACCGTTGAACACCTGTCATGCCTAAAATACGCCTTGACGAACTTGGCGTGGGGAAAAATGTTTTTTTATCTGCAACAGGTTGGAATTTAGCAGATTCCTCCTCTTCATAGAATGGAGTGGATGCGGCATCTTCGCGAAGATTATCAAACATGGTCACCTCTATTTTTTAGAGTATATCACGCACTCGGTCTCAGGCTGACATCTCCAAAGCGGGTTATTATGAATTTGTCATATGCGTCACGCAGGCGCAGGCTTCCATCGGATTCCAGCCCAAGTAATTCGCCAGTAACGGGAAATTCCTCTCCAGTATGAATTTGAACCTGTTCGCCACGGAACGCCAGCAGTTCCTCCCAGGTTTTAACCAATTCATCTGTCTCCATACGCTCACGCCAGCGGATGAAGGCGCTCAGGATACTGAAGAGAATCTCTTCACGCGCAGGCGCTTTCTTACCCATTATGTCTTCCAGACTTGAAGCGGGGAATTGTAAAAATTCGGGGGGCGGTACAGAATCTTTATGGACATTGATGCCCATGCCAATGACCAGGGAATCCACATCATCACCCGACCAGGTGTTTTCGATCAGGATGCCAGCTATTTTTTTACCGTTCAATAAAATATCATTCGGCCATTTGATACGCGGAGAAAGGCCAAGCTCGGAACAGGCGGCTGCGATCGATAGCGCGGCCAGCCCAACAGTGCGCAAGAGGTAGGGCCGTTGCGTTATCGAAGGACGCAGGATCAAGCTGAAAGCTAATCCGCTCCCTTTGGGGGTAAACCATTTTCGGCTAAGCCTGCCGCGTCCGTGAGTTTGCTCATCTGCGATCACAATGGAAAGATCGCGTGCTCCAGCCGCAGCCCATGCAAGCGCCTCATCATTGGTTGAGCCGATGGAATCAAAATAGCTCAATCCGCCGATGTTTATACTTGAAAGTTTTTTCTTGAGGGAATTTTCGTTCATGGGTGGAAAAAACTGACAGGTCATATAAAGACCTGTCAGTTTTTATTTATTGAACAACACTAAAAGGGTTCACATTCGAGCCGCCGATACGCACTTCAAAATGCAAATGCGCACCGAATGAATTACCGGTATTTCCTGCCGCCCCAATGAGCGCGCCCTGTCCAACCGGGGTACATACACCGACGTTGATCGCGCTTAAGTGGGCATAGACCGACACATAGCCATTACCATGATCAATTTGCACTACATTGCCATAACCGTAATTCCAGCCCCCCTGCGCCATGGTGACAATACCTGTACCAGCCGCAAAAACAGGGTCGCCTTCATTGGCTTGAATATCAATACCGAGGTGGCCGGGACCATATGGGTTGCCGGAAATAATATACGAACTCGCAGGCCAACCAAATCCGGCTGCTACAGGGCCGCCACCGCACACGTTCCCGCCAATTTCGCCGGTGCCTGTATTTACGCCGCGTCCGTTCGTTTGAAGGTCCTGTTCCCAACTGCGCAAATCACGCAAGCCGCCAGGGATCATCACAGTGGCCCCCGCATCTATTTTGGGGTCGGTAAGGTCAACCCGATTACCGGGGAAGCTGATAATCGCATCTGCCGTTGTGGAGAATTTTTCGGCAATGGTTTCAAATGTATCACCCTCTTTCCAAGTGTAATACAGTCCATCTACCGGCGGGATTGTCAATTCCATGCCGGGTTTAAGGTTGTGCGGATTGTCTTCCAATTGCGCGTTGACGTAAAGCAGGGTTTCTGATTTTAGTTTGAATTTTTCTGCAATGCTAAGCATGGCATCACCGCGTGAAACGCGGTAAAAGGTGGATTCATACCGCTCCCGCTCGGGAATGTTCGTCTTTAATTGTAGTCTACGTGTGATGGATGAAAAACCGCTTCCACCTGCAGCAAGAACAGGTGCAACTACCTGGGGCTGGACGGCACCTGCTGCGACACTCGTCGGTTGGACCGGCAGGGTGGAGGTAGTCTGACGTGAGTTTTTATAAAAGACGGTCCCACCCAATAATACTGTGACAAGCAACAGGGTCATGACCCAGCTGATTACAGCAAATCGATCCACCTTACGTTTAGCCTGGGTACGCGGCCTAGTAATTGGCTCATTAACCGCAGAGACATCCTTTGGTTTGCGGTTAAGCTTTTTCCCAAGCGGCTTAAAGATTGATCGAAATTTCTCAAATGGGTTTTTCATTCTCTAATTTACTTTTGAGACGGGCTGTTTATATGTTAAAAAAATTATGCATCCCGGGTTAGGTTTTCAAGGAATTCAATATTATTTTTTGCGCGTTCCATACGTGTGATGATGGCTTCGGTGGCTACGGCATTATCCATACCTGCACCTTGTGGCGGGGGCGAGATCATCTGAATGAACATGCGGCGCATCAGCCAGACACGCTGAAGCAGGTCGGGGCCCAGCAGCAGGTCTTCGCGGCGAGTAGACGAACGTTCAATATCCACAGCAGGAAAGATCCGGCGTTCCTGGAGTTTACGCGAGAGGATCAATTCCATGTTGCCGGTGCCTTTGAATTCTTCGTACACCACATCATCAAGACGTGAGCCGGTATCCACAAGGCAAGTGGCAATAATGGTCAGCGAGCCACCATCTTCCACATTGCGCGCGGCGCCAAAAAAGCGTTTGGGCGGATACAATGCAGAGGGGTCCATACCACCGGAGAGCGTACGGCCTGATGGGTTAACCACAAGATTATAAGCACGGGCAAGCCTTGTGATCGAGTCCATTAAGATTACCACGTGACGCCCGATCTCCACCAATCTCTTAGCGCGTTCTAATGCAAGTTCCGCTGTGCGGACGTGGGCGGTAACTGGCTCGTCAAAAGTCGAGGCAACCACCTCGGCATCCACCGAGCGGTCCATATCGGTAACTTCTTCAGGGCGTTCGCCGATCAACGCAATGATCAAGTGGACGTCTGGATATTTGGTTGAAATAGAATTGGCAATTTGTTTGAGGATTGTGGTCTTACCCGCCTTGGGGGGGGAAACGATCAATCCACGCTGACCCCGGCCAATGGGTGCGATTAAATTGATAAGACGGGGGGCGAGGGTATCATGCTCAATTTCAAGGTCAAAACGTACTTCCGGAAAAATTGGGGTGAGGTTTTCAAAAACAACTCTGCGTGAACTTCCTGTTTCTGGTTCCAACCCATTGATCGATTCTACTTTTAGCAATCCAAAATGTCTTTCACTTTCACGGGGCGGGCGCACCTGCCCAATCACCAAATCCCCGGCCCTCAGGTCATATTTTCTCAATTGCGCCTGAGATACATAAACGTCCTGGTCACTGATGCGATAATTGGTGGCTCGTAAAAAACCTATGCCTTCGCTCATGATTTCCAGAACGCCTCCACGAAGTTCAATGCCTTCCTTTTGCGCCTCTGCCTCACGGATCATCATTGCAAGGGATTCTTTCTTCATGCGGTTAAACCCCGGAATATTGAGGGTTTTCCCCATAGCGCGCAATTTCGATAGCGGTTCGTTCTCGAGTTCAAGTATTTTCATGTTTTGTTTTCTCTTGAGGGATTTAGATTGGGAATACAAAAAGATCAGCCCCCCACACACTACGGGCTGGTTAATTTCCTTAGGAAGTTTTAGACAAATCAGGGGTCGGGATCAATGTTTTTGTTATGCTCTCCACGCACAATATTTTTGTGTGTGGATTATATAGAAGTGTGTATCAAAATTCAGGGGAAGTTTTGGTATTATAGCACTCTCACAAGGATGGCGCAATGCGAGTTTGTTATTCTTTTTACTTGCCATTGGTCCTACTTTCCACAAACATTTTGCATTTAAAATTCCATGCGATATTTGGATGATATAATGCCAAAAACATAATTCATGAGGTAATCAATGATCGACCCTGTAATATTTTCTTTTAAACTATTTATCTGGACTCTCAAACTTCGCTGGTATGGCGTGCTGGTGATGTTTGGCGCGCTAGTGGGTGCTTGGATCGCGGAAAGGGAGATTCGACGGCGCGGCGAGAACGGCGAGTCAATTTGGGATGCCATGGTCTGGGTTTTGCCCCTGGGAATCATTGGCGCGCGTTTATGGTACGTGGCCAACAATATTATTGGCGGGGGGACCAGCTATATTAATAATCCTGTCACAATATTTTATGTCTGGGAAGGCGGCTTGCATTTCTTTGGCGGATTGCTCTTTGGCGCGATCGCGTTATATTTCTTTCTGAAAAAGAATGGCTTGGATTTTTGGCTTTTTCTTGATTCGATCGCCCCGGCAATTTTGATCGGTCAGGCATTGGCGCGCCCCGCAAATTTTATCAATCAGGAATTGTATGGTCCGCCGACGAACCTGCCCTGGGGAATTCTCATTAACAATTTCCAAAGCCGCCTGCCACAATACAGCGACCTGGCCCGATACCCTTTGGAATCCACCCATTTCCACCCGACCTTCGCTTATGAGATGATTTTGAATATTTTGTTGGGGTTGTTGCTGCTCTGGATTTCACGCCAATATGCAGATAAGATGAAACCCGGTGCAATCTTTGCGGGCTGGCTAATATGTGCAGGGTTGGCACGCAGCTTCATTGAGCTTTTTCGCCCGGATCAACCGCGAATCGGCAATTCATTTATCACCTACTCCATGCTTGTTTCATTTTTGATGGCAATTGCAGGCGTGGTGACACTACTTGCCCGTTACGGAAAATTACAACTGGCTTTTGCCAAGGATTGGGAGCAGGAATATCAGATCAAACCTGCTGAAAAGACTCCATACACCCATGGCAATGCATTAACCAAGGATGTTGTGGAAGAAGAAGATGGGGATGATGAAACTGTGACAGTAAAACCCGAAAAAAAGAAGAGGCCCGCTGCTGAGACGAAGCAAAAAAATAATGCAACAGATAAGCCAAAGTCAGCAATAAAAAAAAGTAAAATAAAACCGAAGGAACAAAAAAAATAAAGCATAAATGCCCGGGAATTGTTTTTCGGGCATTTTTATTTTTCCGAAACAATTAGGTGGTTTATGCGAACCACCATGATAAAATCACGCTATGAATCGCCTGTTATCTTTGTTACTCTTGCTGATCATTCTATCCCTTGCCTGTTCCTCGACCACACCAGCAACCTCTGTGCCGCAAGTTCAAACCGCGCCTTCGGGAAGCGTTCTGTTTCAGGATGATTTTACACGCCCAATATCAGGCTGGAGACGATTCACATCCGCCGAAGGCACGATGGATTACAACGCGTCTGGATATCGCATCCTGGTCAATTCTTTAAACACGAACTTTTGGTCCACTCCACAACAGAACTTTGCAGACATCCGCATGGAGGTGGATGCAGGCAAACTTGGTGGTCCCGATGCGAACCGCATTGGCTTACTGTGCCGGTTTACAGGAAACGACTATTATTTCTTCATGATCTCCAGCGATGGTTTCTACGGCATTGGCATTTTCACAGGTGGACAGGGCAGGCTGCTTGGCCAAAACGAAATGCAGCCAGATGGCAACATTAAAAAAGGCCTGGCTGTGAATCACCTGCGGGCAGATTGCGCAGGAGATATGCTCACGTTTTACGTAAATGGATTCAAACTTGCCTCGGTTCAGGATGCCACACTGAAAACGGGGAATGTAGGTCTATTGGCCGGTACGTTCGACCAACCTGGTGTGGATGCGATCTTTGATAACTTTGTAGTGCTGCAGCCTTAGTTCTATTAATCGCATATTCTTCACCATTAAAAGATAGAAAAATGCTTGTGCTTCAAATGTGCCCGCATCTTTTTGCCCGGTCATGAAAAGACTTTTATCCATTCTCAGTCAAGTGGCTGAGAATAAAATTATGGAAATTTTTAATTGCGGGGGGAGTTTAGCCATTAGGACAACTCTTACAGATGGCAGCATTGTGATTAATGTCACTATTTGAAATCGGGAAATGAACTTATAATTTCATGGTAAATCTATTGAAACCAGAAGGAATAAGATATGACAGCTCAACTTATTGATGGAAAATTGATTGCCCAACAGGTACGGGATGAAGTCGCAGTCATTGTTGCAAAGCGCACAGCAGCTGGCAAGACAAAACCGACCCTGGCAACTGTGCTGGTTGGTGACCGCCCTGATTCGGCGGCCTATGTAGCGTCCAAAGGGAAAGCATGCCAGGAATTGGGCATGGGATCGATCAGCGAGCACCTGCCCGCCAATGCCTCTCAGGAAGAGGTTGAGGCACTGGTCAGGAGGTTGAATGCTGACAAAGGAGTCAGCGGAATCCTCGTGCAATTGCCCATGCCTTCCCATATTGATGAAGAACGCGTTCTTTCTCTCATCAATATCGAAAAGGATGTGGACGGCTTCTCTCCGCTCAACATTGGGCGCTTGGCGCAAAAAGGACGTGAGCCTTTGTTTGTGCCTTGCACACCGTATGGCTGTATCTATCTTCTCGAAAAATCAGGCGTGAAAATCGAAGGCGCAAACGCGGTTGTACTGGGGCGCTCGAATATCGTCGGCATGCCCGCCGCTTTGTTATTGATCGGCAAGAATGCTACCGTAACCGTCTGTCACTCACGCACGAAGGATTTACCCGGCACCGTCAGACAGGCAGATATCATTATCGCCGCCATCGGCAGGACCGAAATGGTGCGCGGAGATTGGATCAAACCCGGCGCGGCAATTATTGATGTCGGTATCAATGCCGTGCCAGATGCCACCAAGAAAAGCGGGCAGCGTTTGGTGGGCGACGTCAACTTTGCTGAGGCAAAGGAAGTTGCGGGCTTCATCACACCGGTACCCGGCGGCGTGGGCCCCATGACCATAGCCATGCTGATGAAAAACACCATGCACGCAGCGGAAATTCAAGACCCTTAGTATATTGCAGCACACATAAGTTTCCCCAACTCCTGCATTTTTAGACCTCCACCCGCAAACGTGGAGGTTTTCTATTCTCACCCTTGACATACTACCAATCTAATGCTATTATTAACTCAATAGTAATAATCATCTCACATTACAGGAGATCCCATGGTTGAAGCTTCTTTTGCCACCAGAAAATTCCAAAAGGAAATGAACGCCGGCACATCATCACT
>CAYLOW010000160.1:0-9828 GCA_964385315.1 uncultured Anaerolinea sp.
TGTTTTTGCCCAACATCCATTCCACCAACCAGGGGATCTGAAAAAAGAAAACATACCAGGATTTTTTACGCTGGGCGGAATTGTGCAGCACAAAATCGGTCATCACATCGGGATGCGGCACATTGAGAATGGCGAGTTTCTCCAAACGGCCTGGGTGATTTATGGCAACAGTCCATGCGACCACCGCCCCCCAGTCGTGGCCGGCAAGATTCGCTTTTTGAATTCCAAAGTGATCGCACAGCCCGATAATATCTTTCGCAAGAATAGCCACATCGTACGCGGAGATTCCACTTGGCTTGTCCGATAAGTTATACCCGCGCTGATCCGGGACGATCACACGAAAGCCCGCCTGTACCAGGGCGGGGATCTGAGACTTCCAGCCATAATGAAATTCTGGAAAACCATGCAATAAAATGACCGGCGTCCCATTTTCTGGTCCGTCGGTCATGACATGCAGGCTGACGTTATTTGTTTGTATGAATTGGCTTTGCATTCGGCGAAGTATAACGGAGAATTAGGATGCTGCGCTGTCTAGTACCCTGTATACCCGGCAACCAGCTTAATTTTCTGCGACCGCTTCATCTGCTTGATCGCGAGTTCACGCCTCATCGCCTCGGTCTGATCGAGGGCAGGCTCCAGGTACACCAGTTTCACAGGACGGCGGGTGCTGGTATATTTTGCGCCAATCCCCTTGTTATGCTGCGCAACCCGCCTCTCGGGATCTTTCGTCCAGCCGGTGTAAAAAGTTCCATCGGAACATTGCACGATGTAACAATAACAACTCATTTCCCGCGCTTCTTCATTAACAAACCGCCAAACAGGCGTTCAGATATGGTGGGCACGTCAGGCGCTGCGGTTTGCGCCTGTTTGGCCCAATCGGCGGACATGCGCTCGTTCAACCAGCGGGTGCGCCCGTTTCTTGCAGCCTCAAGACGCCGCGCGACCCCATCATGGTTTTCCTGTTCAATGTCATCACGCAACGCATGCAGGGCAGCCAGGGTTACATCCAGCGCATGGAGAACGCTGGCGCGATTCTGCATCGCCGATAATCGCAGCGAATCGATCTCATCCTGGTAAGCCATTCCCGCCGTGGCCGCCGCATACGCGTGCCCCGCCATCTTGCGCGCATCCAGCCAGCCCGGCTGGTCAATCGTCGCGTTCAATAAAACCGCTGAAAGAAGCTGCGGAAGAAGGTGCGTGGTGGTCATCAAACCATCTGACTCAGCTGGGTCGGCAAGCAGTGCTTCAGCCCCCAACAGGCGCACAAAATCCATCGCGAAAATCACCGCCTGTTCAGGAGTGCCGCTGGGAGCGTTCACCAGAAAAGACGCCTTCGAAAACATATCCGCCTTGGGCGAGGCGGGGGCGGATCGAAAATCGTACAAGTATTCGGGATTGATGGCCGGGACGATCCCCACGTAATGACATCCCCCGGGAAGAAATTCCTTTGCCCACTTTTGCACATCCGCCTTGATCGGCGCCGTGTCCAGCACCACTGTGCCTTCCTTCAAATCGGGCGCGATGAACTCCAGGGTTTCCCGCACCTGGCTGACAGGGATACTCAATACAACCAGTTTCGCATCCTGCACGGCCCTGGGCAGGTTATGTTCAATTTTATCCGCGGCGCCAATTTTTAGCGCCTCGCGTTCCACTTCCATTTTTATATCGTGACCTACGCGCAAAAGAGCATCTTTTTGAGCCGCAAGCGCCAGCCCCATGGAAGCCCCTATTTGTCCCAGACCAATGATCGTAATTTGTACAGGCATGTTAACCTCGCAAAGTTTGATGACGCGATTATACTGCCATAATTTCCCGCTTAAACGCCGAGAGCCACGGACGCCGACCGTGGCTCTCTTTGAAAGGAGGAGAAGAGAAATCACCTTACAGTGCTAAATTTACCATGTTCATCCAAATACTACTTGACGATATACCTACGATTGACCTACGATTGTACGACAACTAACAAGAATGCAAACATTTTTTATCTTGAGGTCAACAAAACGAGGTTTGAACTCCAAACTCAAGGATTGGCATTGCTGCAGATCATAAAAAAGGGCCGGGCATCTATAACATCCGGTCCCATTCGGATACTTTGGTCAGCCTTCAAATTTGCTTTGGGTATTCCCAGTTTATTTTTTCAAACTGGATGCAATGGTTTCCATCTGCGCCAGAATTGCGGGGACCTGGCCGCTGGGGACGTTGAAGCTGTACATGTGTGTGAACCCGTCTCCGAGTATTACCTTGACCTGACGCCACGAAGCCAGCTGCGGTTGGATTTCGCCCTGCGGCAAAAGCTGAATGGCCTGCGCCCACTGCGGGTGAGTCTTTTCATAATCACCAAGCAGGGCCATGCTGGAGGTGCGGATTGGGAAGAGATGGGTCGCCTCCACCAGGCGCGCATCCTGCCCATTCTCCAGGAGCCAGTTGATAACCAGCCAGGACGCCAGTTGTTTCTGGCTGGTGGATTTCAAAACAACATACGACGAGCCGTACACTACAAGCGCATCGGCGTTTGCGCCGGGGAAGGGGATGACCTTCCACTTGTCCGTGTTTTTGGCGCCGGCAAATGCGCGCGCCACTTCGGGCAGGTCTTCGAGGCTGGCGCTGATGAACATGGTTTCGCGGCTGGCGAATGCTTTAAACGGGTCTGTGCCGGCCACCTGCCAGGCACAAAGACCTTCGGACAGTTCACGCAGGAACCTGAACGCTTCAATATTATGCGGCGTGAGAAAACGGTAACTGCTGCCGTCCAAAACGCCGCCCTCAAAGGCAAGCAGCCATGCGTAAGCGGTCATCGGCCCGGTATCCACGTACCAGCCGCCCATGAAATCATTTTGCGGGGAAGCATCCTTTAACATGGCCTGTTGGGCGCGGCAGGACTGCTGTTTAAAATCAGCGGGAGCATCGGGCGGGGAATCAAACCCGATCTCGCCCGCCCAGGTCTCATTCCACAGCAAAAAACGCGCCGTACGTTGGGCAGGGATCGCCAGCCTTTTTCCGCCGAAATTATCCTGATTCCAAAACACAGCGGGAATATCACCTGCATCCAATCCATACAACGGGTCTTGCGCGTATGGTTCCAGATCGATGATCACACCATTCGCGTCCCATTCCAGCGCGTGTTCGGGCAGGGCGATCACCATCTCTGGTTTTTCGGTGGTGGGCAGGGATGCGGTTGTATTCTCGTACAGGTTGGTGAAGTTCACCTGGCTCTCTGCGAGCACCTTAATGCCCCATTCATTTTTTTCATTGAATTCCGCAGTAAGGGTTTCAAACAAATTGGATTCAACCCCATACCACGGATGCCAGACCTTGATCTCCACCCCCTGCAAGGCATCACTGCTCACGCCCAGGCTGGATACGACGCCGACCGTAGGCAAAGGCCTGGGGGTTTGGGCCGCCGGCTGTGTGGAAGCTGTGGATGACACTGACGGCTCACTGGTGGACGCTGCCCCCGATGAACCGCAAGCCGACAAAATGACCGAGGCGATAAATAGCAGGGAGAATATTTTTTTCATATTTATAATTTTATGGCGCAAGAGTCATGAATGGGACAGGCATGAAAACCAGAACAAAGACGATGATCATCGCGAAAGCGAGCATCCGCCGGGCGGGGTCGAGGGTGGTGATCTGATCCAACGGCTCGGCATTGACACGGCCCAGCCAAAATAGCAGCACCGCCCACAGCCACCATCCGCTCCAGAAAATTCCCATCACAGCCATGATGCCGACAATAAATGGGAATGCCTTTTTGGCCCTGTCGCCAAACAAGGCATAGATCACATGTCCACCGTCCAGTGTTCCCAGTGGAATGAGATTTAACGCCGTCACCAATATGCCCGCCCAGCCTGCGAATGCAACAGGGTGAATGAAGACATCCAACCCGCCAAAGGGAACGGGATGCCCCGAGAAGAAATATTGCAGCCAATACAAAGCGCCCTGAGACTCAACAGGCGCCGGCAGGAGCCTGCCAAAGGTGACAAATTTCGCAAAAAGATAGAGCAGTGAATTGCCTTCCAGAAAACCGTTTGGATCGGGGACAATGGTGCCCAGCGTGGAGAGTGACAATCCATAGAACAAAACAGGAATGGCCACCACCAGCCCGGCAATGGGGCCCGCCACGCCAATATCAAAAAGAATACGCTTGTTCTTTGGCACACCGCGCATGATGATCGCCGCGCCCATGGTTCCCAGCGGGCTAAAGGGGAAGGGAATGAAATAAGGCAAAGTGGCATGGGTTTTGTGATGGCGGCTCATGAAATAATGGCCGAGTTCATGCGACAACAAAATCCCAAGCAAACTTAATGCAAATGGCCAGCCTGTAAAAATGCTTTTAGCCAGCGCAAGCATCTGTCCTGCAAAATCAGTTGGAAGGGCACCTTCGGGCTGCGCGCCTGCCAACATTACGCTAAATATGGTCAGGATGAAGAGCAGGACATTGATGAAAACATTATCCTTCTTTGGCTCGGCAGGCTTGGGCGCAAGATAAATTACCTGGCGTTCGTTTTCGATCTTGAACAGGGGAATAATGTTATATGGAGCAAGGGATTCTGCCAGACGGTCGTAGAGGTTGGCGGAATCCCCATCCAATAGCTGGCCGCGATAACGCGCAAAGAAACCCCTTTGCGCGTCGCCGCTGGTCACATCTTCAACACGAAAGACACGTGATACAAATCTCGTAAGCTCATCAATTTCGAGGGATGACATTAAAACACCTTTTGATAATCAAAAATAGACGGCGGATAACAGCCTGTTGGCCATCGTCCACCGTCCAGAAATAGGCGGGAGTGGATGGGAGACGAACCCACCGCGACCCGCAACGCGGCCCGCCACTGGTGTTGAAGACCAGGAAGCCCACCGGGACTTAACCACTCCCACTTGCAAGGATAACCGAGAGGGGATGGTTTTGCAAGTTGAAATCAAATGGAGAAATTTTGAATAAAGGGCGGGATGGGCACGGAGTGGGGGGCAAAAATGAAAAGAGACACAAGGGCGGCGACCATACACACGACACACAGGAAAACAAACCCGCCAAGCATGATCCCGATCCACGCCCTGGGGGAGCCCGATTCATTCAGCCTGGAAATCCGGAGCAGGGAGACCGCCCCAAACACCAACGCAAGAATTCCAAACAGAAAACTTACCGGGAAACATATGAAGCCTGCAAATGGAAAAGGGACCATGCCCGCGCAAAGTGACAGGATGGTTAAAATCCCAAATATCAGACTGAGGGTGGCTTGGGTATTGACGGGCGGGCTGAGGCCTTCTTCGTTCATTTTCCGGACGGGGTCGTTTTCTCATCAACGCGCATGCTGCTGATGCGGGTTTCCCGCATGCCTTTGCGGAGCAGGGCTGCATGATTTATTAGACAGTTGGCTATAAAGATGGGGTTGTTTACCCTGCGGCTTTTAGCCGGGGTTAACGATTAAGGAAGAAAAATCCCGCCGCAGCCACCAGCACGCATACTCCAACAAAAGCCAGTACGGCAAGCAGGATCACCACATTGCGCGAGCTGCTATCCTCCGATATCGCAGAGGGGGTGGACTGGATGAAGGGAGGCGATTTCGGGAAGGCAGGTTCAACCTGCGGAACCCGGCCCACCGATTGGAATGAATTCCCCTGCATGCCTGATGCCGCCTGCGGGAGGATCCCAAGCTGACCTAATTTTTCCATGGCGGCGTTAAATTTTTCACGCGCTTCCGGTGGCATGGATTGGAGACCATCCACCTCCTGACCGTTGACAAGAACCCGCATGTTTGACGACGCCAGCCCGATCATCTTTTGAATGACATCCCCTTCGAACATATCAGGAATGCCGTTGTTGTTCTCGTCCTTCATAAAAGCCATGACCTGCTCATAGGCGGCACGTTGATCGACCGGCATTTCTTCCAGGCTGTTATAGGTTTTACCGTTAAACGAAACGATTGCCATGTAATTCTCCTTACACGCCAGCAGGGTTTAATTCACCATGCGCTGCGACCTTGATCAACGAGTTATTTCACTCAATAACTCTCTGCGCGAATTATTATACTTTAATCGTGAATACCATGATTTTTTCTGACAATGCTGCCGGAGTGAACTTATCAACCAAGGTCTCTCCGGCATCCATCAGGCTGCCGCTTTTAAAACCTTGAGTGCCCGTAACGTTACCCATTTATTTGGTTTTCTCTTCATGCCAAAGTCCACCCAGGTTTTGCCTTTGTAATCATATTCCAGCAGCCAGCGGCCGTTTTCGTCCTGCTTTTCACTGATGACCTTCAAGGTGTTGGACAATCGCCCATCCTTTCCGTACCCCAACCCGACCAATGCTTCGGCAATTTGTAAAATATCTGAAACATAGAAAACAGGGAAACCGAATTTCCACCAATTACCACTGGGCTTATCTGCATTGCCATTTGGATAATCTGCGGCTGCGGGATCGACACTCAAGAAGAAGTCGGCACCCTGTTCAATGGCCTTCTTAACCAATGGCGTCCGCCTTTTGAGGGGCCACTTGCCAAATGCCATCATCACTTTACAGCCGCCCCACGCGCAAGGCAATTTATTATTTGCACCGCAGGCAAAAACCGGACCGCACTTATATGCAAAATAGCGGACTGGAGCATCCTTCTCCTCCCTGGGCGCGACCCCATCACCGGTAACAGTACGCGCCATCCACTCGTAAGCAGATCCGAGCTTCGGATGGTCATACCCCAACTCCATGAGTGACCAGCACAAATTCCCTTGAAGGCAATCGATTGTGCCGGAAGGTGCGCCGGATGATATCGCAGTAAACTGACCGCCTTCTGTTAAAGCATGCTCGATCAAATAGTTGCACGCCTGCTCAATGCGTACATCTTCACGAATGGATGCACCAAGCTGGGCAAGCAGAATAATGGACCAGACCGTTGAGCGATATTTCGGGTTATAGCCTGGCCCTGCCTTGACCCAATATCCCAGCTCCTCCATGTTGGATAGAATTTCTGCGATCGGGCCTTCCTTGTGCGCCGCCGCACGGGCTGACTTTAATTCCTTATCATTATCAGAAAGCCCCACTACATCACGCAACGCCAGGTAGCGCACGCCGGGCATATCAGATTCAAGCAGCCACGACACAGGATCACCCCTTAATTGATTTTGCCAGGACATATCCACCTCCCGCAAGTTTTTTTGATTTGACCTTGCAATCATGAACAGCACACTGTCTTCCTGAAATTAGTATAGCACTTTCAGGATTGGGGCAACTGGGGGGATAAGGGCATCAGTTCAGAAACAAAATGATCGGGGTTTATGCTTTCCCAACCGGATCAATCATCGAGAAACCCATTTTCGATCCTATATTTCCGGCGGATATCATCCAGGCAGGTCAACCCGGACTTTCCCTGTAAATACCAATGTTCCCAGCCATTGCAGGGAGCGCCTTCCATATAATGGCTGCCTGCCTGGTGAATGCTTCCTTCAAAACCATCCGCCGTCAGGACCCGCGCATCAGATCTGATGACCGCCGAACGGGACTTGTCTTTCGCAAAAAGCAACTTTTGACCTGCATCCAGAAACCCGTTTTCCACAAGTGTGGAAAACGCCACCCTTTGCGCAGCTTTGCTTTTTCCGTTAAAAACCTGCGCGTCAAATGGCTCAGGCTTAATTTTATTGATCCTCTTTTGTGCAACTTTGATGTATTTGGCTTCCCTTTCAAGCCCTATCCAATTCCGATGCAATCGTTTGGCCACCGCGCCGGTTGTGCCGCTCCCAAAAAACGGATCAAGGACAACATCACCGGGGTTGCTTGATGAAAGGATCACACGATACAGCAATGCCTCGGGCTTTTGTGTGGAATGCGCCTTGACGCCCCTGGTGTCTTTAACCCGTTCCGAACCCGTCGCCAGCGAAAGCAGCCACCAGTCAGACCGCATTTGTTTTTCTTCATTCAATCCCTTCATCGCCTGATAATTAAACGTATATTTTGCGCCTTTCCCTGAACTGGCCCAGATCATGGTCTCGTGCGCATTTGTGAATCTCACGCCGCGGAAATTAGGCATGGGATTGGTCTTGACCCAAATCACATCATTCAACATCCAAAAACCCAGATCCTGCATGATCGTCCCGACCCGAAAAATGTTATGGTACGAACCGATGACCCAGATGGTTCCTGTGGGCTTTAAGACCCGCCTGCAAGCCAGAAGCCACGCGCGGGTAAATTCATCATAAGCCTCAAAAGAGGCAAATTGATCCCAATGGTCGTTGACCGCGTCCACCTTTGTCATATTGGGACGGTGTAATTCGTTTTGTAATTGTAAATTATAGGGGGGGTCGGCAAAGATAAGATCGATCGATTTTTCAGGCAAGGCATTCAGGTTTTCAATGCAATTGCCTTTTAATATCTGGTTAAGGGGTAATTTCATTCAATAATTCTCCGCGAGAATCATTATACATTTCAAACTGCCGATTTCCATGCTGAAATGATCTATCCCTGCAGCTCTTCCCATTCTGCCAGCAGGCTGTCCATTTCTTTTTGCACACGGTCGTATTCCTTTGCCAGCTTGATCACCTGGCCCGCATCCTTGGGGGGATTTGCCAGCTGCGTGCCAATTTCACCCAGTTCGGCTTCAAGTTTTGCGATGCTGTTTTCCAATTTTTGAATTTTGGCAATTTTTTGCCGTTCCTCTTTGGTACTGACTGATTTCACCCTGGGTGCATCTTTTTTTCGCGTGTCAGAAACAACAACCTCGGCAGCATTTTGCCGCGCCAGTTCTTTTTCGCGATCTTCCTTCAATTGGGAATAGGTTCCCTTAAAAATAATCAGGTGTGATTCGTCCGTGTCAATTTCCCAGATCTGGGTGGCGATGGCATCCACAAGGTAGCGGTCATGTGTGACAAGCATGATCGTGCCCTGGTAATCATCGAGCACCGCCTCGAGGATTTCCTGTGAGGGGATATCCAGATGGTTGGTGGGTTCATCCAGCAGGAGCAGGTTGGTGTCCTGCAGCGCGAGTTTCGCAAGCGCGAGACGTCCGCGCTCACCGCCTGACAGCATGGACACTTTCTTGAAAGCGTCATCCCCTGAGAATAAATATTTCCCGAGATACTCCCGCGCCCGATTCGGGAGCCAGTTTGTTGCGGCAACTATTTCTTCCATCACTGTTTTCTGCGGATCAAGCCCCTCGTGCGCTTGGGCAAAATACCCAATGCTGAGACTCGCCCCAAGGGTCACCTCCCCGGCCAGGGGTGGGATCTGGTTGAGGATCGTTTTAAGAAAAGTGGATTTGCCGGCACCATTCGGGCCGATCAGGGCGGCGCAATCACCGCGCCGCAGATCAATATTCGGAGAGGAGAACAGGAACTTGTCGGAGTAGCCCACTTTGAGATTTTCAGAGCGGATGACCATGTCGCCTGAGCGGGCTGCAGATGAGAGGCGAAGATGCAAATTGGGCAGGGCGCGCACAGGCGATTGCATTCCTCGCACGCGGCGCTCGGCTTCGTCCACGCTCATGATGGACATTGTGACGGAGATCTCAGCGGCTGTTTCACTCCACTTTTGATTAAGGGCGGCTTCCATGCCAACCTGCTCGATGGCCTGCAAAATACGCGAGAGGCGCTTGAGCTTGCCTTTGGCTTGCAGTACATTTTGCCCCGAGACATTCTTCCTGATGTACTCGACTTCCTTCATCAGTTTTTCTTTTTCGCTGTCGAAAATTTCCTGCCTGCGTTCAGCGCGTTCAGCACGTTGTTTCAGGTAGGCGCTGTAATTTCCGCGATACGTTTCGGTTGCGCCAGGGAACATTTCGAAAATGACATTGCAGGCTTTGTCCAAAAAGTAACGGTCATGCGAGACGATGATCGCCGCGCCTT